>JAEXTK010000260.1 GCA_023406985.1 Spirochaetota bacterium | reverse complement strand
GCCCTAGGCGAAGAGGGCGACGTCCGCTTCGGCGAGGTTCCGCGCGAACGCGTCGGCGCCCGCTTCGCGGAGTTCCGCCTCCGGAAAGGTCGTGAGCAGGGCCAGGCAGCGCATGCCCGCGGCCTTCGCGGCCCTGACGCCGCTCGTGGAATCCTCCACCACCCAGCAGGCCTCGCTCCGCGCGCCCACGCGCCGGGCGGCCTCCAGGAAGATGTCGGGGAAGGGCTTCTTCCGCTCCACGTCCAGGCCGTTCACCTTCGCCAGGAACGCGTCCCCGTCCAGGCCGATCTCCCGGAGGTTCGCCTCCATCTTGATCTTGTCCGTGCTCGTGGCGAGCGCGGTCTTGAGGCCCTTCGCCCTGCACGCGGCCACGAAGGCCGACGCGCCCGGCAGCTCCTTGAGCTTCCCGCGCACGATCTCGATGAAGACGGCGTAGGTACGGGCCTTGTCCCGCTCCACGTCGAAGGCGGCGATCCCGTACTTCTCCGCCACGCCGCCGAGGAAGAGGTTCTCGCCGCGGCCGACGAAGGGGAGGAAATCCTCGTGCTTCACCTCCGCGCCGTGGGTCTCGGCGAACATCCGGCGGGCGGCTTCGGCGATGAACCATTCGGAATCGACCAGGACTCCGTCCATGTCGAAGATGACGGCTTCGGTCTTCATGGGCATCCGGGCGGGCTCTAGAGGTAGCGGCAGAGGTACGCGGCGTTCTCCGCGACCTTGAGGCGGAATTTGCTGTCGGCCGCCACCCGGAATTCCTCCCCGGCCGAGAAGGTCCGCCATGCGGCCGACCCCGGCAGCTGCACGGTGAGCGACCCCGCGACTACCGTCATGAGCTCGGCCCCGGCGGTGCCGAATTCGTATTCGCCCGCCTCCATGACGCCCACGGTGGCCTTGCCGCCGTCCGTATCGAAGCCGATGGACTTCACCTTGCCATCGAAGTATTCGTTGTTCTTGAGCATAGTGGGAAGAAACTACCACGCCGGAGCGGCACGAGGCTACGCTCTGCGCCGGGAATCGGCGCCCTCGGGCTCAGAGATAGCGCTTCGTCTCGCCCTGCTGGACGCCCGCGTACAGTTCGATGTGGTTCTTCGCGGTGCTCGCCGAGACCTTGCCCATGAGGACTTCTTCCACCTGGAAGAAACCGACCTCGCTCGACATGGTCACGTCGATGCGGATGGGCTTCTCCGTCCCCGCGGAGAGCCGCACGCCCTCTATGGAGTTGGCCGAATACTTGTGGATGTCGCCGGCGCGGGGCTCGTTCCCGAGGGAGATGGGGATGCGGGCGCGGCCCTTCTCCATGTCGCAGCCGTCGGCCAGGAGGATCACGCCGGCCTCAAGCGAGTGGATCTTGCGGCCGCCCATGTGGCCGACGATGCCTTCCGTGGCGAGCGACCGGATCACGACGCGGCGCGGCAGGTCTTCGCCGTACACTTCACGAAGGAGCCGATCCAGGATAGGATACGCGAGATAGGCGCTGTGGAGCTCGTGGTCCTGCCGGCCGATGGTCATGCCGAGGTCGTGGAGGAAGGAAGCGAGGAGCACCGCGACGAGGCCGTCCTCGAAGTCGCCGACTTCCTCGGTTTCCAGGCTCGTCTTGATGCCGGCCTGCTTGAGCAGGCCCATCATCACCGTCGCGTTGAGCGCGACCTTGCGCATATGCACCGGGCCGTGGTCGTTGTACCCGAGCCGCTTGATGGAGACGTTGTTCGCGTATTCCTGCATCGCGTGGATTTCCGGATCGGCGAGCAAGAGCTCGGTGATCTTCACCGCGCGGCCGGCGGGATCGAGGGCCTCCACCGCGGCCAGGAGTTTACGATCGAGAGACAGTTCTTTTGGAGATTTCATGCTTCGAAGATACGAAGACGTCCAGGTAAAATCCAGTCGTCGCCGGGCGGGGCCGCGGCGGCTCCCTCCCTTCCTGCTCTCCGTCTTGGCGGCGCTCCTCGCGGCTCCGGCCGCCTTCGCCCTGCCTCCGGCCGCGCCGCGGGCCGTGCGCGTCGACATGCGGACCGTCGCCTCCGGCGGCCTGAAGTGGGTCCGGAGCTCGACGGAGGTCGTCGCGGTCTTTCCGATACCCTTGGAAGCCTACAAGACCGTGCTCCTCGATTCGGCCTCGTACGTCGATTTCGTGCCCCACCTCGCGGCGGTGGACCACTTCACGACCGCGGACGGCGTCCCCGCGATGCGCCAGCGCTTCGAGGTGAAGATACTCGGCTTCGCCTTCACCTCCATCTTCGCCACCACCATCGAGCCGGACGATTCCGGCCTGCCGCGCGCGTGGCGCCTCGCGTGGCATTTCGTCGATTCGGACGGATCGGTCGGCACGACGAACGGGTCCTGGTATCTTGAAGACGTCTCGGAGGGCGGCGAGAGCCGGGTCCTCGTGCGCCACGTCAACGACGGCCTCGTGAAGAAGAAGTATCCCTTCCAATTGACCGTGATGCGCATGGTCGGCGAGCGCGAGCTCTGCGCGTCCGTGCTCGACGGCTACCACGAGGCGCTGCGCCGGTGGCCGGAGTATAAGGCCGCGGCGGCGAAGAACGCGCAGGTAGAGGCCATTCCCGGCTACCGAAAGTCCGACGACGCCATCGATTGAGCGTTTTCACCGAATTCTATCGGTGCCCTGATGGAGCGATCATAAAGATGATCTATCATGTCAGGTATTATGACCGCGCGCGCTTCTTCCCGCAGCCCGTCCCTCGTCCGGAGCCGTTTCCTTTTCCTGGCGCTCGTCCTCGGGGGACTCTCCTCCCTGGGCGCTCCGCGCCCCGCGTTCGCCGACGGCGCGGACGGCGCATCGACCACGATCTCCATCCTGACGGAATCGACGGAGGGCGGGGGATCCTGGATCCGCAGCGACACGGAACTCGTGCGCGCCTATCCCCTCCCGCTCGGGGCGTTCAAGGCCGTCCTCGAGGATTTCGAGGCGTATCCCCGCTTCCTGCCCCGCCTCGTGCGGACGACGGTCCTGAGCCGGGACCGGTCGTGCGCCACCATTCGGCAGCGCTACGAGATCGCCATCCTCGGATATCGGTACCCCACGGAGTATGATTTGGCCCTCGTGATCGCGGAGGATCGCCAGAGCGGATCCTGGAACCTGTCCTGGAACCTCGCCGGCACCGACGGGAGCGTCGGCGCCTCGGCCGGCTCGTGGACCTTGGAATCGTACGTGGACGCGGAGGGGCAACGCGGAACCCGGGTCACCCACCGCAACCACGGCGTGGTCCGGAAGAAATTCCCCCTGCAGGAGCCCATCATGCGCGCGGTCGCCGCCAAGGAGCTCGGCCGATCCATCGACGCGGTCTACCAAGAGGCGTATCGGCGCTCATCGACCGTCACGCGTTCCTCCGCGGGAATGGAATAGGCGAACTTGACGCCGTACGGCAACGGGCGTATTCTCTGTTTAATTATCGAATGTACCTACTCCATACGTAAAAACAACCGAGATCCCGGCCTTCATCTCCGTACAGCGGAACCGTCGAGCACTGTTTCAACGACGTCGAACGATCATCACCGCCGTAACCGCACCGACTGATCCTACGCCGAACCGATAACGCGCGGCGCGTCGCCCCGCCCCGAAACGCCATGGCAGGGATTCTCCGAGCGTAGCCGCGCGTCCGGGGGCGCCATGATGAAAATATGCGACGTCAAAAGATGGCTGTATGCCGCGTTCTTCTGTTGCGCGGCCGTCGCGTCGGCGGAGGAGGGCGTCACCCTCCGGAGTTCGATCGAGTACGCCCTCAAGAACAACGAGGCGATCCAAGCCAAGGGCCAGGCCGTGGCGATCGCGCGCGGGCGGCTCAAGGAAACCGTGGCCCCCTTGGACGCCGCCGTGGGGGCCCGCCTGGCCCTGGACCGGACCGTCACGCCGATCGACGAGGATGACGTCGAGAACAGCGCCGCTTCCGATACCATCCTGTTGGACGGAGACACGGCGCAAAGCCTGTCCTCCCGCCTGTGGGTGGAGAAGCTCTTCAAATTCGGGCTGGACGCGAAGGTCTCCCTCGTCTCGGATCGTACGAACGAGAAGTACGGCGTGGCGAAGGGGTCGATACCCGTCGGCCGGGAATACGCCTTCGACCCGGCGGCCCGCACCTACGCCGGCGCGGACGTGGAGCTCTCGCTGCCCATCCTGAAGGCCTTCGACGATTCGCTCGCCGCCAAGAACATCGCGGCGGCGGGCTTCTACCTCGAGCAGCAGGAGCTGGAGCTCGAGGACCTGATCGGCGCGACGATACTGGACGTCGCCGACGCGTATTGGAACTACGCGGTCGCGTTCATGCAGCACCGCGCCCTTGAGGAGAGCGCCTCCCGCTTGCGCTCGCGCGAGAAGAACCTCGCCGCGATGGTCGCCGCCGGCGTCGCGTCCAAGACGGAAACGATTTGGATGAAGGCCAACATAGCCAGGAAAGACACGGACATCATCCTGGCGAAAGCCGCGCTCCAGACCGCCTTCGTCGCCCTCGCCCGGCTCATGGGGCTGCCCGCGGACCGGGTCGCGGAACCCGCCCCTCCCGCCGACGTCTTCCCCGAAGGTCTCGTCGTGGCCGACGCCGCGAAGCTCGTCGCCTGGGAGGACGGGCGCGTCCGGCGGGCGGTCCTCGATAGGCCGAGCATCAAGGCCCTCCAAAAGCAGGTCGACATCGCCGAGACCCGGATGGCGGCGGCCGGGATCGCCTCCCGGCCGGATATCGAGGTCTTCGCCTCCGCGGGGTACCGGGGAACGGTCTACGACGACGCGGCCTATAGCTCCGTCGCGGCGTTCACGGAGAACGTGCGCGGCCTCGATTATTCGGTGGGCGTGCTCTTCAACCTGTCCGTGCCCAACAACAAGACCGGAACCTACGATGCCTGCGTCGCCCAGCATCGGCAGGCCGCGCTGAACCTGGACGCCGGTATCCGCAACGCGATCATCGGGACCCGGCAGGCGTTCGCGAACTACGCGGACTATCTGGATGCCCTGCGGAACGCGCTCGAGGTAGTCAGACTCCATGCGTCCCTGATCGAGGGCGAGCAGAAACGGTTCGACGCGGGCCTCATCACCGTGGACGACCTGTACGGCCTGGAAGAGCAGTACGTCATGGTGAGGTCCCAATTCTACGCGAGTTTTCGCGCCTATCTGACGACGGTCCTCAACCTCAAGTACTACGTCGGGTCGCTCGTCGGCATAGACGACGCGCGGCGCAACGATTTCTCCATAGAACGGCTTTACCGGATGCCCGAGCTCGCGGACTGAGAAAGGAAGTCGACGTGGAAAAGGAATTGTTCAGGAAAGCGGCGCTCGCGAGATTGTCGTCGCCCGAGGAGCTCGACCACGCCATAACGGTCATCCAGCCGCGGGGCTGGGTGGCCTTGATCGGCGTCGGCCTGCTCTTGGCGACGGTGTGCGCGTGGGGCGTGATCGGGACCATCCCGGAGCGGGTGATCGGCAAGGGCGTCCTGATGTCCGCGGGACACGTGTTCGGCATCAACTCCCCGGCGGGCGGCATGGTGAAGAACGTCTTCGTCAAGAACGGGGACCGGGTGAAGAGCGGCCAGATCGTCGCCCGGATCCAGCGCGACGATCTCCTGGATCAACTGCAGATGGCCACGCAGAACCTGGAGGACCTCCAGGAGGAATACCGGAGCGTCCTGGAGTACTCGACGGGCAACCTCGCGCTGACCGAGAAGAAATTGAGCACGAGCAAGTCGAGCCTGGAACTCCAACGGCTGCGGTTCATCAAGCAGCGGAACGCGGTCGCGGAGAACGTGGAGAACCTCCAGGGTCTCTTCGACGAGGGCCTCGTCACGAATCAGCAGCTGCTCGCCGCGAAGAGCGAGCTGAACTCCCTGGACGCGCAGCTCCAGGAGGTCGAGATCCGGTTGGCGGACCTCAACGTGAGCAAACTCCAGGTCTCCGGGGAAAACCGGAAGCAGCTCCTGGCCCTCGAGCAGCGCGTGGAGGAAGCGCGGAAGAACATCGAAATTCTGCAGATAAGCTACCGGAATCAAACCAAGGTCGTCTCCAACGTCACCGGCCTCGTGTTCGAGGTCAGCGTCAACAAGGGCGACTACGTGAGCCAGGGCACCGCCATCGCCATCGTCGAGCCGGAGGAATCGAGCCTCAAGACGTTCCGGGGCGTGGTCTATTTCAACGCGGAGGACGGGAAGAAGATCCGGCGCGGCATGAACATCGCGATCAGCCCGTCCACGGTGAAGCAGGAAGAATACGGGTATATCCTCGGCATCGTCACCGAGGTTTCGGATTTTCCGGTGACGAGCCAGTACATCCAGAACACCTTCCATCACCCGGGCCTCTTGTCGAGCTTCACCAAGATCGGCGTACCGATCGAGGTGAAAGCCGATATCATCCCCGATCCGCGGACGCCCTCCGGATATAAATGGTCCTCCTCGCGGGGGCCCGACATGCGCATCGATTCCGGAATCCTGTGCACCGCGTTCGTGACCGTCCGGACCCAGCGGCCGATCTCGCTCCTGATCCCGCTCATCAAGCGGCGATTCTTCGGCGTCGGCGAGGATTCGATCGCGTCGACGAAGGGGCCGTGATGTCCGACCGACCTACCGCGGAGCCGCGGGAAGAGCGCGCGGGATTCAAGCCGCGGGCGAATACGCCGACGGTGCTCCAGATGGAGGCGCTCGAATGCGGGGCCGCCTCCCTGGCCATGATCTTGGGGTACTACAAGCGATACGTCCCCCTGGAGCGCTTGCGGGTGGAATGCGGCGTATCGCGGGACGGGTCCAAGGCCATCAACGTCATCAAGGCCGCGAGGAAATTCGGGCTGGAGGCCAAAGGGTACCAACGGGATATCGACGGCTTGCGGAACGTGGTATTCCCCGCGATCATCTTCTGGAATTTCAACCATTTCGTCGTGCTCGAAGGCATCAAGGGACGCAAGGTCTATATCAACGATCCCGCGCACGGCAAGAAGGTCATCTCGTGGGAGGACTTCGACCAGTCCTTTACGGGCGTCATCCTGGAATTCGCGCCGACCGAAGCCTTCAAGCGGGGCGGCCAGAAGCCGAGCATCCTGCCGATGATCCGCTCCCGGGTCCGCGGGTCGGAATCCGTACTCGCCTACGTCGTGCTGACGGGGCTCTTCCTGATCCTGCCGGGCATCGTCATTCCGACGTTCACGCGCTTCTTCGTGGACAAGGTCCTGATCAACGGCATGGTCGGTTTCTTCAAGCCGCTCGTCGTCGCCATGTTCGGCACCGCGATCGTGAAGTGCGGCCTGACCTGGCTGCAGGAAGCGTACCTGCTCCGTTATCAGACGAAACTGGCGCTCGCCTCCTCCTCGAAATTCCTGGCCCACGTCTTCAAACTCCCGATGGCCTTCTTTTCCCAACGGATGCCCGGCGAGATCGCGAACCGGATGCAGGTCAACGACAAGGTGGCCGAGTTGCTTTCCCAAAAGCTCGCGGTTACGGCGATCAACATCTTCTCCATCGTCTTCTACGCGTTGCTGATGCTCCAATACGACCTGATCCTGACCCTGATGTGCGTCGCGGTGGTGGCCGCGGACCTGGCGGTGCTGCGCGTCATCAACGAGAAACGGATCGTCGGGAGCCAGAAGATCCAGCAGGAATACGGAAAGCTGTACGGCATCAGCATGTCGGGAATCGGCATGATCGAAACGCTCAAGGCTTCCGGTTCGGAAAACGATTTCTTCGTGCAGTGGTCGGGGCAACAGGCGAAGCTCATCAAGGAACAGCAGGATATGGCGGTCATCGCCCAGATCACCACCGCCATTCCGGCCTTCCTTTCCAAGATCCTGACCGTCGCGGTCCTGTCCGTGGGCGCGCTCCGCGTCATGAACGGTAACCTGACGATGGGCATGTTGGCGGCGTTCCAAGGGCTCATGGGCAGCTTCATCGCCCCGGTCGGCGCCCTGATGAACCTCGGGAGCGACCTGCAGACCGGACAGGCCGACATGCAGCGCCTCGACGACGTCATGGCTTACGGCGCCACGAAACGCTTCAAGGAAGATTTCCCGGACGAGGGCGGGAAGAAAGAGGAAGAGGAACGGGAGGAGGGGAACGGCGGATCCCCCGTCAAGCTCGAGGGGTTCGTTTCGCTGCGCGGCGTGTCCTTCGGCTACAACATCCTGGAGCCTCCCTTGCTCTCCGGCTTCGACTTGGAGTTGCAGCCGGGCTCCCGCGTGGCCCTGGTCGGCGGGTCCGGGTCCGGCAAGTCGACGGTCGCCAAGCTCGCGAGTTCCCTCTACCAACCCTGGGAGGGGGAGATCCTCTACGATTTCCGGCCGCTCGCGGCTATGGAAAAGAAGCGATTTTCCAGTTCGTTCGCGATGGTGGACCAAGAAATCTTCATGTTCGCGGGGACCATCAAGGACAACCTCACCATGTGGGACACGACGATTCCGGAAGAGGACTACATCCAGGCGGCCAAGGACGCCTGCATCCACGAGGTGATCGCCCAGCGTCCGGGCGGCTACCTCGCGCCCGTGGAGGAAGGCGGCACCAATTTCAGCGGGGGGCAGCGGCAACGCTTGGAGATCGCGCGGGCGCTGACCTGCAACCCGCGGGTCCTCGTCATGGACGAGGCGACGAGCGCCCTCGATCCGGTCACCGAGAAAACCATCGACGACAACGTGCGACGGAGGGGGTGCACCTGCATCATCGTGGCGCATCGGCTGAGCACCATCCGGGATTGCGACGAGATCATCGTCCTGGATCGCGGGGCCATCGTACAGCGGGGAACGCACGAGGCGCTCATCAACCAGGAAGGCAAATACCAGGACCTGGTCAGGACCATGTAGGGTGGGGGGCTATGAGAAGCATGCTCGATTCGATCCCGATACGCGAGTCCCTCGCCGTGGACAACAGCGCGACCCTGCTCCTGGAGGACTCCGGCACGGTGTACGGCGTCGAGTCGGGGACGGCGTTCCTCTTCGCCGCGCAGCGGCTCGGCGACCGGACGGGGAGCCGGTACCACATCGCCACCGTGGGCGCGGGGGAGATTTTCTTCGCGTTGCCGGCGCCGGGCGATTCCGCCATCCTGGTCGCGGGCACCTTGAATACCCGCATCGCCCTCATGGAGGCGACCGCGTTCTTCGGGCGGTGCGCCGACGGAGCCGTCCTGGAGGCGTTCGAGCCGGCCTTGGCCGAGTGGATCGCGAAGCTCACCGAGAACCTCCGGAGCGCGTACGAATCGGAACGGGGAACCAATCGTCTCCTGGAAGGGAGCGGGGAGTATCCCGCGGACGAGCGTCTGTATGCCTCGTCCGTGCGGTGGGTCGCCCCCGACGAGGGCGTCTTCGCATTCAACGGCATCGCCCTGCGGGATTGGATGGGAACCGCCTATTTCCCGGTAACGCAGAAACAGACGGTATCCGTCAAAGAGGATCAAGACCTCCGTATCCTGGATACGGCTTCCTTGGCGCGGGCGGGGACGCTCCGGGAAACGCTCTCCGCGTACCACCTGAAGACCGCGGCGCTCCTATGCGCGGAAAAAAGGGAAAGCCACGCCGCCGAGGATGCGCGCATCCGGGAGAAATTCCGGCGCGCGGACCGGGCCTTCGCCGCGACGTTGGAGCAGGTGGGCTCCCTGCTCGGCCCGCGCGATCGCCTCACGGCCGCGTATGCCGACGAGGAGGCCCGGGGCCTGTTCGGGTCCGCCAAGCTCGTCGCGCAAACGGCGGGCATCGCGCTCACCGCGATTCCCGGAAAGGAATATACGTCCCGGAAGAACGGCGTCGAGGAGATCGCCAAGGACAACAACGTCCGCGTGCGGCGCGTCTTGCTGCGGGGCGAATGGTGGAAAGAGGACGGCGGTCCCCTCCTCGGTTTCTCGGCGTCCGCGGCGGATGAAGAGGATTCGGACGCGACCTACGAGGCGGGCGAAAACGGAAAGCCCGTGGCGCTCATCCCCAAGAACGGCAACGCCTACCTCGTCATCGACCCGGAGACCGGGGCGCGGAGACTCGTCGATCGCGGAGCGCTCGCGGGCCTGACGCCCATCGCGTACATGTTTTACCTCCCCTTCCCGAACAAGCGGCTCGGCATCCGGGATATCCTGGCCTACACCGCCGAAGGGCTGAAAGCCGATATCGCGCGGTACGTGGTCCTCGGGCTCCTCGGGACCTTGATCGGACTGCTCGTTCCCGAGATCACCAAGATCTTCACCGACACGATCATCCCGGAAGCGGCGAAGAACCAGATGGGGCAACTGACCTTCCTCATCGTGCTCAGCTTCCTGACGGCGGGGCTCTTCGATTTCATCAAGGGATTCGCGATGACCCGGCTGGAGACGAAGTCGGACGTCTCCCTGCAAGCCGCCGTCATGGATCGGGTCATCAAATTGCCGGTCCCCTTCTTCAGAGATTTCACCGCGGGCGACCTGTCGGAGCGGACCCTCGCGATTTCCCAGATCAGGCGGATCCTTTCGGGCATGATCATGGCGAGCTTGATGAGCTTCCTCTTCTCGCTCGTCTACCTGGTCCAGCTGTTCCGCTATAGCGGGACCATGGCCGTCTGGGGGCTCTGGTTCTGCCTCGCTTCCATCCTCGTCACGGCGGCGGTCGGCGCGCTGCGATACCGGTTCGACAAGCGGGTGGCCGACCTCCAGGGGAGCATCACCGGAACCCTGCTCCAATTCATGATCGGGATCGGCAAGCTCAACATCACCGCTTCCGAGAAGCGCGCGTTCGGCGTCTGGGCCAAGAAGTTCATCGAAAAGAAGAAACTGGCCTTCAAGTCGGGGCTCATCGACAACTTCCATGCCGCCTTCACCTCCTTCTTCCCCTTGGTGGTGACGACCCTGTTCTACCTCATCTTCATGAACGGCATACGGAACGGGGGGCCGGGGAGGCCGACACTCTCCACCGGAACCTTCCTCGCGTTCATGGCCTCCTTCACCGCGTTCCAGACGGCGCTGATCGGGATGACCACGGCGTTGACCCAAAGCATCCAGGTGATCCCCCTGTACGCGCGGGCCCGGCCCATCCTGGACGGGCTTCCCGAGGTCCTCGTCTCCAAGCCCGCCGCGACGGGCCTCAAAGGAAACATCGAGGTCAGCCACGTCGATTTCCGCTACGAGCCGGAGGGTCCGCTCATTTTGAAGGACGTCTCGCTCAAGGTGGCCCAGGGCGAATTCGTGGCGCTCGTCGGGGGCTCCGGATCCGGGAAATCGACGCTCCTCCGTCTGCTGCTCGGGTTCGAGAAGGCCGAGAGCGGATCGATCTATTTCGACAACAAGGATTTGGACTCGTACGATATCTCGTCCGTCCGACGGCAGATGGGCGTCGTACTGCAGAACGGCTCCATCCTGCAGGGCAGCATCTACAAGAACATCGTCGGCAGCACGCTGTTGACGATCGACGACGCCTGGGAAGCGGCCCGGTTGGTCGGCCTTGAGCAGGATATCCGGGACATGCCGATGGGGATGCATACCGAATTGCCTGCGGGCGGCGGCACCCTATCGGGCGGCCAGAAGCAGCGCTTGGTCATCGCGCGAGCCATCGTCCGCCGTCCGAACATCCTCTTCTTCGACGAGGCGACCAGCGCGCTCGACAACCGGACCCAGGCGGTGGTGAGCCAAAGCCTTGAGAGCCTCAACGTCACGAGGATCGTCATCGCGCACCGGCTGAGCACGGTCATCAAGGCCGATCGCATCTACGTCCTGCAGAACGGCGTGATCGAGGAGAGCGGTAAGTATCAGGACCTCATGGACAGGAAGGGCTTCTTCTATGAGCTGGCGGCGCGCCAACAGATATGACCTCGCGGGGCAAAGGGGCGGAACTATGAAAGATCGCTGCGTTTATATGGCCATGGCGCTTTCGCTCGCTTGTCTTAGCGTCACGGCCTGTATGAAATCCGACGACCCCGCGGAACAGCGCGCGTATTACGCCGCACGGAATAAAGCCACGGTAAAGGTGGCGGCCGCGGGCCCGTGGTCCCAGAAAAGGAACTTGCTCCGGCAGGGGCTCGAATTGGCCTGCGAGGAAGTCAACGCAGAGGGGGGCGTGCTCTCCCGCCGGGTAGAATTGATCCCCTTCGATGACGACAGCGACGTCGGCGTCGGCCAGGAAACGGCCTATGAGATCGCCTCGGTGCGGGATATCGTCGCCGTGATCGGCCACTCCGCCTCGGCGGTCTCCGTGCCTAATTCCATCCTCTACCACTACTACGGAATACTGATGCTGAGCCCGCTTTCCACGAGCGTCCAGCTGACCTCCCAGGGCTTGAACAAGGTCTTCCGCAATATCCCTTCCGATAGCATCTTCGGGATGGAGGCCGCCAATTTCTGCCGGAAGATGGGGTGGGAGAAGATCCTGGTCTACTATCAGGACAACAGCTACGGCGCGAGCCAGGCGAACGTCTTCGAGCAGCAGTGTTCCAGCCTCGATATCGAGGTAGCGGACCGGACGAGCTACGACGCCTCCACCGGTAGGAAGGAAATCGCCGAGACCGCCGATTTCTGGCTCAGGAACTACGCGTTCGACGCGGTCTACGTGGCCGGCGTCATGCCCCAGGCCGGCCAGATCGTGGCGATCTTGCGGCAGCACGGGATCCTGGAGCCGATCATCGGCGGCGACGCCTTCGACCATCCCCTGCTCCTGTCCACGGCCAAGGAGTACGCCGAGGACGTCTACGCGGTGACGATCTATGACGACGACTCGACCCATCCCGCCTTCCGCGACTTCAAGGGCAAGTTCAACGGAAAATACGGGAAGGACGCCGACCAGGCGGCCCTGCAGGGATACGACGCCCTCAAGGTGCTCGTCGCGGCCATCGCCCGCGCGGACTCCCTCGTGCCGGCGAAGATCGCGGAAAGCCTCAGGTCGATGGGAACCTGGGAAGGTCCCGCGGGGCCCTATACCTTCGACAAAGACGGCAACGCGGTCGGGAAGACCGTCGTCGTGAAGAAGGTGCAAGGCGGACGCTTCGTCAAGGTACGGTGACATGCCGTTCAGGAAAAGGATGCCGCTTTTCGTGTCGATGTTCCTCGTCGGCCTCGCGAGCCTCGTCGCCATAGAACCGGCGCCGGATATCGCGCGCATCCTCGCCGCGGGGAAATTATCGGTCGCCATGGTGGCGGAGGACGTCTACCCCCTGTTCTACCGGGACGGACGCAACGTCTTGCGCGGCCACGAACCGGATCTGGCCGGCGGCATCGCGGCCGCGCTCGGCGTGGCCTTGGAGATCAAGCGCGACGCGAAGACCTACGACGAGGTGGTCGATATGGTCGGCCGCAGGGAGGCCGACCTCGGCATATCGTTCGTCAGCATCACCGCGAGCCGCGCCATGCGGGTGCGTTTCTCGAAGCCCTACCTCGTCGTGCATCCGGTGTTCCTCGTCAACCGGATGTCCGCGTTCGCGGCGTTGAAGCCGGAGGATATCGGCGCGTCGAGAGCCGGCGCGATCGTCGTTTCGGAACGCGCGGGCACCTCGTACGTGGGAATGGCGCGGACCCTGTTTCCCCAGGGGCGGTTGATCCTGGAAAACGATTGGAACGCCGTGTTGGGGAACGTCGCCGCCCTACGGGCGGACGCCGCGCTCCGGGACGAGATCGGCGTCCATAACGCCCTCCAGGACAGCCTGGAGCTGTTGATCAACCTGAAACGGATCGTGCTCGAACGCATCCGCGACCAGATCGGGATCGTCGTGCACCGGGACGACGCGCAGCTCGAGTATTGGGTGAACGTCTTCCTTGACCAGCACGGCTACCCGACCGAGACGAAAACCCTTTTGGAGAAGTACGCGCGATGAGACGCTGCGCGCCGTGCCTCGTGTTCCTCCTCCTCGCCGCGCCCGCGTTCGCCGACGGCGGAATACCGCGGATACGGGAACGCGGCGAGCTCGTGTGCGCCGTCGTCGGGCGGCCGCCCGATGCGGCGGAGCTCCGCTCCGCGGCGTGGGCGGGGCCGGAGCGGCCCTACCTCGAGCGGATCGCGCAGGCGCTCGGCGTGCCCTTGCGCATCGAGTCGGGGGAATCGTACGAGGCCTGCCTGCGGCTCCTTGAGTCGGGCCGGGCGGACGTCTTCGTATCCGGCCGCGGCGCCAACGCGATCGACGCGCGCGCCTTCCGGTTCACCCGACCGTATCGGAAGAACGACCTCTACCTGGTCATCGACCGGACGTATTTCGCGGAACGTCGGGGGACCGCGCGCTTCGGTTTGGAGGAGCTGCTGCGGGCCGATCCTTCGGCGCGGATCGGCGTCGACCGGAGGGCTTCCGTCCTCGGTTACCTGCGGGGCTTTCCCCTGAACGAGGTTCGGTACTATGAGGATCAGGAGGCCGCGGCCGACGAACTACTCGGGCATCGGGTACAGGCGTGCATCGTCGACGAGCGGGTTTTCCGCGCGCGGATCGCCGCGGACGGACGGCGCCTCCTCTATTTCCGGCCCGTCCGCATCTCCGGTTTCTCCGAGGACGTGAGCATGGCGGTGCGTTGGGATAACCTCGATATCCTCCGGCTCCTGGATCTCGGATTGGGCGAGAGAGCGTATGACGACTAACTGGGCAAAGAATCCGGCGGTCCTGCTCTGCGCGATCGCGGCGGGGATCGCGACCGGCATCTTCTTCAAGGATTTCGCGCTCGCGGTGGAACCGGTGAGCGAGTTCTATCTGACTCTCGTCAAGATGTGCGTGACCCCGATCCTCGTGTCTTCGGTGGTGAGCAGCTTCGCGCGCCTCTTCGAGGCGGACTCGCTCGGGCTGAAGGCGCCCAGCATCCTCGTGCCGTTCGCGCTCGCGTTCCTCGGCGTCGGCGCGATCTGCATCGCGGTCGTCTCGGCGATGCGGCCCGGCGCGCTGTCGCTCGATGAGCAGGCGCTGGTGGGAGGCCTGTTGCGCGGCGCCGACGAGGGCTATTTCGAGGCGGTCAATCAAGAGCACTGGGCAGGCGCCAATTTCATCCGGACCTTCATTCCCGAGAACATTTTCGCCGCGCTGGCTTCCGGGAAAAACATGCAGATCCTCTTCTTCTCCATGCTGATCGGTATCGCCGCCGGCCTCCTCAAGGATAAGGGGAAGCCCGTGGTCCAATTGTCCGAATCGCTCTTTTCGGTCTGCCTCGCGGTGCTCGACTGGACCATGCTCTTCCTGCCCTTCGGGACCTTCGCGCTCATGGCGAGCCAGATCGCGAAGACGGGGCCGGAGATCATCATCGCGCTCGCCCGATTCGTTCAGTCGATTTACGTGAGCTGCGTCGCGGTAGTCCTGCTGGGCGCCCTCATCGCCTCATGGAGGGCCCGCATCCGCATCGACCGCGTCTTCTCCGGATTGCGGGAACCGCTCTTCCTCGCGATCGGTACGCGGAGCACGCTCGCCAGCATGCCGGCCAGCATCCGGGCCTTGCACGACCATTTCGGCGTCCGGCACCGCTTGACCGATCTCGTCATTCCGATCAGTTCCGTCATGGCCAGGTTCAGCATGCTGATCCTCTACCTCTGCGGCTCCGTATTCGCGGCCCAGCTCTACGGGAAGGACATCGGCCTCCTGCAGTGGACGGCGTTGATCCCCCTCGCGGCGGCCGTCTCGTTCGCGGGCGCGGGCACGCCCGCCGTCGTCTCCATCTCCCTGCTGTCCATCTTGTTCGAGCAGCTGCGGCTGCCGTACTCCACCATGGTCGTCCTGCTCCTGGCGATCATCCCCTTGACCGATCCCCTGCTGACGATGACGAACGTCCAGACGAATTGCCTCCTCACGATCCTGATCGATCGGAAGGCGCGGACGGAATGAAGAAGTCCATCGGGATACTATCCGGCGGCATCTCCTGCGAACGCTACCTTTCGCTCCGGTCGGGCCGGCGCGTCCTCGCCGCGGCGAAGGACGCGTTCGTCGCGTACGTGATCGATTGGGAAGCGAAACGGCGCTGGATCCTCTATGACGACGGTATGCGGCCGAAGGCGGAAGCGGAGAACCTTTTGGATATCTTGAAGGCGATCCCGCTCGATTGCGTATTCGACGCGTTCTCCGGCAGGGAGGAGATCGACGGCCGCGTCGCGGCCCTCCTCGACCTCGCCGGCGTTAGGTACGTCGGCAACAAATTCTACGCGAGCTTCACCGGACTCGATAAGCATCTCACCAAGATGATCTGCAAGGAGCACGGCTTGCCGGTCCTCCCCGACGCGGTGCTGGAACGAAAAGGCGATCCGCTGCCGCCGGCCCTCGCCGCCGGAGCCGGCCTGCCGGTGGTGGTCAAACCGTCGTGCTCGGGCTCGAGCGACGGGATCTCGGTAGCGAAGGACGCGGCGACCTTGGAACGCCGCCTCGCGCTCCTCGGCGAGGACGCGTACCCGCTCCTCCTTGAACCCTACGTGCCGGGCAGGGAGTTTTGCGCGTCGGTCTTCTTCTCGCCGGCCGAGGGCCGGTTCCTCGCCATGCCCGTCGTCGAGGTCTCCTACCCCGGCGAGATCTTCGACGCCGAATGCAAGGAGCAGGGGACGTACCGCGTGGCGCGCGCCGATATCCGCGAGGATATCCAGGAGCGGATGCGGGCGGCCGCGCTGAGCCTCCATGGGCTCATCCGGGCCGACTTCCATACGCGGACGGACTTCAAGCTCGACGGGAACGGCGCGATATGGATCCTGGAGATCAATACCCATCCCGGGCTCGGCGCGTGCAGCATCTTGCCCGCCCAGCTCGCGCTCATGGGTTTACCGTTTGAAGATTACGTGCGGGAGCAGATCGAGTACGCCGTTCGCTAGGACGGCGGATCGCGCGATCCGCCGTCCGGCCCCTCAAATCTCCGGGGCGTTGGCGAGCAGGTACCGCTCCGCCTCGACGTTCCAAAGCCCACCGGCCTTGGCGCAGATCCGCGCGAGCTCCGCGTAGAACGGGTCGGTCGCGCCGCGCGCGGCGAAGTCCGCGATCGCCACGAGGTCCAGCTTCTTGTGGGTGTAGATGAGCTTCTTGCCGCCGGGGATCTTGTCCAGATTGATGACCGTCTCGCCGACGGCGTTGAGGCCGCCCACGTGGGTGATCATGAAGACCGGGTTGAGCGCTCCCTTCGCCATCATGTCCAGCGACTCGATCATGTCGTCCGTGTTGCCGCCGGAGGTGCCGACGATGTGGTGCGACTCGTAGTGCACGTTGTAGAAGTTGAACATCGCGGAGAACGCGGTGTCCGTGGGGCCGGCGAAGAAGTTGAGGCAGCCGTCGTGGCCGAGGAGCTTGTCGCCGAGCTCCACCACGGGTTTGACGGGCGCGAAGACGAAGACGTCGTCGTAGAGCTTGCCGCCGTTGACGGCTTTGAGGTGCTCCACCGGGTCGGCGACGTCCTTGGTGTTCACGTAGATGAGCTTCACGCCGTGCTTCTCGGCCTCCGCCACGGAGAGGAGCGCCTCGGCGCGGGCGAGCCGCGCGTCGTCGATATCGGTCACCACGAGCACTCCGGGCTTGCGCGGCGCGTGGATGGCGTAGTCGATGGCGCCGAGGCCCATCGGGCCGACGCCCGCGAGCAGGGCCATGGATCCGCCCTCGACGATGCCCATGTCGTGAACGTAGGAACCGCCCTTGGTGTGGTACTGGGCATGGAAGGCGCCGACGATGCAGGAGACGGGTTCGGAGAGCGAACCGAGGAAGAAGTTGTCCGCCTTGTATTCCAGGAGGCAGTCCATCTCCATGACTTCGTTGGGAATGATGATATAGGTGGCGTCGCCGCCGATGCGTTCATAGGAATAACCGGGCGCCCAGAGGGTGCCCTCGTAGTTGAGGGCGGGCTGGATGGCGAACTTGGATCCCGCCGTGAACTTCTTGGCCCACTTGGCGCCGACCTTCTCTATGTAGCCGCAGAACTCGTGGCCGACGATGATCGGGTTCTTCGCGAGGTCGTGCCGCACCCGTTTGTGCTTGGCTCCCTGCATGGCGAGCTTGTGGGTGGACATGCAGATGGAGTCGGACACCACCCGCGCGAGGATCTCGTCGTCCCGGATTTCGCCGAGGTCGAACTCCTCGAGCCGGAGATCGTCGACGCCGTATAATCTGACTGCCTTGGTTTTCATGCGCATCTCCTTCGCAAATTCGTCATATGCAAAAATTACTATGAACGGGCGCGGCGGCCCATGGACAATGGCGGTTATTCCATGGACATTTCCCTCTTCGCCGCGCCCCTCCGCTCGCTCCGTTCGCCGCGCCGGCGCGGGACGCCTACGCGCGTTCCGCCTGGGCGAGCCAGGCGGCGCGGTAGGGAGCCAACGCGGGAATGTCTCGCTTGGGGACCTCCTTGTATTCCACCTCGAAGTCGGCGGCGAGCTCGGCGAGCTTCTTGCCGGTGAGGGCCATTTTGGCCGTCATGGCCGCGCCGAGGGCGGTGGCCTCGGCGATGTCGGTGAGCGACACGCGGCACGCGGGGAGGGCCGCCGAGAGCAGGACGTTGTACGCCTCGTTCTTGCGGAAGCCGCCTTCCGTGAACACCTCGATCCCCTCCGCGAGACCCGCCCGCTCGAGGGCGGTGAGGGTCTGCATGACGAGGGAGATGCGGAGCACCGCGATGCCCCGCTCGTAATCGGCGAAGCAGGGCGGGACGCGCAGCCCCGATTCGATCTCGGCGAAGGGATAGTCGACGCCGCCCTCGGAGACGCGCGGCACGGAGAGGGGGAATTGGCCGGACCCCGCGGTGAGCTCGGGGAGGAGGAAGGCGTTCCGCTCCGCGAGGATCGCGTCGTAGAGGTCGCTCCGGTACGGCGGCAGGTCGGCCTTCCCGTGGAGGTTCATGAGCGCCTTCGACCACGTCTCGAACTCCTGGCCGCCGAGGAAGATGGCGGTCTTGACGGGCGTGCGGAAGGCGGACTGGTTGAAGAAGACCACCGCGCCGAGCTCCTCCGGAGCGAAGCCGTACGAGCGGACCGGGTTCATGATCACGCACCAGGTGCCGGTGGAGTTGAGGATGAATCCCGTCTCGCCCTTCTTGGCGAAGTGGGGGAGGAGGGACGAGTTGGAGTCGTGGATGCCCATGACCACCGTAGTGTCGCGGGGAAGGCCGGTGCGGACGGCCACCTCTTCGGTGATCCAGCCCAGGACATCCCAGGAGTCCTTGAGCTCGGCGGGCATGAGGTCGACGATGCCGAGCTTTTCGGCCACGCTCGACCACCGGCCGTCTACCCAGTCCCAGAGGTAGCTGTGGCAGCCGACGTAGGTCCCCTCGGCGCCCGCCTCAGCGGTGAGGCGGAGACCCCAGTATTGGGGATAGTTGAGGAGATGTTTCGTCCGGCCGAAGGCGGCGGGGAACCGCTCCTTGGCGAAGAGGATGCCTTTGGCCGGGTTGATCATCGCCTTGAACGCGGGCGTGCCGGTGCGCGCCTGGAGGTCTTCTTTCTTCCCGAAGAGGTCGTAGAAACGGTCGTGGAACGCGTCCCCGGGTTCGTGGGTGTAGTACACGCAGGGCACGCAGGGCTTCCCGTCTTCCCCGACGCAGACGAAGCTCGCGCCGTGGGTGGTGACCGCGATCGCCTTGATCGGGTATTTTCGCGCCGCCTCGGCGAGCCGCTCGATGAACCACGCCTCCATGCCCTCAAGGTCATGGGTCTGCAGGCCTTCGACCATGACGGGCGGGAAGTTGCGGTACTGCGCGTCCACCTGCACGAGCGCGTCGTCGTAGACCGCGACCTTCTTGTTGGTCATCCCGATATCGATGACGGCGATGGCGTAGTTCACGGGCGTCCTCCTAGTGCAGCATCACCTGTCCCCCGGTCACGGGGACGGCCTGGCCGGTCTCGTATTCCTGCTCCACGATATAGTAGAGGGCGCGCATCACGTCGGCGCCTTCGCAGCCCCGCTTCATGGGCACCTTGGCCTCGTAGAAGGCCTTCACGTCGGCCACGGTCTTCGCGCCCGGAACCTTCCCGGCGGCGAGGTATTGGACGAAGAGTCCTTTTTCCGGATCCGACCAGAGCGGGCCGTCGAAGAAGTTGCCGGGGCAGATCGCGTTGACCTTGATCCCGTACTCCACGAGTTCCAGGGCGAAGCTCGCGACGAGGCCGATCGAGCCGAACTTGCCGCCCGCGTAGGCGCCGTTCTTGTTGGAGCCCTCGAGCCCCGACTTGGAGTTGATCTGCACGATATCGGTCTTCCAGGTCCCCGCGGTGCGGCTCTGGCGGCGGAGGAGGCGGCCGCCGTGCTTGGACACGAGGAAGAAGCCCGTATAGTTGACGTCGGTGACGAACTTGAAGGCCGCCAGGTCCTGCTCCAGCACGCTCGCCGCCTTGAGGACGCCCGCGTTGCTGACGCAGAGGTCGAGGCCGCCCGAGGTCTCGGCCACGAACCGGAACAGGGCCTCCACGGAGACTTCGTCCGCCACGTTGACGGCGACGGGGACGGCGACCGTCTTGCCGCGGCCCGCGTTGAGCTCGGCCGCGAGTCTCTCGGCGCCGGCGATGTTGAGGTCGGCGACGTAGACGGTGGCCCCCGACGCGACGAGCCCGCGGACGATCTCTTCACCGAAGCCCTGGGCCCCGCCCGTGACGAGGGCGACGCGGCCCGCTACGACGGAGGATCGGCCGGCGGCCGACAGGCCGCGCGCGGCCGCGTCCTCGCTTTCGGGCGCGACGGTCCACGAGGAGGCGTCGCCCCGCGCGCGGCGGTCCCGGCACGCGTCGAGGTCGGCGCCGTTCCAGTAGAGGGCCGTCGCGTCGCCGACGGTGACCGCGAGGCAGGAGGGGAGGGGCCCGGTGAGCTTCGCGCCCGCCGCCTCGGCGCCGGAGGGGGAGCGGTCGAAGGCCCAGGAGGCGAAGGCTTCGGAGAGGATCCGCGCGGCGGCATCCTCGTCCAGGCCCTCGTTTCCGACGGCCGCGTCGAGGTTCACCGCGAAGGCGTCGGCCGGGACGGTTTCTCCCGCGGCGAGGACCCGCCCCGGCACGATGACGCGGGAGAGGCCGGAGGCGCGGATGCAGAGCCCGCGCAGGAGCGGGGCGATGACGGTCGTATCGATTCTGTTCACGAGGAATACCTCCGATTGCGCAATTTGGCCGCCACCGCGACGGCGGATTCTTCGGGCCGACGCGGATCCAGATCGCGGCCGGCACGAGCGTAGACGGCGAGCCGTTCATCCAGGCTCCGGGCCGCGAGGGGATTGGCGGCCGAGAAGAGGTCGAGCGCCGCGTCCACCGAGGCGAGCCGCTCGTGGGCGATGAGGGCCCAGGTCGTATCCACGAGGTGCTTGAATTCGTCTTTCAGGACCTCGGGGCAGTTGAAGGATTGGCGGGAGCTGTTGATGTCCACGCCCGATATCTGCATGAAGCCGCGTTCCGCGCAGAGCCTTTGGACTCTCCGGAGCTGGTCCACCGTGTTGCGCGGCGGCATGTAGGTCACCGCCCGATAGCCGATCCTGGCGAGTTCGTCGAAGAGTTCCTCCAGGTAATCGTCCTCGAACTTCTCCGCCTTCTTGTCGCCCGTCGGCGACTCGCCCACGTCGCCGAGATAGGCGTACGCGGGTATGGCGCCGATGGATCGGGCGAAATCGACGACGGCGGTCGCGCTGATGCACTCCTCCTCGTCGGGTTGGATGAAGACCCGGTCCAGGAAGCTCGACTTGAGGGCGCCGAGCAGGTCGAACGCATAGTGGGGATTGCCCGGATCGCCGAGAAGGGCGACGACCTTGGGCGGGACCGCGACGCCGAGGTCGGCACCGAGGGCCGCGACGAGGGCGGGCCCCGTGCCGTGCCGCTCGATGAGCGACGCGGAAACGGCGGCGAGGAGGTGGCGCTCGGTGATCCCGCCGCCTTCCGCCGACTTGGAGATACCCCGCACGTCCCGCTCGAAGTCGAGCTCGCGGAGGCCCGCGCGGCGCAGGATCGCGTTGGCCGCGTCCGCCATGCGCCGCGTCCGCGCGTCGCGCCGCGCCCGGATGGGCGCGAGGAAGGCCGCCGCGCGGGGGATGGCGCCTTTCGGTACGCCCTGGACGGTCATGTAGACGAGGCCGGGGGAGTCGGGATTGTTGATCTTGCGGCCCGCGAAGGGCCCCGGTTTGCCGTCCGCTCCCTTCTTGAAGGAGACGCGGACCTCGAAGCCCGTACAGCCGCCGATGCCGACGGCCGCGCAGGCCGCGATCATCTCCTCCGCCGCGCCGACGGAGTCGTGGTCCACCGACCCCGCCGCGGCCAGGCCCGCGTCGCGCGCGCGGAGGGCCGCCATGGACGGGGTGTACGGGCTGAAGCTGTAGATCGTGTGGACGTGGTTGTTGATCTCGCCGGTCCGGGCCGCGGTCGGCCGGCCGGCCGCCTCCCCGGCCGCCTCGTACGCGCGGAGGGCGGCGAGCCGCTCCTCCCGCTCTGCGCCCGGATCGTTGATGAGGGCCGGATACTCGTTCATGCGGTCCTACACTCCCTGCCGATTGCGGCGGGCGAGGTCCAGGGCGGTCTGGACCGTCGTCGGGACGTGGCCCGGAAGCGGCAGCACGCGCTCGTGGATGGTGTCGACGATCCAATCGACCTGCGGGAAGTAGAGGCTCTCCATCTCCGCCGCGGGGGTGATCCAGTTGCGGCTGCCGACCACGGCCACCGGCGCGTCCAGATAGTCGAAGGCGAGGGTCTGCACGTTGCTCGCCACCGTATGGAGGAAGGAACCGCGCTCGGCCGCGTCGCTCGCGAGCACGAGCTTGCCGGTCTTCTTGACCGATTCGACCATCTTGTCGTAATTGAGCGGATTGATGAACCGGAGGTCGATCACCTCGACCGAAAGACCGTGTTTCTCTTCCAGGACCTTCGCCGCGTCCATGGCCCGGTACAGGGTCGCGCCGAGCGTCGCGATGGTGAGATCCTTTCCCTGCTTGCGGACGGCCGGTTCGCCTTCGGGTATCTCGTAATAGCCTTCGGGAACGCCCGCCTTCTCGAACTGTTCGCTCACGTCGTAGAGGAGCTGGCTTTCGAAGAAGACCACCGGGTCGGTGCCGCGGAGTGCGAGGTTGAGCATGCCCTTCGCGTCGTAGGGCGTGGCGGGGAACATGGCCTTGAGACCGGGAATGTGGGCGATGAGGGCCGCCCAGTCTTGGCTGTGCTGGGCGCCGTACTTGTTGCCCACCGAGACGCGGACCACGAGCGGCATCTTGAGGAGACCCGCCGACATCGACTGCCACTTGGACGCCTGGTTGAAGAGCTCGTCGCCCGCCCGGCCCATGAAGTCGCAGTACATGAGCTCCACGACGGCCCGGCCGCCGCACATGGCGTAGCCGACGCCGGAGCCGACGATGGCGCCCTCGGAGATCGGGGAGTTGAAGAGCCGGTTGTAGGGGAGGAGCTCGGTGAGGCCGCGGTACACGGCGAAGGCGCCGCCCCAGTCGCGGTTCTCCTCGCCCCAGGCGGCCATGGTCGGATCGATGGCGAACCGGTGGGCCATCGCCTCGAAGAGGCCGTCGCGGTACTGGTAGGCCTTGTTCTTGGAGACGGGTTTCCCTTCGGAATCGAAGCCGTAGCGGAGCTTGCCCGCGAGCGCCTTCGCGCGCGCGTTCTCAGGCAGCGGCTGCAGGAGCTCCGGCTGCCGGTCGTCCAGCTTCTCGATCTTGCCGTTGGAGAACATGACCGACTCGATGAAGGCGCCGCCCACGCGCTCGCTCACCTTGTCGTCCACGGCGAGCTTGACGACCTCCCGGAGCTTGGAGAGGACGGAGGCGCGGAGCGTCTCCAGTTCGGCTTTGGCCGCCGCGCCGTTGGCCACGAGGTAATCGGCGTAGGAGTCGATGGCGTCGGCCTCCTGCCAGAGCTTGATCTCGTCGGGAGTGCGGTAGCTGGACGCGTCGGAGGGCGAGTGGCCGGAGACGCGGTAGGTGAGGGTGTCCATGAGGACCGGTCCCCGACCTTCCAGGAGGATTTTCTTCTTGCGCTCCACCGCGTCCGCCACCGCGAGGGGATTGTAGCCGTCCACGCGCTCGGAGTGCATGTTCTCCGGATTGACGCCGGCGCCGACGCGGGCCAGGACCTGGTAGCCCATGGTCTCGCCCGAGGTCTGGCCGCCCATGCCGTAGAAGTTGTTGAAGAAGTTGAAGAGGATGGGGGGCGCGCCGCCGGCCGATTCGGGCCAGAGCGTGCGGTATTGGTCCATGGAGGCGAGCATCATGGCTTCCCAGACCGGGCCGCAGCCCATGGACGCGTCGCCGATGTTCGCCACCACGATGCCCGGTTTCTTGTTGATCCGCTTGAAGAGCGCGGCGCCCGTGGCGATGTCCGCCGAGCCGCCGACGATGGCGTTGTTCGGCATGGAGCCGAAGGGCGTGAAGTAGGCGTGCATGGAGCCGCCGAGGCCGCGGTTGATGCCGGCCTTGCGGGCGAAGATCTCGGCGAGGGTGCCGTAGAGCACGAAGTTCTCGGCCAAATCCTTGACGCTCTTGTACGCGATCTTCTCGGCGATGGCGAGGGTCTCGCCGCCGAGGAAGTTCTTCATGATCGCCTCGAGCTGCCGCTCGCTCAGTTGGGCCACGGCCGAATAGCACTTGGAGAGGATCTCGCCGTGGCTGCGGTGACTGCCGAAGGTGAAGTCGTCGACGGTGAGGTTGACGCTGAGCCCCACCGCGGCCGCTTCCTGCCCGATGGACAGGTGGGCGGGACCCTTGTGGTTGTACTCGATGCCGTTCCAGGATCCCTGGGTTTTGAACGTGTTGAGCATGGTCTCGAATTCGCGGACGGTGACCATGTCATACCAGATCTTCACGAGCTTTTCTTTGCCGTACTTCGCGAGCTCGGCCTTGTAGTCGCTCTTGTACTGGTTGACGGGTATTTCCCGAATCTTCAGGACACTGGGTTTGCGGACCGACGCGGGATCCACGACTATCGACTTGGGCATTTCAAACCTCCAAAGTTGCACGATTCCAGGCGCGCGCGGCGCCCACTGTTTCCGGGCCGCGACCGGCGGCCGCCGTGTCATTCGAAAACTTCAGTTTTCGAATGTCGATTTCAGGTCGCAGTTCGCACCGCGAACTGCGGAAATGGTGAGGTGCCGCGACCGGCGGCGCCTCACCATTCCCAGACCGCGTCGCGGATGAGCTCGCAGACGGTCGGGTGGGGGAAGATCAATTGCTGCACGTCCTGGACGCGGAGCTCCTGCTCGATGAGCGCGGCCCCGCCCCAGATGAACTCGGACGCATAGGCGCCGACGGCGTGGATGCCGAGGATGCGGCCGCTCGCCTTCTCCGCGATGACCTTGACCGCGCCCGGCGCGGCGAAGGTGTTCTCCGCGGCGAAGCGGCCGGAAATCTTCATGGGGACGCTCGCCTTCACGATCGCGATTCCTCGGGTGGCGGCTTCCTGCTCGGTCATGCCGACGCCGGCCGCTTCGGGAATGCCGTAGACGGCCCACGGGATCGCGTCGTAGCGCATACGGTTGGCGGACGGGCCGGCGCTCGCCGCCGCCGCGGAGCCCGCCGCGACGCCGTCCAAGGACGCGACGATATCGGCGACCGCGACTTCGGCCATGCGGTAGGCGGAGTGGGCGAGCTGGCTCCTGCCGGTGACGTCGCCCGCGGCCCAGATGCCGCTCAGGTTGGTGCGCATCCGGTCGTCCACGACCACGCCGCGCGGCGTAGCGTCCACGCCGGCTTCCGCCGCGCCCCAGCCCGAGAGGTTGGGCCTGCGGCCGACCGCCATGAGCACGAGGTCCGCCTCGATGTTCTCCGCCTCCCCCGTCTTGGCGGTGTAGAAGACGGTTCCGCCCTCGATCTTCTCCACCTTGCAGCCGAGCTTGTAGGTTACGCTCCGCATGGCCTTGCGGAGGATCGGGGCCTGCTCCTTGTCCATGAAGGGGACGATCTCGTCCATCATCTCCACGACGGTGACTTCCGAGCCGAGGGCCGAGAAGAGGCTCGCGAATTCCACGCCGATGACGCCGCCGCCGATGACGCAGAGGCGCTTCGGCACGGAGGGATAGTCGAGGAGGCCGGTGGAGTCCACCACCACCGGATTGTCTTTCACGCCCGGAATGGGCGGCATGACGGGAGAGGAACCGGTGGAGACGAGGATGGCCCGGCACTCGTAGTCCGCCCCGCCCGCGCTTCCGGAGGTCGGCGCCGCCCGCACCCTGCCGCGGCCGACGATGGATCCCGAGCCTTCGACCACGTCCACGCCGTACCGCTTCATCTGGGAGGCGATACCGCCGCGGAGCTTTCCCACGACGTCGTTCTTCCAGGCCAGCATCGCGTTCCAGTCGTAAGAGACGCCTTCTACTTGCACGCCGAATTTATGCGCTTCCTTGGCGTGCGCGTACTGCTTGGCCGAATTGAGGAGGGTCTTGGTCGGGATGCAGCCCACGTTGAGGCAGGTGCCGCCCAGCCAGCCCTTTTCGATGAGGAGCACTTTCTTCCCGAGATGCCCGAGGCGCTCGGCCGCGAGGTACCCTCCCGGCCCGCCCCCGATGATCGCTACGTCGTACAAGTCTTTCTCCTTCGACTTCTGAAAGCTTCAGCTTTCAGAAGTCAACCTTGAAAACGGTACTTGCGTACCGGTACGCGGGACCGGGAGCAAGTACAAGAAATGAGGAAAGCGCAACCGGCGCTTTCCTCATTTCGCGAGCCAGAGGTCGATGTCGGCTATCGCGTCGGCGATGCCCTTGAGGAGGCGGGCCGCGGGGGCGCCGTCGATGACCTGGTGGTCCACGGTGAGCGAGAGGCCGAGCCGCTGCTCGAGGACCAGGGTGCCGTCCGGCCCCGCGGCGGCGCGCGGCGTGATGGTGTCCACGCCGAGGATGGCCACCTGCGGGGAATTGAGCACCGGCGTGAAGGACTCCACGCCGAATGCGCCGAGGTTGGAGACGGTGAAGGTTCCGCCCGAGAGCTCGTCCGGATTGATGTTACCGGCCTGGCAGGCGGCGGCGAGGCGCTTGGCCTCCGCGGAAATCTCCCGCAGGGACAGCAGGTCGGCGTTGCGGATCACGGGCACCATGAGGCCGCGCGGCGTATCCACGGCCAAGGCCAAGTGCACGCGCTCGTAGGTCGCGAGCGTCCCGTTCTCCAAGGTCGCGTTGCCGTAGGGGAAGAGGGGCAGGACGCGGGAGACGGCGAAGAGCACGAGGTCCCCGATCGTCACGCCCGAGAGCCCCAGGGTTCCTCCGTCCGCCTTGAAGCGGGCGCGGAGGGCCTGGATTCGCGCGGCGTTCGCGGATCCGTTGAAGGTGAGCTGGGCCGAGCTCGCGAGGGA
>JAEXTK010000247.1 GCA_023406985.1 Spirochaetota bacterium | reverse complement strand
CCTTAATCTGGCGCGGCATCCATGCCGCGCCCGGCGAATCCCGCCGGCAGCGGGAGCCCCCTCCACCGTACTGGCGGGACGCGCGCTGTTCCTGACGATACGGCGTGGGGGTGGGCGGACACAAACCGCCCGGCCCTCGGGCCCGGCGGGTTGTGTTCGGCCGGGCCCCGACGCCGTGACGTGATCGGCGCGCGCACCGTCTATGCGGCTGAGGGCGCTCCCCCTTATTTCTCCGTATCCGTCATCCCCGTCACGAACTGCTTCTGCATCGCGATCACCACGAAGACCGGGGGAATCATGGCCAGCATAGTGGTCGCCAGGATCACCTGCCACTCGGCCTGGGCGTCGCCGACGGCGAGCATCCGGTTGATGCCGATGAGGAGGGTGTAGTAGCTCTCCTTGGTGGTGATGAGGAGCGGCCAGAGGTACTGGTTCCAACCGTAGATGAACTGGATGACGAACATCGCCGCGATGGGGGTGCGCGTCATGGGCACGAGGATGCGGGCGAAGAACTGCATCGGCGTGGAACCGTCGATGGCCGCGGCCTCGGCGATCTCCCGGGGGACGG
The DNA here is from genome assembly GCA_023406985.1 of Spirochaetota bacterium. GTDB lineage: Bacteria > Spirochaetota > Spirochaetia > Treponematales > Breznakiellaceae > JAEXTK01. The sequence goes on along the minus strand of JAEXTK010000247.1, from coordinate 9,473 downwards.
ACTTGAAGAATTGGCGGAAGAGGAAGACGGCCGTCGCCGACACGGTCATGGGGAGGATGAGGCCCGCGTAGGTGTTGAGCATGCCGAGGTCCGCGACGACCTTGTAGGTCGGCATGATGCGCACCTCCACCGGCAGCATGAGGGTGACGAAGATGGCCCAGAAGCAGAACTCGCGGAGCGCGAAATCGAAGTAGACGATGGCGAAGGCCGCGAGCAAGGATATGACGATCTTGCCCACGGTGATGCCCAAGGCCATGATCGTGCTGTTCTTGATCATGACGGCCGCGGATGCTCCGAGGTTCTTGCCGCCTTCCAGGAGGGCCCTGCCGTAGTTCTCGGCGAAGTGGGAGTCCGGCAGGATGGACATGGGTGCGTCCAGGATGTCGCTCAGGGTCTGGGTGGAACCGGCGAACACGATCCAGATGGGGAACACGATGACCGCGATGGCCAGGAGGAGCATGGCGTGCGGGAAAGATCGGCGGAGCAACGATTTATCTACCATGGCGGCCACCCCTTAGTATTCCACTTTCCGCTCGACGAAGCGGAACTGGAGGGCCGACAGGCCGATGACGATGAGCATGAGCACGACCGACTGCGCGGCCGAACTCCCGAGGTCCAGGTTGATCACGCCGTCCTTGTAGACCTTGTACACGAGGATGTTGGTGGCCTGGTTGGGCCCGCCCTGGGTGACCTGGTGGATGATGGGGAAGGTCTCGAAGAAGGCGTACACGAGGTTCATGACGAGCAGGTAGAAGGTGGTGGGCGAGAGGAGGGGGAAGACGACGCGCCAGAAGCGCGTCATGGGCCCGCCGCCGTCTATGGCGGCGGCCTCCACGAGGGCCGCCGGCACGTTCTGCAGCCCGGCGATGAAGAACACGAAGTTGTACGAGACCTGCTTCCACGAGGCCGCGAGGACCACGAGGGCGAAGGCCTGGTCGCCCTTCACGAGGTAATTCCAATCGACGCCCATGCGCGCGAGGACCCAGGCGATCACGCCGACGGTGGGGTTGAAGAGGAACATCCAGAGGATGCCCGCCACGAGGGTCGCCACCGCGTAGGGCCACACGAGCATGGTGGTGTAGAAGGTCTTTCCCCAGATGCGTTTGTTGGCCTGGACCGCGAGGAAGAGGGCGGAGGCCATGGCCGAAACGGCGACCACCGCGGAGAAGATGAACGACCGGACGAGGGATTCCATGTACGCGGGATCGGCGAAGAGCTTCCCGTAGTTCTCGAGCCCCACGAAGATCAGGGACAGCCCGAAGGCGTCCTGGATATAGAGGGACTGGAGGATGGCCTGGAACGCGGGCCAGAAGAAGAAGATGCAGACGATGACCATCTGCGGCAGCACGAGCAGGTAGGGTAGACCCTTGGAGTGGAACTCATATTGTTTGGTCATCGTCCGCTCTTTCCTTATTTGTTGATCCGTTCGAATTCGCGGAGCTTCTCGTTGCCGAGCCTGACCATGTTGTCCAGGCCTTCCTTCACGGTGACCTTGCCGTCCAGGATGGCTTCCCACTGCTCGTCCTCAATGGTACGGATCTGCGGCATGAAGCCGAAGCGGATGCCGAGGGTGTTCGCGTTGGGCGCCTTGTTGAGGAGCTGCTTGATCGCGATTTCGGGACCGGGGTTGTCCTTGTAGTAGCCCTGGCTCTTGGTGAGCTCGTAGGCGGCGGTGGTGATGGGCAGGTACCCGGTGTTCTGGTGCCAGAAGGCCTGGGTTTCGGGCAGGGAGAGGAAGGCGAAGAAGTCGGCGATGGCCTTGTAGGCCTGCTTGTCCTTCTGCGTCATGACCCAGAGGCTCGCGCCGCCGATGATGGAGTTCTGCGGGGCGCCGGCCTGCTCGGGATAGTAGGGGAGCATGGCGACGCCGAAGTCGAACTTGCAGGTGGCCTTCATGGAGCCGTAGCCGCCGATGGACTCGAAGTGCATCGGGATCTTGCCGGAGGTGAACAGGGAATTGGCCTTGTTCTCGCGGCCGCCGTAGACGAAGACGCCGTCTTTGGCGGCCTTGGCGATATTCTCCAGGTGCTTCACGGTCAGCGGGTTATTGAAGACGAGCTGGGTGTCCAGGCCGTCGAAGCCGTTGCTCTTGGTGCCGAAGGGCACGTTATGCCACGCGGAGAAGTTCTCCAGCTGGATCCAGGAAATCCAGTTGGTGGTGAAGCCCGCGTCGTAGCCGGCGGCCTTGAGCTTGCGCGCCGCGTCGAAGAATTCGGGCCACGTCTTGGGCGGGGCGTCGGGATTGAGGCCGGCCTTCCGGAACGCGTCCTTGTTGTAGTAGAAGACCGCGGTGGAGGAGTTGAAGGGCATGGAGAGCATCTCGCCCTTGGAGGTGGAATAGTAGCCGGTGATGGTCGGGATGTAGACCTTGGGATCGAATTTCTCCCGCTGCTCCTTCATGAGCTGGTAGACCGGCTTGATCGCGCCCTTGGCGCTCATCATGGTCGCCGTGCCGACCTCGTAGACTTGCAGGATGGCGGGGGGCGTGCCGGCGCGGAAGGCGGCGATGCCCGCGTTCATGGTGTCGGGATAGCTTCCCTTGTAGACCGGCACCACGACGAAATCCTTCTGGCTCTGGTTGAACATCTCGCAGACCTTCGCGGTGATCTCGCCGTTCTTGCCGCCCATGGCGTGCCAGAATTCGATGGTGGTCTGGCCGTACGCGGAGAGCGAAACGACGAGCAGAGACAGTAGGACGACGATGGTTCTCTTCATACCGGGATCCTCCTTTAGACTAGGTGCTCAAAAAATCTCCGACCGAATCAGAGTATGTCCATTTTCCAGGACTCGCAACTTTTTTCGCTCGGCGCGGCCGCGATACTGGAGGAAGTCGGTTAAAGGCGTATGAAGGTCGGGTTAGATCGGCGTTGGCGCCCCTCGCGCATGAAGGGCGGACGCGGACTAGCGCGAGAGCGCCGCGCGAATGCGGTCGGGCACGTCGGTGATGATGCCGGCCGCTCCTTCCGCTGCGAGGCGCCGCGCTTCGGCCTCGTCGTTCACCGTCCACGCGTTGACGATGCGCCCCGCCACCCGTTCGGCGGCGATGGCGGCCGCCGTGGCGAGCGAGAAATGGGGGTGCCAGGCCTCGTGGTCCGCTCCCGCCATGAGCGGCGCCGTATCGACGGGCGCCTTCTCCTCATAGAGGAAGCCGATCGGGATGGCGGGGGCCAGCTGCCTGAAGCGCCGCAAGGTCGGCGGATTGAACGAGGAGATGACGACGCGGTCTTCCATGCCGAAGCGGCCGATTGAGGCCGCCACGGCGGCTTCCACGCCGTCGGTCGTGTCCGACCCGTCCGGGCCGCAGTAGGGCGCCTTGATCTCCACGTTGACGAGGAAGTCCGGCCGCGCGGCGTCGCGCACCAGGGTGAAGACCTCGTCCAGGGTCGGGATGCGGACGCCGCGGAACGGCCCCTCGCTCTTCCCGGACAGGGGAAGGGCGGCGGGGCTGAAGCGGCGGGCCGCGTCGAGCTCCCGGATCGCGGCCAGGCTCAAGTCCTTCACGGCCCCCGTGCCGTCGGTGGTGCCGTCCACGGTGAAGTCGTGGATCACGACGAGGCTGCCGTCGCGGGTCAGCTGGACGTCCAGTTCGATGCCGTCGGCCCCCTGGCGTATCGCCGTCTCGAACGAGGGGAGGGTGTTCATGGGCGCGTAGGCGCGCGCGCCCCGATGGCCTTGGATGAGTACGCGGCCTTCCGCGGCCGCGCGAAGCATGACGTTCATGATCATTTTTCTCCCAGGTATTCTTCGATGAGGCTCAACTTGAGGTCCCGCAGCCGCCCGCTGATGGAGACCTTGTATACGTGGGGGTTGAGGAGCCGCTTGTAGCTGCCGTCCAGGTGGTCGAGGCCGTCGCGGACGCGTTCCCGTATCGCGCCCAGGCTCGGGTGATCTGCGACGGGCTCTCCGGAGCGGATGCGTCGCTTCAGGAGCGGCAGGATCTCCCCCGACGGCGTCCAGTGGAAATGGCGGTAGTCGGCGGAAGGATGCCAGAAGGCGTGGTCCACGCCGCCGACGATGGTCTCCGCTCCGGCGGGATCGTCCGGATCGGCGAGCGCGAGGACGTCGGCCACGGCCATGCCGGCCGCGTCCAGGATGCGCCAGGCCTGCTTCAGCGCGGGATTCGTGGTCTTCTCGGGGTTGTCCGAGAATTTCATGACGGGCAGGAGCCGCCCGCCTTCCTCGCGGGCGGCGAGCTTGTAGACGCCGGAGAAGGCGGCCTCGGTGCCGCCGGTGACCATCTGCGTGCCCACGCCCCAATGGTCGATGGGGGCGCCCGCGGCCGTGAGCGTCTGGACGATGTGCTCGTCGAGCTCGTTGGAGACGGAGATCGTGGCGTCCTTGAGGCCCGCGGCGTCCAAGGCCTTGCGCACCTCTACGGAGAGATAGTGGATGTCCCCCGAATCGAGGCGGACCCCGAACTTCTTCCCCTTGGCCGCGAGCTTCTTCCCCGCCGCGATCGCGTTCAGGATGCCGCTCTGGAGGGTGTCGTAGGTATCGATGAGGAAGATCGTCCGGTCGGGATAGGTCGCGGCGTACGCGTCGAAGGCGGCGAGTTCCGAGGGGAAGGACATGATCCAGGAATGGGCCATGGTGCCGAGCACGGGGATGCCGTAGCGCTTCCCCGCCAGGGCGTTGGAGGTGCCCGCGGCGCCGCCGATGTAGGCGGCGCGCGACGCGGACATGGCGCCGTCCGGTCCCTGCGCGCGGCGGAGGCCGAATTCCATGATCGACCCCTTCTCCGAGGCGAGCCAGACGCGGGCCGTCTTGGTGGCGATGAGCGTCTGGAAGTTGATGAGGTTGAGGATCATTCCTTCGATGATCTGGGCCTCGATGAGGGGGGCGTCCACCCGGATCAGGGGCTCCTGCGGAAAGACGATGGTGCCCTCGTCCGCGGCCCAGAGGTCGCCGCGGAAGCGGAAGTCCTTGAGGTAGTCAAGGAAGCCCCGCTCGAACGTGCCGAGGGAGGCGAGGTATTCCAAATCCTCGGCCGAGAAGCGGAAATCGCGGAGGGTGTCCAGGACGTTTTCCAGGCCGGCGAACACGGCGAAGCCGCCGCCGAAGGGTTGCCTGCGGAAGAACATGTCGAAGATGGCCCGGCGGTTCATTCCCTGTTTCCAGTACCCCTGGGCCATGGTGAGCTCGTAGAAATCGGTGAAAAGCGCGGAATCGATCATTTAGCGGAGGCTCCCTGAATCCATGAAGAGCACGCCGGCCTCCCGCATGAGGTCCAAGGCGCGTTCGATCGAGCCGGGCGGGGCTCCTACCCCGCGGACGGCGTCGGTGAGGAGGACGGTCTCGTAGCCGAGCCGGGCCGCGTCCAGGGCGCTGTAGAGCACGCAGTAATCGGTCGCGAGCCCCCCGAGGAACACGGTGCCGATGCCGAGGCCCTTGAGCCAGCCGTCCAGGCCGGTCGCCGTGGTCCGGTCGTTCTCGAAGAACGCCGAATAGGAATCGAGGCCGCTCCGATAGCCCTTGCGGAGGACGAGCGTCACGGGCCTGAGGTCGAAGAAGGGGTGGAAGGCCGCGCCGAAGGTCCCCTGCACGCAATGGTCCGGCCAGAGGGTTTGGTCCACGGCGGCGGGGGCGGGCGGTAGGCCCTGCCGGAGCGGGCGGCTCTCGGGCACCGGAACGGCGACCGTGTCATAGACCTTCGCGCCCGCGTGCGCCGAGGCGAAGGAGACGTGGCCTGCGGGATGCCAATCCTGGGTCGCCACGACCTTGCCGCCGCCCGCGGCGAAGCGCGCGGCGAGGGCGTTGAGCGGGGGGACGACGGCGTCCCCGTCCGCCACCGCGAGGGCTCCCGGAGACTCGCGCATCCCGTCGGAACGCAGGATGCCGGGACAGAAGTCGTTTTGCACGTCGATCGAGATGAGGGCTGAACGGGCGATATCGATGACCACGGAGGCCTCCCCGTATGGAATGTATGGCGCGGAAATCGGCGCCATGGTACCGCAGATCGGAAAGGCCTACAAGACTTCTTCCAGGGCGGCGGCGTCGTCCTCGCCCTCGGCGGGCGGCGGCGTCAGTTCGCCCGCGAGGTAGGCGCGGAAATTCGCGGCGTCGAGGGGCCGGCTCACGTAGTAGCCCTGCACCTCGTCGCAGCCCCGCGCGCGGATCGCGTCCAGCTGTCCGGAGGTCTCCACGCCTTCCGCCACCGACGAGAGGCCGAAGGATCGCGCCAGGGCGATGACCGCCGTAGCCACGTCCCCCCCGTCGAAGCGCGAGAAGATGCTCCGGACGAAGGCGCGGTCGATCTTGAGGCTGTCGATGGGGATGGTGTCGATGTAGCGGAGCGAGGAATAGTTGACGCCGAAGTCGTCCACGCTGAAGGTCACGCCGAGGGACTTGAGCGACCGGATGATCGCCGCGTTCCGGTCCCCGTCCCGCAGGAAGAGGCTCTCGGTCACCTCGAGCCTGAGCAGCCTCGGCGGGAGGCCCGTCTCCTCCAGGGCGGCGGCGACCTGGTCCACGATGATGCCCTGCTCGAACTGGCGCGGGGAGACGTTGACCGAGACGGGGACTTCCTTGCCCGCGTCGAGCCACCGCTTCGCCTCCCTGCTCGCCTCCCGGAGGACCCAGGCCCCGATCTGCACGATGAGCCCGGTCTCCTCGGCCGCCTCTATGAACAAACCGGGTTCGATGAGCGATCCGTCTTCGGCGCGGAGGCGCACGAGGGCTTCCGCGCCGACGAGACCCGCGTTGGAGCCCACGGCGGCGCCTCCGGCCGAGACCTGGGGCTGGTAGTAGAGCTCGAAGCCGTTCACCGCGATGGCGTTCCGCAGGCGGGTCTCCATCTCGATCCGGCGCCGGCTCGTGGTGCCCGCGCCACCCGAGGCGAATCGGTACTGGCTGCGTCCGTGCTCCTTGGCCTCGTACATGGCGGCGTCCGCGTGCTTCACGAGATCCTCGAAGCCGATCCCGTCGTAGGGATAGAGGGCGATGCCCACGCTCGCCCCCACGTAGACTACGGTATCGCGGAGCTTGAACGGCTCGCGGAGGACGTCCACGATCTTCCGGGCCACCGCCGCGGCGTCGTCGCTCTTCTTGATCGACTCCAGGATGACGGTGAATTCGTCGCCGCCGATGCGGCAGACGGTGTCCGCCTCCCGGACCTGGGCCGCGATGCGGGCGGCCGCCTTGCAGAGGAGCTCGTCGCCCGCGTGGTGGCCGTACCCGTCGTTCACGTCCTTGAAGTGGTCCAGGTCGAGGTAGAGGAGGGCGACGCGGGTGTGGCCCCGCTGGGCCCGCGTCAGGGCCTGCATGAAGCGGTCGGCGAAGAGGGACCGGTTGGGGAGGCCCGTGAGGGAGTCGTAGAAAGCGAGCCGGTTGAGGTTGGCCTCGGTCTCCTTCATGCGGGTGATGTCGGCGGCGATCCAGACGTAGCGCTCCGGCGCGCCCGCGGCGTCCCGGATGGTGTCGACGCTGAGCCATTTCGGGAATAGGGTGCCGTCCTTGCGCTTGTCCCACATCTCGCCTTCCCAGCGGCCGGTGGCGAGTATCGCGTCCCACATGCGCTGGTAAAAGGCCTCGTCGTGCTTGCCCGATTGCATCATGCTGGAATTCTGACCGAGCAGCTCCTCCCGCGCGTACCCCGAGAGCCGGCAATAGGCCCCGTTCACCTCCAGCACGTTGCCCCGGAGGTCGGTTATCGCGATGCCCTCGCTCGTCTCCTCCATGATGCGCTTGTAGACTTCCAGGGCGGACTTCGCCTCCACGATCTCCTCGGTGCGCGAACGGACCTCGGCCTCCAGGCGTTCGGTGGCCAGGAGCTCCGCCTCCAAGTTGCGCTTGAGGCCGGCGTCCACCTCGATCATGAGCTCCGCGGTCTTGCCGACGATGTCGTTCCGCTCCCGGAGCCGCTCCAATTCCAGCCGGAATCCGCCCGGATCGGCGCCGCTCGCCCGCAGGCTCGCTTCCATGAGTTCGATGGGTTTGACCAGGAGGATGTGGGCCGAGGCCCGCACGCCGAGGAAGGCCGCCGCGAGGATGAAGAGGGCGACGAAGATGAAGGCCATGAAGAAACGGCGTCCCCGCTCCAGGACCGTCGTCGGTTCGCTCGTTTCGATGACGAGGACCGGCACTCCCTCCGCGTTCTCCAGGACGCTCCTGCCGACGACGGGGCCGCTCGGGGATGCCCGCACGATCGCGGGTAGGGAGCCGATCTCCGCGCCGCTGGGGAGGAGGCGCACGGCTACGCCCGCGAGGTCGGAGATCTCGCCGGCGAACCGCTCGTCCACGGCCCGGCCGAGGACGAGCGTCCCGCCCGGGGGCGCTCCCTTCCCGTCGGCGGCGGCTCCGCGCGCGAGGGCCGCGGCCAGGGCGTAGGGGCTGCCGTCCAAGAGCACGAAGACCGCGCGCGCTTCGCCCGAAGCCGCGACCGCGCGGGCCTCCGACCGGATGGTTTCCCGCATGGCCGCGGTGGTCGCGGCCGAGCGTTCCGTTATGGAAAAGGCCGTTCCGTCCGCGGAGAAGAGGGCGACGAAGTCCACGTCGAGCTCGGTGATCATCGGCCGGAAGGCGTCGCCCGAGAGGTCCGGCGTCGCCGAGCCGATTGGGGGACGGAACCTGTCTTGGTCCGCGCATGCGGAGGCGAGGATAGCCATCGACCGCAGACGGCGTTCAAGGATGGCGCGCGTCCTCCCGAGGCTCTGCTTCGTCAGCGTGTTTTCGGTATCGATGAATCCCTTCGCGGCGACGCCGGTGAAGGCGGCCACGATCAGGATCGCGCTGCCGAGACTCGCGGCGAGGACCGCGGCGGCGACGCGCGTGGACAGGGTCTTTTTTTTCTCCATACACCGGCAAGTGTAGCCCCCGCCGCTCTCCGGCGCAACGGAGGGGAAACGTTTCATCTGCCCTCAGGCGTCGGTTTCCACCCGGATACGGGAACCCACGCCGGATTTCACCACCTCCACGCGGCTCGGGATCCGGCTCCGCATCTCCGCGACGTGGGAGATGAGGCCGACCATGCGGTGGTCGCGGATTTCGTCCAGGATGGAGAGGGCCTTGTCCAGGCTGCCCTCGTCCAGGCTCCCGAAGCCCTCGTCTATGAACACCGCGTCGAGCCGCACCCCGCCGGAGCGCGCCTGGATGGAATCGGCCAGGCCGAGGGCCAGGCTGATGGAGGCCATGAAGCTTTCGCCGCCGGACAGGGTGGCGCAGGGCCGTTCCCTGCCCGTGTAGGCGTCGAAGACCGCGAGGTCGAGCCCCGCCTTGCCTCTGCCGCCGTCCCCCTCCGCGTCCAGGAGGAGGGAATACCGGCCCTCCGACATGCGCTCCAGCCTCCTGGTCGCGTAGGCGGCCACCTCGGCCAGATAGAGGGAGAGGATCCACGAGTCGAAGGCCCGCTTCTTGGGGTTCGCTCCCGAGAGGTCCTCCGCCAATTTCCGGAGGCGCCGCGATTCCTCGGCGAGCGCCTTCCGCCGCGCCTCCGCCTCCGCGTAGGCGGCCTTCTCCTTCTCCAGGGCCGCGAGGGC
>JAEXTK010000115.1 GCA_023406985.1 Spirochaetota bacterium | reverse complement strand
GTTTTTGGCGGTCGCTTCAATACCGCCCACGCGCCGCAGCGGCGCATTCGTTGTTTCGTTTGTGTGAGGTCCCCCGAGTGAGATCCCTGTTCGAGGATAAGAAGACGGTCGTCCTGCTCACCGTGCCGGCCGTGGCCATCATGCTCTTCGCCATCATGGCGCCGCTCGTCGTGAGCGCCTGGTTCAGCATCATGAAGTGGTCCGGGTTCGGCGCCGCCAAATTCATCGGCCTGCGCAACTATACCGAGCTGCTCCTCCGCGACGGCGTCTTCTGGCAATCCTTGCTCAACGCGGTCATCCTCATGGCGGTGACCATCGCGTTCCAGAATCCGGTCGCCTTCGCGGTCGCCGCGACGCTCACGAAACTCTCGGAGAAGTCCTCCCGGGCGTTGCGGACCATCTACTTCATCCCCGCGACCTTGAGCCTCGTGGTCGTCACGAAGCTGTGGGTCAACATCTTCAACCCGACCTACGGCATGCTCAACAAGCTGTTCGCCTTCTTCGGCGTGGATTGGGTAAACATCGCCTGGCTCTCCGATCCCCGGGTGGCCCTGGGCTCCGTGATCTGGATCATGGTCTGGCAGGGCTTCGGCTGGGCGCTCCTCTTCTATTATTCCGGCCTCGTGACGCTCCCCAAGGAGCTGGAGGAGGCGGCGCGCGTGGACGGGGCCAACCGCTGGCAGCTGTATTCCCGCGTCGTCATCCCCTACCTCCTGCCGGTGATCCAGTCGGTCATCGTCATCGACGTGATCTCTTCGCTCAAGCAGATGGAGATGGTCTACCTGTCCACGGAGGGCGGACCGGGCAGCTACACCCAGTTCATCGCGGTGTACCTGTACCAGAAGGCCTTCAAATACGCGGAATACGGGTACGGCAACGCCATCTCCGTGCTCTTCGTGCTGATCGCCATCGCGCTCACCATCCTCATCGAACGCGCCTTCCGGGTGATGACGGAGGACCGCTAACGCCATGAACACCGCGAACGTCCTGCGCCGCAAAGCCGCGTCCCGGTCCCTCCGGTCCGCCGCCCTCTGGACCGTCCTCCTGGTCCTGGCCGCCGGCCAGATCTTCCCGCTCGTCTGGGTCGCCTCCTATTCCCTCCAGAAGTCGGGCGACCTCTTCGGGCCCGAGCTCTTCAAGCTGCCCGCCGATCCGCAGTGGTCCAACTACGTCCGCGCGTGGACGGACGGCAAGATTCCCCAGTACCTCGCGAACAGCCTCTCCATCGTCATACCCTCGGTGGTCCTGGCCACCGTCCTCGCGTTCTGCCTGGCCTACGCCTGCACCCGCATGACCTGGAAACTCCGGAAGGCCGTCTGGCTCCTCGTGACCATCGGCCTCACCATACCGATCCACACCACCCTGCTCCCGAACTTCATCTGGTACCAGTTCTTCGGCCTCATCGACACGAAGCTCGGACTCGTGATCTCCTACGTCGCTTTCAGCCTCTCCTTCGACACGATCATCTTCGCGGGCCTCCTCGCGGGCATCCCCAAGTCGATGGAGGAATCCGCCTTCATCGACGGCGCGGGCTACTCCGTGATCCTGCCCCGCATCATCGGCCCGATGGCGGGCACCGGCTTCGCGACGGTGGGCGTGCAGACCTTCCTCTCCCACTGGAACGAGTTCATCATGGCGAACACGTACATCGCCTCGGAGGTCAAGCGCACCCTGCCGTTCTCCATCATCCGCTTCCAGGGCGAGTATTCGTCGCAGTACGCCATCCAGTTCGCGTGCATGACGCTCGTCGCCCTGCCGCCCCTCGTCCTCTACTTCGTCTTCAACCGCTGGATACTCGCCGGGGTCACCGCCGGCGCCGTGAAAGGATAGGCACCGTATGTATCAGGAATTTCTCAGCTTCCCCGACGACTTCGTCTGGGGCTCCGCCACCGCCTCCTATCAGATCGAAGGAGGGGCCGCCGAGGGCGGCAAGGGAACATCGATCTGGGACACCTTCTCCCACACCCCCGGCAAGATCGAGGACGGGAAGACGGGCGACGTGGCCTGCGACCACTACCGCCGCTATCCCGAGGACATCGCGCTCATGCGGTCCCTCGGCCTCCGGCACTACCGCCTGTCGCTCGCCTGGCCGCGCATCGTGCCGGACGGCGCGGGCAAGGTGGAGGAGCGCGGCCTCGACTTCTACGACCGCCTCATCGACAACCTCCTGGAGGCCGGCATCGAGCCCTGGGTGACGCTCTACCACTGGGACCTGCCCCAGGCCCTCCAGGACATCGGGGGCTGGGCGAACCGCGCGACGAGCGACGCCTTCGGCCGCTACGCCGAGGTCGCGACGAGGCGCTTCGGCGACCGCGTGGATAACTGGATGACCATGAACGAGCCCTGGGTGGCCTCCATCGTGGGGAACCTCTTCGGTGCCCACGCCCCCGGCCTCAAGGACGTGAAGACCGCCCTCGCGGTCTCCCACGGCATCCTCCTGGGCCACGGGAAGGCCGTCGCCGCGGTCCGCGCCAACGTTCCGGGCGGGAAGGTCGGCATCGTCAACAACCTGGCCTGGGTGGAGCCGGCCACGCCCTCCGCCGAGGACGCCGCCGCGGCCGCCCGCTGGGACGGCGCCTTCAACCGCTGGTACATGGAAAGCGTCTTCAAGGGAAGCTACCCCGCGGATATGCTGGAATGGTTCGGGAAGCTCGCCCCCGAGGTGCAGGCGGGCGACCTAGAGTGCATCTCGGCACCCACCGACTTCTTCGGCCTCAACTACTACACGCGCCGCCTGGTCGCCCACGATCCGACGAGCGCTTTCATCCAGGCCAAGCAGGTCTACCGGCCCTACGCCTGGCGGGCCGAGTTCGAGGAGTTCGAGGATTGGCCCGAGGCCCTCTACCTCACGCTCCGCCGCATCCGGGACGAGTACGGCAACCCGCCCGTCTACGTGTCGGAGAACGGCACCACGGTCCTGGATGTCCTCGGCGACGACGGCTGCGTCCACGATCCCGTGCGCGTGGACTACCTCCGCCGCCACTTCGCCGCGGCGTGGCAAGCGCAGAAGGAGGGCGCGGACGTCCGCGGCTACTTCGTCTGGTCGCTCCTGGACAACTTCGAGTGGGGCTTCGGCTTCACCAAGCGCTTCGGCCTAGTCTACGTGGATTACGAGGACGACCTCCGCCGCGTGCCCAAGGACAGCGCTTTCTTCTACGCGGACGTGATCCGCAAGAACGGCTTCGTCGTCCGGTCCCGGTAGGCTCACGGAAAGCGCGAGATGATCCGCAACCCGATACTGCCGGGGTTCAACCCCGACCCGTCCATCCTCCGCTTCGGGGAGGACTACTTCCTCGCGACCTCCACCTTCGAGTGGTTCCCCGGCATCGCGATCTACCACTCGCGGAATCTCAAGGATTGGGCGCTCCGCACTCACGCCCTAACCGACGATCGGCGGCTGGACCTCCGGCGGCTACCCTCGGCCAAGGGGGTCTGGGCGCCCTGCCTCACCCACGACGGGGAACTCTTCCACCTGGCCTATTCGCTTATGCTCTCCCACAACGCCCGCTACTTCGACGCGGACAACTTCCTGGTCACGTCCCCTTCCATAGACGGGCCCTGGAGCGAACCGGTCTACCTCCACTCGGTCGGCTTCGACCCTTCTTTCCTCCACGACGAGGACGGGCGGAAGTACGTGGCCTGCCTGGAGTGGGAGCTCCGCTTCGGTCCGGGGCGGCCCGGCGGCATCGTCGTGCAGGAGTACGACCCGGTCCGGAAGTCAATGGTCGGCCCGCTCCGCAAAGTCTGGGACGGCGGCACGAAGCGCGGCTGCGTCGAGGGGCCCCACCTCTATAAGCGGGACGGGCGCTACTACCTCATGGCGGCCGAGGGCGGCACGGGCTACGGCCACTGCGTGACCATGGCCCGCGCCCCATCGGTCTGGGGCCCGTACGAGGGCGACCCGGCCAACCCCATCCTCACGGCCACGGACGACTTTGACGAAGCGGACCGGGACGACTTCCTCAAGCCCCACCGCTACAACCCCGACTCGCCCCTGCAGAAGGTCGGGCACGCCTCCTGGGTGGAGACCCCCGCGGGCGAACCCTACGCGGTCCACCTCTGCGGCCGCCCCTTCACGCCCGAGCTCCGCTGCACCCTCGGCCGGGAGACCGGCATCCAGAAGATGTACTGGACCGACGACGGCTGGCTGCGCCTAGCGGGCGGCGGCAACCGGGCCGCGCTGGAAGTCCCCGAGCCGGTGCCGGCCCCCGCGGATCAAGCTTTGTCCCCCGCGTCGGATGCGCGCGCGGGGCAAGCTCTGTCCCCGGCGACGCACGCCCTGTCCCCGGCCGCCGCGCCGGTCGCCGCGGCTCCAGCCGAAGGGCGGGACGACTTCGACGGGCCGTGGAACCTCCACCTCGTCACGCCGCGCGTCTCCAAGGATCGGTTCGCGTCCACGACCGAGCGGCCGGGCTTTCTCCGCCTCCGCGGCCTCCAGTCGCTCTGTTCCCTGGACGAGGTCGCCCTCGTGGCGCGGCGGCTCACCTCGCTCCGCGCGGACGCCGCGTGCGCCGTGGAGTTCGAGCCGGAGGATTTTCGCCAGTCCGCCGGCCTCGTCGCCTACTACGACAACATGGACTACCGGTACCTGCGCGTCTGCCGCGAGACGGCCGAGGGCGGCAAGCTCCTCGTGCTCACGAGCCTCGTAAACGGGGAACGGACGGAGGTCCCCTGCGCGGTCCTGCCCGCGGGCCGCGTCTATCTCCGGCTCGCCTTCCGCGAGCGCGAACTGCGCTTCTTCTATTCGCTCGACGGGGCCGCGGAGCGGAGCCTGGCCGCTGCGGCCTGGACCGCCTGCGGGCCGGCCATGGACGCGTCGGAGCTGTCGGACGAGTTCTGTTCGTACGGGGAGTTCACGGGGACCTTCGTCGGCCTCGCCTGCGTGGACGCGCGGTCGCGCTCCGCGCGCGCCGACTTCGATTGGTTCGAATACCGGACCGGAATGGAGGGGTAGGGCGCCTCCGGCGCTGCGGCGGCTCTCAGGCCTCCGCCGTGACGGCCGCGGCCGAGGCGACAGCTGCACCGGCGGGGCCTGCGGCGGCGCCGGCCGCTGCACCGGCGGGGCTTGGGGCGGCGGCGGCGCCGTCGTCCGCTCCGGCTGCTACGCCGTCAGAGCCGTCGTCCGCTCCGGCGGCCTCGCCGTCGGAGCCGGCCGCGCCGATCCACGCGTAGGCCCAGTCCGCGATGCCGTCGAGTACGGGGCCGAGGGCCCTGCCTTTGGGGGTGAGGGCATAGCTCACGCGCACCGGGCTGTGCGCGGTGACGCTCCGCGTGACGAGGCCCTCGCGCTCCAGCTCCCGCATGCGCAGGGTGAGCACCCGCGCGCTCAGGGCCGGGATGGCCTCCTCCAATTCGCAGAAGTAGCGGTCCTTCTCCAGCAGGCTGTGGATGATGAGTCCCGTCCATTTCTTGCCCAAGAGTCCGAAGGCGGCTTCCACTGAGGGACAGAGCTTCGCCGCGGTCTCTTTCCGCGTATTCATAGTGAAATAATAAACTATTCTCTTGCCTTCGTAAATATTCATCACTAACTTACTAATAGTAACCTAATGAAAACGCCGGGCCTGGCCCGGCGAAAAATACCCTTCGCCAAGGAGCGGAACATGCGATCCTGGAACGACATCCCCGATGCTGCAACGATCGAGCGCGTACGGAAGGCCCTGACCGGCAACGGTCTTGAGGTATATGTGGTGGAAAACGGCGCCGAGGCCGTGGCCACGGTGCGGACGTTGATCGCCGCGGGCTCGGAGGTCTTCACGGCGGCTTCGGCCACGGTGGACTCCATCGGGCTCGGCGCTATCCTCAACGAGAGCGGTACCTACGACTCCGTAAAGAAGAAGCTCGTTTCGATGGACCCGGGAACGCAGGGGAGCGCGATGCGCAAACTCGGCGCGGGCCCCGACTTCTCCGTCGGCTCGGTCCACGCGGTCACCGAGGAAGGCTCGCTCGTCGTGGCCTCGCTTACGGGTAGCCAACTCCCCGCCTACGCGTACGGCGCCGGCACCGCGATCTTCGTGGTCGGCGTGAACAAGGTGGTGAAGGACCTGTCAGAAGCCTTCAAGCGCCTGGAGGAGCGCGTCGTGCCCCTGGAGAGCGCCCGCGCCCGCGCGGCCTACGGCCTCCCCGAGACCTTCAACAGCCGGGCGAACAAGCTCCTCGTCATCAACGGCGAGAACCAGGCCGGCCGCATCAAGGTCGTGCTCGTGAAGGAAGCCCTCGGCTTCTAAGAATGAAGAATGCGGGGGGCGCCACGGAGGACCGTGCGCCCCCCGAGTAGTTTATTGACGCCCCGCCCCCACAAACGTATATTGATGAAAACCCTCGCGGCAGTTTTAACCGTTTTACTTGAAGTTAGGCCGCCATCCACAGGAGCACAACCTATGAATCGACTCGACGACCCCCGTTTCCGACTCGGCGAAGAGGAGGGGGAAGAGGAGCGCGAAGAAGAACATAAGTCGGAGGGCCCCGATCCGCTGATCTCCAAGATGCTGAAGACGCGGACCATCCTGCTCTCGGGCGAGATCGACAAGAACCTGTCCGAGCGGACGGTGCGCCAGCTCCTGCTTCTGGAGGACATGGGGGACGACCCCATCCGGATCTTCATCGACTCCCCCGGCGGCGACGCGGACGCGGGCTACGCCATCTTCGACATGATCCGTTTCGTGAAACCCCCGGTCTGGACCGTCGGCATGGGACTCGTGGCGAGCGCCGCGGCCCTCATCCTGCTGGCCGCTCCCAAGGAGCGGCGCATCGGCTTACCGAACAGCCACTACCTCATCCACCAGCCGCTCTCCGGCATCCGCGGCGTCGCGACCGACATCGAGATCCACGCGCGCGAGCTGGAGAAGCTCCGCGGCAAGATCAACCAACTGATCGCCGACGAAACCGGCGTTCCGTTCGCGCAGGTGGAAAAGGATACCGACCGCGATTTCTGGATGAACGCCGAGGAAGCGGTCAAGTACGGCCTCATTTCCCGCGTGGTCACGCGCCGTGGCGATCTCTAGGGTCGTGTCGTTGAAGTCGGGAATCTTCTTGTTGGCTGCGGCGCTGACGGCGATGCCGGCGGCGGCCGCCTCCACCCCCGGTATCCCGCGCATGGTCCTCGCGGAGGGCGGAACCTTCCTGCAGGGGAGCGCCGAAGCCCAGTACGCGGCCAACGAGCGGGTGCATGCCGCGACCCTCTCTTCCTTCCTCATCGCCGAGACGGAGACCCCGCAGAAACTCTGGACCGCGGTCATGGGTTCCAACCCTTCGAAATTCCGCGGCGATGACCGTCCCGTGGAGTTCGTGAGCTGGATGGACGCGGTGCGTTTCTGCAACGCGCTCAGCGAACGCGAAGGGCTCGAGAGCGCCTACGCGATCGCGGGCGCCGAGGTCACTTGGAATCGCGCCGCGAACGGGTACCGCTTGCCCACGGAGGCCGAATGGGAGTACGCCGCCCGCGGCGGCCGGATCGCGGCGATAGCGGACGAGCCGCTCAAGCGCTCGCCCTTCGCGGGCGGAACGGTGGCCGACGCGGTGGCCTGGTTCGACCAGAACAGCGGCAAGACGACCCAGCCGGTGGCGCGGAAGGCGCCGAACGAGCTGGGCCTCTACGACATGAGCGGCAACGTGTGGGAATGGTGCTGGGACTGGTACGGCGAATACCCCCGCGCGGAAGTCGTGGACTTCGGCGGCGTGGAACGGGGTACCGGACAGCGGGTCTTGCGGGGCGGCGCGTGGTTCACGCCCGCGCACCTGCTGCGCGCGACGTACCGGTATTGGAACGCGCCCACGTTCAAGGTGAATTCGGTCGGATTCCGTCTCGCGCGGAACGCGGAGATCGTCGCTCCGGACGTCGCCGCCGACGCTCCCGCGGATCAGGTCGCGGCCGAGCGCTTCTCCCGCGGCCTGCCCTCGGGCTTGGGCCTCGACCTCTTCGACATCCTCTCCGCGCCGGAAGACCAGCCTCCGCGCTGACCTCTCCCCTCCCTCAAAGCCGTTTCGCGATCTCCGCCACGAGCCCTTCCGGCGAGAAGCCCCCGAAGAAGAGGAGCTTACCGTCAAGGGTGATGGCGGGGCTCAAGTCCGCCATGGAAAGCACCTTCTTCACGTCCGCGTTGCGCTCCAAGTTCTCGTCGGTCGCCTCGTAGAAGGCGGCCCGCGCATCCAGGCCCGACGAGGCGAGCAAGCCCTCGAACTCTTTCACGAGCGCGCGAGTGGCCACCTTGGCCCCCGGTTCGCAGGTCCCCGCGCCGCACTCTCCCTCGCACCCCGAACAAATTTCCCGGTCGGCGAATCCGAATATCTCGATCGCATGCATGGCCGCATGATGCCCTCCGGAGCGGGCGGAGGTCAACGCCCCGCCCTCCATCGAAAAGGATGAATTCGACGTATTTAAGGATTGACTATATAACAAAAGTTGCATATAATAAAATTATACTTAATGGGAGGATCTCATGGGGGAAGGAAAACAACGCATCGTGATCGTCGGCGGCGTCGCCGCGGGGGCCACGGCGGCCGCGCGGGCCAGAAGGTTGGATGAGACCGCGGAGATAACCATCGTGGAGAAGGGGCCCTACGTCTCCTTCGCGAACTGCGGCCTTCCGTACCATATCTCGGGAGCGATCGAGAAGCGGAGCAAATTGCTCCTCCAGACGCCCGAAGGCTTCTTCAGCCGCTACCGGGTGAACGTGTCGCTTAAGACCGAGGCGGTCGCCATCGACCGGGCGGCCAAGACGCTGCGCGTGCGCCAAGAGTCCGGCGAGCGCGAGATCCCCTACGACGCCCTCATCCTGGCGCAGGGGGGTACGCCCATCGTACCGCCGCTTCCGGGCGCGGACGCGCCGCACGTGTTCAAGCTGTGGACCATCCCCGACATGGACGCCATCCAGAAATTCATCGCCGAGCGGAAGCCGAAAAATGCCGTCGTGGTGGGCGGAGGCTTCATCGGCCTGGAGGTCGCGGAGGCCTTCGTGGAGCGCGGCCTTTCCGTGACTATCGTGGAACTCTCCGATCACCTCATGCCGCCCATGGACGCCCTCTACGGGACGCGGATCGCGGAACGGTTCGAGCGGGCGGGAGCCCGCGTGCTCGTGAAGCGCGCCGTATCGGCGATCGAGGGGGAGCGGGTGGTCTTGGACGACGGGAGCTCGGTGGACGCCGACCTCGTGCTGCTCTCGGTCGGCGTCCGGCCGAACACGGAACTCGCGAAGCGGGCCGGCCTCGCGCTCGGCGCTTCCGGCGCCGTGGCGGTGGACGAGTACCTGCGGACGGAAGATCCCGCCATCTGGGCGGCCGGCGATATGGCGGAAGTCGTTTCCAAGGCGAGCGGAGCCAAGGTCCGCATTCCCCTCGCGGGGCCCGCGAACCGCCAAGGCCGCATCGCCGCGACGAACGCCGTCGCGGCCCTGGCCGCGGCATCAGCGCCAGCCGAGGCTGCCCCCGCCGTCGCGGCCCTCGTCGGCGCGGCCCTCGTCGGCGCTGCCGCCGGCCCCGCCCCGATGCGCTACCGCGGCGCGGCCGGAACCTCGGTGGTGAAGATCTTCGACGAGACGGCCGCGATGACGGGTCTGTCCCTGGCCGCGGCGCGGAAGGCGGGATTGGACGCGGCCGAAGCCACCATCCTCAAGGGGAGCCACGCGAGCTACTATCCCGGAGCCGCGGACGTGCTCCTGACCCTCGTCTACGATCGGGCGGACGGCCGCCTCCTCGGCGCCCAGGCGTACGCGGCCGAGGGCGCGGAGAAGCGCATCGACGCGGCGGCGGTCGCCCTGCAGGCGCGGCTCTCCGTGGAGGACCTCGCCGAACTCGACTTCGCCTACGCGCCGCCGTACTCCTCGGCGAACGACCCGCTCAATATGGCGGCCTTCGTCGCGTCCAACGCCCGCTCGGGCTACGGACCGCTGGAGTCGGCGGCCGACCTCGTCGCCTCCCTCGGCGCGGGCCGGAAAGGCGCCGCTCGACCCTTCGTCCTGGACGTGCGCTCCTACGGCGAATTCGCCAAGGGCCACGTCGCCGACGCCGTCCACGTGCCGGTGGACGAGCTCCGCGACCGCTTGGACGAACTCCCCCGCGACCGGCCCATCCGGATCGTCTCCGTGGGGGGCTTCGAAGGACACATCGCCGGCCGGACGCTCCTGCAACGGGGCTTCGGCGACGTGAAGAACGTATCGGGCGGCTGGGCCGCCCTGAGGCTGGAACGCGGCCTCGATATCGAATGAAGAGCAAGGAGCACCTATGGCCGAGAATATCGTAACGCAGAAGATCAAGGCGGGGGCCCGCATCGTGGACGTGCGGACGGAAGACGAGTTCATGGACGGCGCCTATCCCGGCGCCGTGAACATCCCCGTCGGAGCGCTCATGTCGCGCATGGAGAGCCTGGAACCCAAGGATAAGCCGGTGGTGGTCTACTGCGCCTCCGGGTCGCGGAGCGCCCTCGCGGCCAAGCTCCTCAAGGCCTCGGGCTGGACGGACGTGGTGAACGCCGGCGGCCTGGACGACATGCCGGAGGCGTAAGCCGGCCGAGAACGCGCGGCCTGAGCGCGCGGGGATTTGCGGGAGCCGCGCCCGCGCGCTATGCTTGCTCTTTACCGGCAGAGACCGGTATTCAGGAGGAAGCAGTGAAAAAGGTAACAGCGGCTTCGTGCGCGCTGGCGCTCGTCGCCGCGGCGCTCGTCGCGCAGGCCGCGCCGGTTAAGGTGTTGGACCAGAAGTCCCTGGACAGGTTCCTCGCGGACTATCCCAAGATCGCCCGTGACGGCGAGACTGCGGGCATCGGGGTGGAAGGAGCGGCCCAAGGAGGCGGAGGGGACGCGCCCATGGCGCCGCCCGCCCCCGGCCAAATAGCCGAGACCATGCGGAACGCGCTCAACGCCCTGAAGCAAAATCCCGAGGCCAAACGGATCTTGGCCGCGCACGGGTGGGACAACAGTTTCTGGGACATCCTGTTCGCCGTCACCGCGTCCCTCGGCGCGATATCCATGGAAGAAGGATTCGAGGGGCAGACGATCCCCGCGGAAGTGAAGCCGTACCTGGACGAGATGCGCGGCTTAGCGCACCAGAGCGATGTCGCCCTCGTCAAAAAGAACCGCGAAAAGATCGAGACGACCTTCGCGGAGTCGGACGAGTAAGGAAGCGTCTTCACCACCGGAAAGCCCTGGCGGCGGAGTCGCCGAGGGCTATGCCGAACGCCACGAGGAGGATGCCGCCGAGGTTCGCGGCTACGGCGATCGCCACCGCCGCCGCGGGGCGTCCTTCCCGGAGCGCGGTCACGAGTTCCAGCGCGTAGGTGGAGAAGGTCGTGAACCCGCCGAGGAAACCCGTCGCGACCAAGAGCCTGAGGCCGGGAGCGGGCGCGGTCCGGGCGAAAACCCCGTAGGCGAAGCCCATCGCGAGGCAACCGAGCGCGTTGATCGCCAAGGTTACGAGGGCGACGGCGTCCTGCTGCAGGCCGGCGCCCGCGATGGCCTTACCGCCCGCCGCGGTGAGGACCCATCGACACAGGGCGCCCAGTCCGCCGCCGAAGAACACCGCCGCTGCTTCCATCATGGACCTCCGCGGCATCGGGAGCCGAGTCCGCCCGAGCCGGTCGCAGTATACCCGCCGCGCCCCGTTCCCGCCAGAGAAAATCGCTTTCCCTCGGTTTTCGGATGCCCTATACTGTCCCCATATGCGCGAAGCCCTAAAAGTCTCAGCCGGAAAACGCGACCATTTTGAAGCGATCCTCTTCGACCTGGACGGAACTCTCTATGACCTGCGCTTCTTGGCGCCCCTGCTCGGTTGCCTGTCCATCAGGGAACTGGGGCGCCTCACCGCCCTGGTCTGGGCGCGGGAGTCCAAGGCCGGTATCGATTTCGGCTCCCGGGACGCGCTCCTGGACGCCATCGCCCTGGACGCGTCGCTCCGCTTGAAGGGCGAGGAGCCCGAAGATCTCAGGCGATGGTACGAGGAGTGCCTGTACGGCCGCTTCGTGGCCGTGCTCCGCGGCTTTTTCCGCGCGCGGCCGTGCGGGGGTCGGTTCCTCGCCGCCGGGGGCCGTGCCGCCCGGCCCGGGGGCGCGGACGGCCGCACGTGGCCGGCGCTCGGCGTGCTCTCCGACTACGGCCATGTGGACGACCGCATCCACGCGATCGGCCTGGACCCGCTCCAATTCGATATCCGCCTTTCGAACGAGGACGAGGGGGCGCTCAAGCCCGCCGCCCGGCCGTTCCTCCGCGCCGCGGAGCTCTTCGGCGTGGAAGCCGACAAGGTTCTCGTGGTCGGGGACCGGGAGGGCTTCGACGGGGCCGGCGCCGCGGCGGCGGGCATGGCCTTCGCCCGCGTGGCCACCCCCCGCGAGGCGCGGGCGTTCTTCCGCGGCCTCATGGAAAAATAACCGGCCGCTCACGATCGGTACAATGGGCCGCGCCATCCTCTCGCCATGACCGAGGCTCCAGGATATACGATCGATCCGTTGGAATTGCTCGCCCGTTTGGCGCCGCGCAAGCGACGCCGTCTCGCGCTTTATGCCCTCGGGCCCGCGGCCTCCGCACCGTCTCCCGGCTTCCTGGCCGCGGTCTGCGCGGAACTCGGCTGGGATCCGCGGCGACCGGATTTCTTCGGCCAGGATATCGAACTGGACGCGATCCTCGCCGCGTTCACCGTCGCGGCCTCGCCCGAAGCGAGCGTATTCGAGGATCGGAGCGGCCGAATGGAGATGGACGGCTTCAAGATCGACGCCTTTCTCGCGTTTCGGGCAAAGGCTGCGTCCGCCGCGGAAAGCGCGCCGCCTGACGAAACGCCGGCCGTCGACGTGGTGCTGATCCACGCGCGGAACGCGGGGAAGTGGACCGCGCGGCGGACGAAGCGCCTCTCGGAACGGTTGCGGCGCGTGTTCGGCGACGACGGGCGCGCCCTCGGCGGTGCGCGGCCCCATTTTCTCGCCGTCGGCGGCGAACGCCCCGGCCTCGAGGCTACGGTCGCCTGGCCCCTCTGGATGCGGGGGAGAAGCGGCGCGGCGCACTGGCTCCCATTCGAAGAACGTCCCCAGGGGGAAGTGGCCGTGCTCCGGTGCGATCGCCACTACCGGCCCCACCGGGGCGGGGCGTACTGGAAACTCGAGTGACCGCCGCTTAGGAGAGCCCGACGATCCTGCCGTCCGCGTCCACGTCGATGCCCATGAAGGCGGGCTTGCTCGGCAGGCCCGGCATGGTGGTCATGTCGCCGCAGAGCGGATAGACGAAGCCCGCGCCGGCGGCGAGCCGCACTTCGCGGATGGGAAGGCGCCAGCCCTTGGGCGCGCCCTTGAGCGCGGGATCGTGGGACAGCGAGTATTGGGTCTTGGCCATACAGATCGGGAGGGCGCCGAAACCCTTTTCGGACAACGAATCGAGTTCTTCGGCCGCCGCCGTCGTATAGTCCACGCCGTCGGCCCCGTACACTTCGGTCGCGATCCGTTCGATCTTGCCGCGGAGCGGCAGCTCGGCGGGATAGAGGAAATCGAATTTCGCAGGGATCGCGCAGGCCTTCTCCACGGCCCTCGCCAGGTCCGCCGCCCCTTCGCCGCCGAGCGCCCAGTTGCGGGCCACGACCGCGTCTACGGCGCCCGCCTTGACGGCCGCCTCGCGGATCACCGCCCATTCGGCCTCGGTGTCGGTCGGGAAGGCGTTGATCGCGACCACGGCGGGCACGCCGAAGCGCCGCACGATGCCGAGGTGCGCGACGAGGTTCGCGAGGCCCGCCTTGAGCAGGTCGAGGTTCTCCTCGCGGTACTCGGCCGGGAGCGGTTTCCCCGGGGTCACCGCGGGGCCGCCGCCGTGGGCCTTGAGCGCCCGCACGGTGGCCACCACCACCACGGCGTCGGGCCTGAGGCCCGAGGACCGGCACTTGATGTCGAAGAACTTCTCCATGCCCATGTCCGCCCCGAAGCCGCTCTCGGTCACGACGTAGTCGGCGTAGCGGACGGCCACGAGGTCGGCCACGATGGACGAGTTGCCGTGGGCGATGTTGGCGAAGGGGCCCGCGTGCACGAAGGCCGCCTGGCCCTCCAGGGTCTGCATGAGGTTGGGCTTGAGCGCCTCGCGGAGCAGGACCGCCATGGCGCCGGCCACGCCGAAATCGTCGGCCGTGAGGGGCGTTCCCTTCGCGTCGTAGGCCACCACCATGCGGCCGAGCCGGGCGCGGAGGTCGGCCAGGTCCGTCGCGAGGGCGAGGATGGCCATGACCTCGCTCGCCACGGAGATGTCGAAGCGGGACTGGCGCATGGGCCCGTCCTCCAGGCCGCCGAGCCCGACGATCACGTTGCGGAGCACGCGGTCGTTCATGTCCACGACGCGGCCGATGGCGACGCGGTACGGATCGACCTTGAGCTTCCGGAGTCCCATTTTCTCGAAGTAGGCGTCCGTCCAGCGGCCCTCGTGGTAGATGCGGGCGTCCACCGCCGCGGCGCAGAGGTTGTGGGCGGCGGAGACCGCGTGGATGTCGCCGGTGAGGTGGAGGTTGAAATCCTCCATCGGAACGACCTGGCTGTAGCCGCCGCCGGCCGCTCCGCCCTTGATGCCGAAGGTGGGGCCCATGGACGGTTGCCGGAGGGCCGCGACGGCCGTCTTCCCGATGAAGCCGAGGCCCTGCGTGAGACCCACGGTCGTGGTCGTCTTGCCCTCGCCGAGCGGCGTGGGGCTGATGGCGGTGACGTCCACGTACTTGGCCCGGGGCGCGGCGATGCCGCTCTCGCGGAGGAGCCTCCAGTCGATCTTCGCCTTGTAGGCGCCGTACCGCTCCACGAAGCGGGTGGGGATGCCGAGGGTTTCGGCGATCTGGGCGATGGGCTCCAGACCGGCGGCTTGCGCGATTTCGATGTCGGAGGGGACGGGATTGAGCTTTACCGTGGCCATTCGGGTCTCCTTTTTTCGTGACGCAGACGAGAAGTATACCCTATTCCACGTAGACGCGGGGGACGCGCTTGTTGATTCCGCAGGTGATCTCGTAGGGGATGGTGCCGAGCTCGCGCGCCAAATCGGCGGCCGAGGGGCCCGCGCTCTCGCCGCCGAAGACGACCGCGGGGTCCCAGCGCCGGACGGGGGAGTCGGGGCCGAGATCCACCATGCACTGGTCCATGCAGATGCGCCCGACGACGGGGTAGGTCGCCGCTCCGATGAGCACGGAGATCTTGCCGGAGAGCCGGCGCTGGAGTCCGTCCGCGTAGCCGAGGGGGAGGGTCGCGACGGTCGTGTCGCGGTCGGCGGTCCAGATCCTCCCGTAGGAGATCGATTCGCCTTTTTTTACGCGCTTGATGAACACGACGCTCGTCGCGAGCTCCATGACGGGCGTGACCGGGACCGCGTCGACGCGGTCCTCCACGGGCGGATACCCGTAGACGAGGAGTCCGGGGCGGACCATGTCGAAGAAGGAATCCTCGTGGATGGCGACGGCCCCCGAATGGGCGGCATGGACGATGCCCGGGTCGATGCCGGCCGCGCGGACCGCGGCCACCGCTTCCCGGAAGGCGGCGAGCTGGCGTTCGGTATACGCCACGTCGTCGGCCGCGGAGGAGTCGCCGACGGCCAGGTGGGTCGCGATCCCCTCGAGCTTGAGGCTCTTCAGGGAGGAGACCGCGCGGGCCAGGTCCACGGCCTCCTCGGGGCGGCAGCCGATGCGGCCCATCCCCGTATCGATCTTGAGGTGAACGCTCAGCGTCTCGCCGGCGGCCTCCGCGGCGTCGGCCACGGCGCGGGCGAATTCGGCGTCCGGAACGAGGGGCGTGATGCGGTGGGCGGCGACGTCGCCCAGTTCTTCGGGTATGGGGAGCGAGAAGAGGAGGATGG
>JAEXTK010000214.1 GCA_023406985.1 Spirochaetota bacterium | reverse complement strand
GAGCGCGCCGACAAGGCCCTCTACCTGGCCAAGGTGGAGGGCCGGGACCGGGCCGTCGCCTGGCGGCGGCCCGAGGAGGAGCCGAAACGGACCATCGCGAGCATCAAGGAGAAGAACCGCATCATCGCCAACGTCGTCGCGGCCCTGGACGAGCGGGACAACTTCATCATCATCGGCCATAAGGACCCCGACGAGGATTGCGTCGCCTCCATGGTGGCCTTCGCGCTCCTCGCGGTGAAGCTCAACAAGAAGGCGGTCGTGGCCTTCGGGGGCCCGGTCCAGGATAATTTCCAGTACCTCGTGAACATCTGCCGCTACAACGCCATCGGGATCATCCACGACGAGCCGCTGCCGCCCTGCGGCGCCCTGGTCCTCGTGGATACGCCGAAGCCGACGATGATCGATCGGTCGGAACGGTACGCCGCGATCAAGGACAATCCCGCCATCCCCAAGATCGAACTGGACCATCATCTGGAGGCGGACAGCCGGTACTACGGGGATCCCGAGTATCGGCTCGTGTACGAGGCGTCCAGCACCTGCGAGATCATCTCCTTCCTGGCGATCAAGCTGGGCAAGAACCAAGCCATGGTCTCCAAGTACCAGATCACCGAGCTCATGAGCCGCAACCTCGTGCTCGCCATCCTCACCGGGATGATCGGCGACTCGCGCATGGGCCGGTACCTCAAGACCCACCGCGAGCGCTGGTTCTACACGCGGTTCAGCACCCTCTTCGAGCGCATGCTGCAGTGCCAGACCCATACCGGGAGCGGCAACTTCTCCAACAAGGAGCAGGTGTTCAACGCCCTCGTCGCGCTCTCGTACGACGAGGAAGCCTGTTTCCGCTTCATCATCTCGCACGCGGAGCAGGTAGGAAAAATCCGGTTCGCGGTCCTCGATCAGGCGGGATCGGCCGAGCTGTTCCGCAATTTCGGAAACGACACCACGGTGGCGGTGTCGCGGGCGGCGGTGGACCGGCTCGCCGAGGAAGGCGGCTACCTGGGGTTCGTCGGCTACTACGACGATCCGGGCCTCTCCAACTTCGTCCAATTCCGGCTCAGGCGCAGCCAGGCGTTCACCGCCCTGGACCTCAGGGAGGCGATCGCGAAGATGGGCATCACGAACGGCGGCGGCCATCCGGGGGCGGTCGGATTCCGCCTGGAGCGGGAGGCGGTACCGAATATCGTCGTCGCGGCGCGGGATTACGCAGGGAAACTGGACGCGATGTTGGCGGAATCGGTCGGCGCCGCGGAGGGCCAATCGAAAGCGAAACCTTGACGTATGAACGGATAGGAGGGAAACTGAGAAAGTCGGGGGCTCTGCCTCCGGACCATCATTCCTTCCGGGAGGGTCATTTTGCGATTCAGGTATGGTTTATTGGCGATGACGGCGGTAGCGCTCCTACTGGCCGGCTGCGCCGCCGCTCCTGCGCCGGCTCCCCAACCGGAGCCCGTCGCGGCGGCGCCCGCAGCCCCCGCGGCGCCTGACGCGCCGCAAGCGGAGATGGAAAAGGTCAAGGCGAGCCGCGCCTTCATCCTCGCGAACGGGCTGGACGCCTATGCGCCGGAAACGTACGGGCAGGCGGAAGAACGTTTCGCCGCGGCCGAGGCCGCGTACGGAAAAGACAACGCCGTGGCCAAGACCGAACTGGAGGCCGCCGGGCCTCTGTACGACAAGACGATAGCCGACGGTTTCGCGAAGAAACTGGGAGAGAAGCGCGCGGCGGTATCCGCCGCCCGCGCCAAGGCCGACGCCGAGAAGGCGAAGGTCGCGGCCAAGGAACTCTACGGCGCCGCCGATGCGGCCGCGAAGCAGGCGGACGCCGACGCGACCGCCGGCAAGCTGCCGGAAGCGGTCGCCGGTTACGAAAAGGCGGAGAAGAGCTACCTCGATTCCGCCACGCTCGCCGCGGACCGGCGCGTCCGCGCCCGCGCCGCCCTGGACAAGGCGGCCGCCGCCCTGGACGAGACCGATGCGGCCATGAAGCAGTATCAGGAGGAGATGGCCGCCGGAGAAGGAGGCGCGCAATGAGCACGGCGAAAAAGTTCGCGGCGGTCGTCGCCGCCTTCGTGCTGACGACGGCGTCGGCCCTTGCCCAGAATACGCTCACCGAAAATCCGAACTACCGCAAGTCCCTGGACCTGAAGCGGTCGGCGGAAGCGGCCTTCGCGGCCGGAGATTTCCAAGCCTCCATCGAGATGGCCCAGGAGTCGGAGCGGCTCGCCGTGATCGCGCGGCGGGAAGCCGAAACGGAGTACCAGCGCTGGGTGGCGTATAACCTCAAGAATCGGGCCTTCATGCGGATCAGCTTCGGTCAGCGGGTGAACGCGGCGGAGCGCATCCCGGATGCCTGGACCGCGGCCACCGCGGCCTACGCGCTCGCGGTGGAGAAGTTCGACGCGGCGAGCTACCCGGAATCCTCGGAGGCGAGCCGCCAGGTGCTCGCGCTCTTGGAGGGCCTCCGCGAGGAGCGGAAGGTGGTGGAACCCCGGCGCGAACCGAAGTAGCGCCTCAGCGGGCGCTCGCGAGGCGGTCGCCCGCGTACTCGTACGCCCTGGCCCCGGCGCGATAGAGTTCGCCGGCCAGGGAGGCGGCGTCGGGTTTCCAGGATTTCATGCGGAGCGGCGAGTTGACGATCACGTCGGCTCCGCCGCTTTTTTTTACGGCCACGGACGGCTCGCGGAGGTTCATGCGCTCTTCCACGACGCCGTCGCGGTAATGGTAGTGCACGTAGCTGAGGTTCCCGGAGCCGTCGGCGGACACGATCAGGCCGACGTGGCTCAGGGGGTCGTTCTTCTTGCCGTCTCCGTTCCGGTCGTAGGTGTCGTCCCAAAAGACGAGCGATCCGGGCTGGGGGACGTCGGTATCGTCCAAGAGCCCCGCGCCGTCCATGAGGTTGTAGAGACGCTCGACCCCCGTGTTTCCCTTGACCCGGTTGAAGCCGGGCCGGAGGTCGAGTCCGGCCGCGTAGAAGACCGCGAGCATCGTACCCGAACAGTCCGCGTTGAAGCGGACGCCGTCCACCTCTATCCGGTCCCGCGCGCCCCCGCGGGCGCGCGCCCGTTCGGTGAGGGCGGTCTGCGTCGGGGTGTAGCGGGTCGCGGTCGTCTCCGCGTCCGCGGACTCAGGCGGCGCGGGGCGGACGGCGAGTTCGCTCACGCTCGCGCAGGAGACCGCCGCGGCGGAGAGGACGCACGCGGCGACGAAGGGCAGCGCGGAGCGGGCTGATCGGGGTTCGTTGGTTCCGGGCGGGGCGGTCATGTCGTCAATCATAGCGCCGACCCGGCGTTTTTACCGGTCTCGGCCTCGGCGTAGGGGAGGGAGCGGGTAGCCCGAGGGCCGCTTCGGTGCGCCGGGCCGGAGGATCGAGCCGGGCGGGCGACGATATCCGTCTGGACCGGCCCGAGGACTACCCGCTGGGGAAAGCCTCCGAGCGTGCCGTTGCGCAGTATCGTTCGAGGGCCTGCCCTCATTTTATCATCATTTCCGCGGAAAACGGGAAAAGCGCGACGATTGAGGAATAATCGTCGGCGGTAGGCGGGCAGGGGCCGGCGGGCGGGGCCGGGGGCCGGCGGGCGGCGCAAGAAAACGGGTGCTCCGACGGGCCGCCCCGGCGAATCGCGGCCGGGAGGATCTGCCGGACGCGCGATCGATGCCGGACCGGCTCAGGGAGCACCCGCGGGAAGCGCGGCTCCGCGACCGGCGGAGCCGTTCCCTACTCATTTTGTGTTCAGAACTTGAGGCCGTAGGATACCTTGAGCTTCGGTTCGAGCTGCATGTCCACGCCGAGGTCCTCGTCCATGAAGAGCTTGTTGAACTTGAGGTCGAAGGCGACGGAAAGGGCGCCGAGCTTGTAGGCCACCGCGGGGGTGAGGGAGGACCCCAGCTTCTCGGTCTCGGTGAGGGGGACCGAGGCCGCGAGCGAGGCCGCGAGCCCCTTGGCCACGGAATCGAGCTTCACGGACACCTTGGGATCGGCGTAGAGGTAGAAGTCGTGGTCCGCGTCGTAATCCGCGGGCAGGAGGTAGACGCTCGCCTTCGCGTCCGCGCTCACGATGCCGGAGGCCACGGTGACCGCCGGCTTGAGGGAAGCGAGGCCCGCCTCGGGGGCGAAGACGATCTCCGTCTCCAGGGCGGGGGTGACGGTGAGCGCGTCCGACGCGGCGATCTTGTAGGCGACTTTCGCGTAGGCGGTGGAGAAGAACGCCTCGTCGAAGTTCTTGCCGGCATAGTAGCCGATGCCCTTGGAGTCGACGGCCTTGGAGCCGAACTTCTCGGTGTCCGACGCCGGGCTATTGATGAGCTGGGGCAGGCTCAGCGTGGCCGTGAGGTCGCCGGAGGTGAGCGTGGCGCCCGGGTTGATCTGGGCGGACGTTCCCGTATCGTCCCCGCCGTTGAAGGTCCGGTAGATGAGGTCCGCGTTGAGGAAGAGCTTGAGGCCCATGCCGTTGGAGAGCTTCATGGCATAGCCGAAATTGGCGAACGGATCCGCGGCGTAGGTCAGGTCGGCGTTGGCCTCGGTGAGGTCGTAGGCGACGAGCGAGCCGCCGACGTCCAGGCTCATGTTCTCCGCGAAGGCGGCGGCGGCCAGCGCGGCGGCGAAGGCGATGGATACGATGATTCTTTTCACGTGTTCCTCCTGATAGATCGCGGCGGCCGTTTACCGCCGCCGTACGGGGAGCCTAGTCCCGCTCCGTGAGGATGCCGTGAGGGAAGATAAAAGGACCGATGAGTTATCGATTAAGTTCTTTGCCCTCGTAGAGCGCCGCCACGACGCTCTCTATGGGAATCTCTTCTATCGACATGTCCCGGATGGAGGCGCGCTCGTTCGCCCGCTCGATGAACCGGTTGAGCGGCGTGACCGAGAGATCCAGCTCGTAGGCGACGTCCGTATCGCTCTCCCGGCCGGTCTCGGCGAGGCCCGCGAGCTCCAGGTCGGCGGCGGGTTCGGCCGTCACGAGGCGGATGCGCTTGCGCGATCCGAAGAATCCCCGGAGCCGCTCCAGCGAGTCGTCGAAGACGATCTCGCCGTGGTTGACCACGATGACGCGACGGGCCAGGCGTTCCACGTCGGCCAGGTCGTGGGTCGTGAGGATGAACGTGACGCCGGCCGCGTTCATGCGGGAGATGAAGCCGCGGATCGTCTCCTTCGCGATCACGTCGAGGCCGATGGTCGGTTCGTCCAGGAAGACGACCCGCGGGCGGTGGAGCATCGCCATGATGAATTCGCACTTCATCCGCTCGCCCAGGGAGAGGTTCCGCGTGGGCCGCTTCATGAGCTCCTCGACGCCGAGAAGACCGGAGAGCTCATCCAGCGTCTCCTTGAACGCGCGGTCCGGGATGCCGTAGATCGCCTGGTTCATGAGGAAGCTGTCCATGGGCGGAATGTCCCAGATGAGCTGGGATTTCTGGCCGAAGACGGCGCCGATGTTCGCCACGTAGCGCTTGCGCTGCTTCCAGGGGCAGAAGCCGAGCGCGTCGACGCTGCCGGAGGTCGGGTGGAGGACCCCGGTGAGGATCTTGAGGGTGGTCGACTTGCCCGCGCCGTTCGGGCCGAGGAAGCCGACCAGCTCCCCCTCCTCCACGCTGAAGCTGATGCCCTTGAGGGCCCGGACTTCCTGGGACTCGCGCGCGAAGACGCTCTTGAGTATGTCCGCGAAGCCGGACCCGCGCTTGTAGGTCAGGTACGTCTTGGCGAGGTCGCGCACTTGGATGCTTTTCATCCGCCGGATGCTTGTCATCCGCCGCCTCCTGCGTATTTGCCGCACATATGGTTCCAGAACACGACGCTGAGGCCGAGGAAGGCCAGGCAGGCCGGAATCCCGAGATAGAGCAGGCCGTTCGTCCGTCCGAGCAGGACCTCCGCGGGAAAGAGGGCGATCATGGAAACGGGGATCAGCACCGCGAGGGAAAGCTGGAAGAGCGAGGAGAAAATCGAACCGGGGTAGCGGCCGAAGATGAGGATGGAGTCCAGGAGCTCCAGGACGCGGCTGTTCCCGATCCAGACGAAGAGCGTTCCGGACATGAAGAGGGCGCACGCGAGGAGGGTCAGCACGGAGAGGCCGAGGATCGGGAGGAACAGCAGGACGCGCGCCGGACCGATCGCGAGCCTGTCCACGATCCAGCCGAAGAGCAGGAGGCCGCCCGCGAGCTGGCCGAAGCCGCTCACGTCCACCCCCGCGGTGATCGCGACGAGGAGCGGGGAGCGCGGGCGGAGGAGGGTCAGTTCGAAGGTGCCCTCGCGCACCTGGTTGAAGACCACCCACACGATGCCGAAGAAGAGCGGGAACGCGATGCCGCGGGCGAGGAGGAAGACGGCCTGGATGAGGAGGGCTTCCTCCATGGTCCAGCCGGGAAAGCCCGCGCCGTCCGTGGAGGCGTAGGTCAGGATCGTGGCCAGCGGCGTGAGCATCTCGAAGAGGAGGGAGACGGCCAGGTTGAGGATGAAGTCGCCGCGGTAGGCGGCCTGATTGGCGAAGGACGACCTGAAGGCGCGGCCCCAGAGGAGGCCGAGCGACCTGAGGCGCGGAGAGCCGCCGCTCGGGCGCGGGGCGTCGCGCCGGCCGCGATCGCGCCGGTCGCCGGTCATGCGCCCACCCCCGTGTACCGGCGAATGCCCGCGCGCCAGAGGAGCTCGGTGACGAGCCACATGAGGAGCACGGCGACGGCCTGGAGCCCCACGATCGCGGGAAGGCCCATCGAAATGCCCGCGAGCTCGTAGCCGCCCAGGAAGACGCGCACCGGCACGTAGGAGGCGAACTGGAAGGGCAGGAAGAACATGGCGAGCTGGAAGGGGCGGGGGAAGAGGCTGAGGGGGACGACCACGCCGGCAAGGACGTCGCGGAGGAGCCGGACGAGGGCGCGGATGCCGTCGGTCCGCACGAGCCAGAAGGCCAGGATGCCGGTGGAATAGTTGAGGAGGAACATCATGAGGAAGGCGAGGGCGACGGAGAGGATGCCCCAGAGCCAATCCGCGGGTATCAGGGTGATCCTGAAGACGAAGGCGAACACGAGCCAGACCGGCAGGAATTCGAATAGGAAACCGAGGGCTCGGTGCCCGACCTTCTGGGAGAGCGCGTAGAAACGGTGCGAGAGGGGCCGGAGCATGAAAGTCAGGAAGGAGCCCGTCCGTATATGCATCTGGAGGTTCCAGTCCGCGAAGTCCATGGTGAGGTAGTAGACGATGGTGGAGACGCCGTAGTAGCCGAGCATCCCCTCCAGCGTGAAGCCCGCCACGACCGGCCGGCCCGCGTAGACGGCGCGCCAGATGAAATTCTGCGCCAGGAAAAAGGCCGGCCCGATCACGAGCGTGAGGAGCATGTGGGACCGGTACGCGGCCCACTCCTTGTAGGTGACGAAGGCGACCGCCTTCAGCGTGCGCAGGGCGCGCGGCACCGGGGCGGTCGCGGAACGATGGCCGATCAGAGCAACCCCGAGAACGCGATGGTGCGCGGATTGACCATGATTTCGGGGCTCCACTCCGTCGGCGTCGGGCAGAAGGAAACGAAGACGAAATCTTCTTCCGGATCCACGAAGAGGGAGCACCAGCCCCAGCCCTCGTGCTGGAAGGTATTCGGTCCGACGGTGGTGCCGTCCACGAAATACTCCCAGCCGAGGCCCTGCTTGATGCTCGCGAGCCGCTTGCCCCAGTGGAAGGCGCCGACGCCCTCGGTCTGGTTGCGGACCATCTCCGCGGCCGTCTTCTTTCCGAGCAGCCGCTTGCCGTCCACCGCGCCGGCGTCCAGGAAGCACTGGGCCAGCCGCGCGAGGTCGCGCATGGTGGAGTAGCACCCGCCGCCGCCGGACGGCATGCCGACGCGGTCGCCCGAGTGCTCGAGCGCGATCGGGTCCCACTCGGCGGAAAGGACGACCTCGCCGTAGAGAGGCTTCGGCACTTCCATGAAGGTCCGCTCCATGCCGATCGCCTTGAAGACGCGCTCGGCCACGTAGTCGTTGAAGTGCATCCCCGAAACGCGGCTCACGATCTCCGCGAGCACGCCGAAGCCGACGCTGGAATAGCTCCACGTCTCTCCGGGGCGGCTCTGGAGGGGGCCGGCCAGGATGGCTTTCGTGAGCCACCCGTCCTTCCTGCATTCCTCCCAACGCTCGATCGGATACGGCTCGGCGAAGTAGCCGCCGTCCGCCGGCAAGCCGGAGGTATGGGTGAGGAGGTGCTTGATCTGGATGCCCCCGTGCATGGAGGTGTCGAATTCCTTGAGGATCGTCTTGACCGGCTGTTCCAGCCAGAGGACCCCGTCCTCCACGAGCTGCATGATCGCCGTGGAGGTCACGATCTTCGTGATGGAGGCGATGTTCTTGATATGTTCGGGCCGCAGGGCGTCCGCGCCGGCAAAGGCTCCGCCGATTTCCGGAGCGACGCGGCGACCCGCGGTCTGGTGGGCGAAGACGCGCCCCTTGCGCGTCATGAGGAAGCCCGCAGCCTGGACCTTCCCCGAGGCGATGAGGCCCGCATAATAATCGGCGAGCTTCGCGAGCCTTCCCGCGTCATACCGCGCTTCCGCGAGTCCGATATCCACCGGTCCTTGGATCCAATCCGACATTTCGAGCCTCCGTCTTTTTTTGCGTACCGCTTAGTATACGCGCCTTCCGAGCTTCGTGAAGTGCCGCCCCGATTTTACGCGAACTCTCTCTAGTGTCGCGAAGCTTTGGGATAGCCGCGCAGCGTAGCGCCGCGCAGCGCCGCGATGCATGGTGCAGCGGCGCTTCGGGAAGACGCCCGCGACGGCCGGCGCCCCTGCCTCCGCGTTCAGGGTGGGGCGCGGGCGTACGTCGCCGCCTATCTCCGCGCGGCGCGGAATCCGTTCAGGTTCGCCTTGGCCTGGGGCACCATCTTGAGGAAGCCGTTGATCTTGGCGCAGGAGGCGTATTCGGCGCAGTCGCCGCAGTTCTCCACGCCGCGCTCGACGCCGCAGAGGCGCATCTCGCACTCGGCGCAGTGGCCGATCTTGGCCCCCTCCTGCCGGCAGCCGGTGCACTCGATCATGGCGGGCGTGAACGCGAAGTTGAACTCCTTGGCCCACTTGGCGGCGACCTCCGCGCGGAGCGCGTCGTCGTTCGCGAGGGTGGCTTTCCGGGCGTCGCACTCGGCGCAGTCCAGTCCGCAGTACGCGAGCAGCTTTTCCATACCGTTCCTCCATCGTTGATTTGATGGATCGATGGTACGGCGGCCTCACTGACAAGGGCCGTCAGTGGCTTTCAAAAATGATTCGCGTCCGCGATTTCCCTGGCGGCGCGTTCCAGGCTGACGCGCAGTTCCGACGGTTCCAGCACGCGGAGGCCCGGGCCGAAGTAGAGGAGGAACTGGATGAGGTAGGAGCCGAGGGGCCAATGGAAGCGGTAGGTCCAGCGGCCGTCCTCGTCCGGTCCCGTACCGCGGTCGGGGAAGGCCTCGTCCATGGCCTGCTTGAGCCTGGGTTCCACGGATACGGCGATGGGGACCGGGATCTCGCCGGTATCCATAAAGGCGAAGGGCGGCGGCACCGGAGCGTGCGCGGCCGGGTCGAATCGTTCGCAGACCATGGCCGCGTTCCGCATCCGGATCAGCTTGAAGAGCCGGAAGGACTGCCTCAGGCGGCACCACGCGTGCAGGTACCAGGTGGCCCCGCCGATCACGAGGCTGTAGGGTTCCACCGTCCGCGCGGTCTCGCGCGCCCCGGCGTCCACGTACGTGAAGGCGAAGACGCGCCGTTCCGCGATCGCCCGGCGGATTTCGCGGACGAGGTTCGGGTCGCCGCCCGACGCGGTGAACGGGGAAAAGGTCACGATGAGGGGCGGCGGCAAGCGGTCCGCGGGGAGACCGGCCGTGAGCTCCCTGCCGCGCGGGCCGAGGGCCGAGATCTTGCCGAGCGAGCGTTCCAGGTGCCGATCCTTCACCGCCTCCGCGAGCCCTTCCAGGAGCGAGGTGAGGTCGGCGATCTCGTCCGCGGACAGGAAGCTCCGGTCGATGCGGTAGTTCTCCTCCAGCTCGTAGCCGCCGCCCGTGCCCGCCTCCGACACGATGGGAACGCCGGCCGCGCAGAGCGAGTCGATGTCGCGGTAGATGGTCCGCGGGGAGACCTCGAAGCGTTCGGCCAGCTCCTCGGCGGTTTTTCTCCCGCAGCGGAGGAGGTAATCGGTCATCGCGAGGAGGCGCTCGTTCTTCATGGGGCGATGATAGACCCGCATTCGCGCTTGAGCAAGTCGAGGCTATGAAGCGAGTTGCTTACGCGCGTGGAATTTGTCCGAACCTGATCGATCATGCTCGGACCTGATCGGATAAAGTTTGACAGGTCAAAAAATTGGGTCCTATACTGGTTTGTCTGCACCGCCTCTTCTTTCCTCGAAAAAGAGCCGGTGCAAAAACGATAAGGAGGAACCCGATGAAGCGTCTCTTGGTTGTTCTTTTGGCGGTACTGACCGTATTCGCGCTGGTTTCGTGCGGCGGGAAGGAAAAGGTCGCGTCCGGCCCCCAGAAAGTGACGATCTGGTGCTGGGACCCCAACTTTAACGGATATTCGATGCAGCAGGCTGCGGAAGTCTATAAGAAGATCCATCCGGATGCCGTCATCGAGATCGTCGATATCCCCGAGAATATCGAGGGCAAGATCGAGGCCGGACTCCAGGCCGGCGGCGCCGGGCTCCCCGACATCGCGCTGTTCCAGGATTTCGTCATCGAGCGGTTCATCAAGAACTACCCGGGCGCCTTCGTGGATCTCAAGGCTGAAGGCATCGATTTCGGCAAGTTCGCCCAGTACAAGGTCGGCCCGATGAAGGACGGGGACAAGATTTACGGTATCCCCTTCGACACCGGCAGTACGGGCTTCTACCTCCGCTCCGACATGGTCAAGGCCGCCGGCCTCAACCCCGACGACTACCAGAAGAACATGACTTGGCCCGAGCTCATCAAGTTGGGCCAGACCATCAAGGCCAAGACCGGCAAGCCGTTCATCGTGTACGACAACACGAGCTTCGACTTCCTCCGCATCATGGTCCAGTCCACGGGAACCCAGTTCTTCAACGCCGACGGCTCCATCAACTTCAATACGCCGGCCATGCTCAAGTCCATCGGGTACCTCAAGGAGATGAACGACAAGGGTCTCCTCTACATGACCGAGGGCTGGAACAACTGGATCGCCGGCTTCAACGGCGGCGAGGGCGCCGGCTTCATGAGCGCCATCTGGATCATCGGTACCCTCAAGTCCCAGCCCGCCAACGCCGGCAAGTGGATGGTCATCCCGACCCCGCTCGTGGAAGGCGTGGCCGGCGCGGCGAACGCCTCCAACAACGGCGGATCCAGCTGGTACGTGTTCGCGAAGTCCCCGAACAAGGCCGCGGCCGTCGAGTTCCTCAAGTCCACCTGGGCCAGCGAGGATCCCGCCGCCCTCGAGTTCTACAACACCATCCTCAAGGGCGCCGGCGCCATGGGCACCTTCCTCCCCAGCCGCGGCGGTTCCAACTACACCGCCCCGGATGAGTTCTTCTACAAGAGCCAGGCCGTGTACAAGGATTTCGCCGCCTGGATGGAGAACGTCCCCGTCCTGATGTACACCCCGAACTACATGGCCATGCGCGACACGCTCCGCAACGCCATCAACAAGATGTTCGCGGGCGAGCTCAAGACGCCGAATGACGTCATCGCCGCCGCCGCCGCGGAGTACAAGCAGACCACGGGCCAGTAATCGGCTTCGCGGGAGCGCGGGCCGACCCGTCGGGGTCGGCCCTTTTCTTCTTCAAACCGGCGAGCGGCCCGGCGGAGCGTCCGGCCGCGCAAGGAGCGAGAGGTGGAAAACAAGGGCAGGTTCCATCGTTACTTAAACAAAGTCGGCTGGGCCTACGTGGCGCCGGCTCTGGTCATGTACTGCGCGTTCATGCTGTACCCCATCATTTCTTCCCTGTTCCTCGTCACGCAGCGGTATCAGGGGTTCAACAGGGCGTTCATCGGGTTCGGCAACTTCGTCCGGATGGCCAAGGATAAGATCTTCTGGCAGGCCTTGAGCCACAACTTCCTCTTCATGGCGGTCCAGATCCCCCTCATGGTGATCCTCGCGCTCGTGCTGGCCGTTATCCTCAACCGGGGCATCAGGCGGCTGCGCGGCTTTTTCCGCGTCATCTACTTCCTGCCCTGCGTCACGTCCCTCGTGGCGTACTCGGTGCTTTTCCGCATCCTGCTACAGACGAACGGTATCCTGAACAACTTCCTCCAGCAGGTCCACGTCATCACCGGCCCCATCGGGTGGCTCAACGACCCCTTCTGGGCGAAAATCACGATCATCCTGGCCCTGACCTGGCGCTGGACCGGCTACAACATGGTCTTCTTCCTGGTCGGCCTGCAGAATATCGACACCGAGATCTACGAGGCCGCCGAAGTGGACGGCGCGAGCAAGATCCGGCAGTTCTTCCTCATCACGATTCCCCTGCTCGTGCCGGTGATCCTCTTCTCGGCCGTCACCTCCACGAACGGTACCATGCAGCTCTTCGACGAGCCGAATATCCTCACCTGGGACGGCGGGCCGTCCAACGCCACCACGACGGTGGCCCTCTATATCTACCGACAAGCCTTCGTGATCAATTCGGACGCCGGGTACGCGGCAGCGCTCTCCTACGTGATGGTGCTCGTCGCGGCCGTGCTCGCCTTCATCCAAATCAGACTGCTGGGCGGTAAAGAGAAATGAGCGCTGTACGGAAAGTCTCCCTCTCCTATTTCGCGGTGCGTCTCCTCTTGGTCATCGGCGCCTTCTTCAGCGTCTTCCCCTTTTTCTGGATGATCATCGGGACCACCTTGAATCCGAACGACGTGGTGCGGGGAGTCCTGGATCCCGGCAACGAGTTCATGCTCAACTTCGCGAAGGTCAACAAGACCTACAAGGTAGCCGCGTTCTTCTTCAACTCGTCGGCCATCGCCCTCGGAACCGTCGCCGCCGGCGTCGTCGTGAACGCCCTCGCGGCTTTCGGCTTTGAGAAGTACCCGTCCAAGTGGCGGTCCAGGATCTTCGACGTGCTCCTCGTGTCCATGATCGTGCCGCAGATGGCCATCGTGATTCCCCTCTTCAAGCAGATCGCCTTCCTCAAGCTCCTGGACAGCAAGGCTGCCATCATCCTTCCCTCGGTGATGTCGGTCTTCATCATTTTCTTCCTGCGCCAGAACTTCAAGATGTTCCCCACGGAGATCATGGAGGCCGCGCGGGTGGATGGCGCCCCTGAGTTGGCCATCTTCACGCGGATCGTCGTCCCGTCCATGAAGGCGAGCTTCGCGTCCGCGGGCATCTACATCTTCCTGGCCCAATGGAACGCGTACCTCTGGCCCCTCATGACCATCTTGAGCGACATCAAGAAGACGATGCCCATCGTCATGTCCTCCATGATGCGGGCCTACACCATCGAATACGGCGCCCTCATGATCGTCGTCTGCGTCTCCACCTTCCCGGTGCTGATCCTCTTCCTCGCGATGCAGCGCCAGTTCGTGGCGGGGCTCCTCGGCTCGGTGAAGTGAGACCCCGGCAAAAGCCGGTTGCTTTTGAAATCGCCGAAAGGATTGCTCGAATTGGAAACGAAACGACTCGTCTTCCCCGCGCTCCTGCACGGGGGAGACTATAACCCCGACCAATGGCTCCACGATCCCGCCGTCCTCGCGGAGGACATCCGGCTCATGAAGCTGGCCGGGTGCAACGCCATGAGCGTCGGCATCTTCGCGTGGTCGGCCCTGGAGCCGACCGAGGGCCGATTCGAATTCGATTGGCTCGACGCGGTGATCGCCTCCCTCGGCGAGGCGGGCATCTCCACGGTGCTCGCGACCCCCTCCGGGGCGCGGCCAGCGTGGATGGCCAAGAAGTACCCCGAGGTGCTCCGCGTCACCGAACGCCGGGAGCGCCGCCTCTTCGGCGAGCGGCACAACCACTGCCCGAGCTCGCCCGTCTATCGGGAAAAGGTCGCCGCCATCGACGGGGCCCTCGCCCGCCGTTACGGACGGAATCCGTCCGTGATCCTCTGGCACATCTCCAACGAGTACGGCGGGGACTGCCACTGTCCGCTCTGCCAGGACGCGTTCCGCGCCTGGCTCCGGCGGCGTTACGGAACCCTCGAGGCGCTCAACCTCGCCTGGTGGAACGGCTTCTGGAGCCACACCCTTTCCGATTGGGAGGAGATCGAATCCCCCTCCACCCTCGGCGAGAGCACGACGCACGGCCTCAACCTGGACTGGAAGCGCTTCACGACCTGGATCACGACCGACTTCATGCGGGCCGAGATCGCGGCGGTGCGGAGCGGGTCTCCCGACGTGCCGGTCACCACGAACCTCATGGGCACCTACGAGGGCCTGGATTACTGGAAGCTCGCCGAGGCCATCGATCTGGTGAGCTGGGACAGCTATCCCTGCTGGCACGGCCGGGGGCCGATGACCCTCCCCTGGGCGGAGTGGGACCCGTCCGGCCGCGACGACCGGCTCGCCGCGAACATCGCCTTCCTCCACGACCTCAACCGGTCGCTCAAGAGGCGGCCCTTCCTCCTCATGGAGAGTTCGCCGAGCATGACCAACTGGCAACCGGTGGCCAAGCTCAAGCGGCCCGGTATGCACGAGCTCGTCTCGCTGCAGGCCGTAGCCCACGGCTCGGACAGCGTCCAGTACTTCCAGTGGCGCAAGAGCCGCGGCGGCTTCGAGAAGTTCCACGGCGCGGTGGTGGACCACGCGGGGCACGAGCATACGCGCGTCTTCCGCGAGGTCGCGGCCCTCGGCCGGACCCTCGCTTCCCTCCGGGAAGTCGCGGGATCGCGGATCGACGCGAAGGTCGCCCTGCTCTTCGACTGGGAGAACCGTTGGGCGGTGGAGGACGCGAAGGGACCGCGCAACGACGGCCTCCTGGACTACCGCGGCGACTGCATCGCCCACTACCGGTCCTTCTGGAAGCGGAGCGTGGCCGTGGACATCGTGAACGCGGCCTCGGATTACGCGCCGTACCGGATTCTCGTCGCGCCCATGCTCTACCTGGTCTCGGCGGAGACCGCCGGCCGGATCGCCGATTTCGTAGCCGCCGGCGGCACCTTCGTGACGACCTACTGGTCGGGCATCGTGGACGAGCACGACCTCTGCCACCTGGGCGGTTTTCCCGGCCCGCTCCGCGGAGTCCTGGGCATTTGGGCCGAGGAGATCGACGCGCTGTATCCGGACGAGACGCGGCATCTCGCGATGTCGCGCGGGAACGCCCTGGGGCTCACGGGAACGTATAGTGTCCGGGAGCTTTGGGAAAGCGTGCACGCGGAGGGGGCCGCGGAGTTGGCCCGTTTCCAGGACGAGCT
The DNA here is from genome assembly GCA_023406985.1 of Spirochaetota bacterium. GTDB lineage: Bacteria > Spirochaetota > Spirochaetia > Treponematales > Breznakiellaceae > JAEXTK01. The sequence goes on along the minus strand of JAEXTK010000214.1, from coordinate 10,599 downwards.
GTTCGAGGGGCGGAGCGCGCTCACGGTGAACGCGTACGGCGCGGGAAAGGCGTATTACGTGGCCTCCCGCAACGAGGAAGCCTTCCTGGACGCGTTCTACGCCGCCCTCTGCCGGGAAGCCGGCGTCCGCTCGGCGTGGCCCGCCGACGAGCCGCCCGGCGAGGGCGTCTCGGTGACCGTGCGCGAAGGGGCAAACGCGTCCTTCTACTTCCTGCTCAACTTCGCTGACGGTCCGCGGACCCTGGCTCTGCCCGCCGCCCTCCAGGGGGCGGAATTTTTGGCGGGGGCGGAGGGACGCGGGGCGGACGGCGCGACGCTCGCCCTGCCGCACCGCGGCAGGGCCGTGCTCCGCCTGGCTAGGAACCGGCCTTCTTGACCGGAATCCACACCTCGCTGTAATAGTCGGCGGCGCCGGGATCGCCGGGGGCGTACACCTCCAGCTCGGGACCGCCCGCGTGCTCATACCCGGACGAGGGGTACCATTCGGCATAGATGCGCTTCCAGACGTCCTGGATCGCGTTCGGCATGGGGCCGTGGGCGGGGAAGACGGCCCAGGCGGCGGCGGGGACCACGAACTCGACGCAACCCGCGGGCAGGGCCGCCCGTCCGGCCTCGTCCACGGGCCGCTCGATGCCCACGACGTAGGAGAAGGTCTTCGTCTTCTCGTCGAAGTCGTTCATGCAGATGCCCATGATGCCGAGCTTGGTGTCTTTGGGCATGGCGCGCTCCAAGGCCGCCGTCCTTCCGTCTCCGTTGCATCGCTGCCAGAAGGCCGGGATCTCCCTCAGGTTGGCGCCCTCGTCCATCTTGGTGGTGAGGGAAAGGCCGGTCATGGGCATCTCTCCCCGCTTCTCGATGCGGTACTCCATCGGTATGTCTCCTTTGAGCACGACGCTGAAACCCAATCGCGGCCAGGTCTTGAGGCCCACGCCGCCGCTCCGCGCCTCGCTCGGCGTGACGCCGAACTCGCGCTTGAAAGCCTTGGCGAAGGCGTCGGGCGACTCGTAACCGCAGCGGAGCGCCAGGTCGATGACCTTCTCTTCCCCGCTCGCGAGTTCCACCGCGGCGAGGCTCAGCCTCCGCCTCCGGACGTACTCGCCCGCGGTCACGTCGGTGACCACCGCGAACATCCTGAGGAAGTGGAACGTCGAGCAGTTCGCCGCGGCGGCCGCGCGTCCGTAATCGATATCCCCTTCCAGATGGCGCTCGAGGTACTCGACCGCAGCCTCCATCCGCTCCTGCCAGTTCATGGATCTCCTCCGTGCTCGTACGCATCGTAACCTACGATCTTCCGCGGGACCCGATTTGGATTGCCCGCTCGTGACGGTTCCCGGGCCTTCAGCGGCCGCCGGCCCGGCCGCCGGCTCCCGCGCCCTCGGTGGCCGCCGGCTCCCGCGCCCTCGGTCGAGGGTGATTTTACCCATACGGAGGGTTACAATCAAACGCATGGGGAAGAACGGTGCCATCTTGATCGTGGACGATGAGGCCATCATCCTCATGTCCCTGCGGCAGGAATTGCGCGCGAAGTACGGCGGCCGGTTCCGATTGGAATCGGCCCTCAACGCCGCGGAGGCGAACGCGATCATCGAAGGGCTCGCGGCGGAAGGCGTGGAGGTGATCCTCGTCATATCCGATTGGCTCATGCCCGGCGTCAAAGGCGACGAATTCCTCGCCGACGTGAAACGGCGGTACCCCGGCATCCGCTGCATCATCGTCTCCGGACACATAGATATGCAGGCGATAGCGGCGGTCCGCGAAAGCCTCGCCTTGGACGCCTTCATCCAGAAACCCTGGAAACGGGGCGAACTCCTGGCCGCGGTGGACGCCTGCGTCGCTTCGACGTCTTGAAAGCCCCGCGTCCTGACGGTACTGTGGCGCCATGAATACCCTAGAAGCCGTCATCCTCGGCCTCGTCCAAGGCTTGACCGAATTCCTGCCGGTGAGCAGCTCGGGCCACCTCGTGCTGGCGCAAAAGCTGCTCGGCGTCACCGAGCCGGCCCTCCTCTTCGACACGATGCTCCACCTCGGAACCCTCGTCGCGGTGTTCATCGTCCTCCGGAAGGATATCTGGGCCCTGCTCAGGCGGCCGTTCCAGCGGCTCACCGCGCTCCTCGTGGTCGCCACGATACCGACGGTGGTCATCGCCCTCCTCTTCAAGGATACGATCGAGGCCGCCTTCCATTCCGGTTCCACGCTCGGTTGGGAATTCCTCGCGACGGCGACGATCCTCCTGGCGGCCGAGCGGCTCGCCGCGGGCGCGGAGAAGGGCAGGGGAGAAGGCGAGATGAGCTGGCTAGACGCGATCATCATCGGCGTCCTCCAGGGCATCGCGATCATGCCCGCCGTCTCGCGGTCGGGACTCACGATCGCCGGAGCCCTGGCGCGGAAACTGGACCGGTCCTTCGCGGCGCGGTTCTCGTTCCTGCTGTCCATCCCGGCCATACTCGGGGCGGTCGTTTTCCAGGGAAAGGATCTGCTCGAGGCGGGTTCCGCCGCGGGAGGGGAAAGCTTCAGCCTCCCCCTGGTGGCGGGGACCCTCGTCGCGGCGGCCGTCGGCGTCTTCGCGGTGAAGTTCATGATGAAGATCATCCGCGAAGGTTCGATGAAAGGCTTCGCGATCTATGTCGGGGCGGTCGGACTCCTGGTCCTCGCGGACCAGTACGTCTTCCACCTGTTCTTCTAGCATCGAGACCGTTCGCCGGGGCTTCGGGGATGCCGCAGGCCCGGGCGGCGGGTCAGTCGGCTGCGGCCTCTCCGGACGGTTCGGCTTCTTCCGTATCGTCCTCGTCGCCGTCCGCGGAATCCCCTTCCGCCGCGTCGGGGTCCTCGCCGCGGGCGATCGCCTCGCGCCGGAGCTTCTTCTTGAGCTCCTTCTCCTCTTTTTTCTTCTTCCGATCCAGCTCTTTCCGTCTTTTTTCAGCGTTATAATTCGGTTTCACGGGCACCTTCTTATCTTCTCGGTATAACCGCCTCCCGCCCAAGGGGGGTGGACGGCATGGATTCCTCTACCTGACCGCCGCAGCCTCCTTCTTGAAATTCTCCGTCACGAGACCGTCCTTGAGGCGGATGACGTGATCCGCGATGTCGACGATCTTCATATCGTGGGTGGAGAAGACGAACGTGGTTTGAATCTCCCGATTCATCTTCTTCATCAGTTCGATGATCTGCTCTCCGGTCGCCGAGTCCAGGTTGGCCGTGGGCTCGTCGGCGAGCACGATGGCCGGTTTGCAGACCAGGGCGCGGGCTATGGCGACGCGCTGGCGCTGTCCCCCGGAGAGTTCGTTGGACCGATGCTTGCGCCACTGCTCCAGCCCCACCTCCCGGATGAGGAAATCGATCCAGTCTTTCTTCTCCGCCTTCGGCATTTTCTGCTTGCCGAGCAGGAGGGGAAACTCGATATTCTCGTACACGTTGAGTACCGGCACGAGGTTGAAGGACTGGAAGATGAAGCCGATGGTGTCGTGGCGGAGGGTCGTGAGTTCGCGGTCGTTCAGGCCGGAAACCCGCCGGCCTTCGATATGCACCTCGCCCGAGGTCGGGGTGTCGATGAGGCCGATCATGTTGAGGATCGTGGATTTTCCCGAGCCCGACGGCCCGGCGATGGAAATGAACTCGCCCTTATCGATGCTGAAGCTGACCCCTTTCACGGCTTCCACATGGACCTTGCCGAGAGGATAGGTTTTGCGCACGTCGCTGAGTTCAATGATCGGCATTTTCGGCTCCTTCATATTGAAGATACCCTGTTTCCGGCCGATTGACCACCAGGCGGGGGCGGCGGATTGTTCTTGACGAGCGGGGCGTCCGATCGCTATTTTCGTACAAAACACACACCAGGATGGATCGATGTCTAAGCAAAACGCTCACGGAAGCGACCGGCATACGGAGAAAAAACGCTCCGAGGTCGATGGCGTGTCCGGGCAAGAACAAGAGAATGTCGCGGCAGCCGAAGGCGTTGCGGCAGCCGGCCATACCGCGGAAGCGACGAACGCTTCCGGTTCCCCGAAAGAGAAGTCCGACGGAGAGCAGGCCATCTCGGCCCTCCGCGATGAATTGGGCGCCAAGATAGCCTCTTTGGAAGCGGAGAACTCCGCGCTCAAAGACCAATACCTCCGCAAGGCGGCGGACTTTGAGAATTTCCGCAAGCGCATGAACCGGGAAAAGCAGGAAGCGATCGATTTTTCCAATCAAGCCCTGCTGCTCGACTTGATCCCGATCATCGACGATTTCGAACGGGCCATCAAGTCTTCGGAAACGGCCCGCGACTACGACAATCTCCACGAAGGCATCAGCCTCATTGAACGGCGCTTGGTCACCCAGCTGGAGGCCAAGTGGGGCCTCGTCCGCTTCGATTCGACGGGTGAGCGCTTCGACCCGAATCGCCACGAGGCGATCATGATGGAGAAGGTCGGCGAGGTCCAAGAGCCGACGGTCGGAGAGGATTTCCAGCGGGGCTACCTGCTCAAGGACCGCGTGGTCCGCTGCGCCAAAGTGAAGGTGCTCATGCCCCTGGAGGAAGCCGGCGCGGACGGCGCCGCCTCGGACGGCGCGTCCGCCGGGACCGACGGCGCGACGAACGGGGCCAATTCTTAGTATATTTCGAGACGGGAGCGTTTCGAGACGCGTTAGAAGGAGTCCAACATGGGTAAAATCATCGGAATCGACCTCGGCACCACGAACTCGTGCGTAGCCGTGCTTGAGGGCGGGGAACCCGTCGTCATCCAGAATTCCGAGGGCGGGCGCACCACCCCGTCAATCGTCGGGTTCACCGGCAAGGGCGAGCGAGTCGTCGGACAGCCCGCCAAGAACCAAATGATCACCAATCCCGAGAACACGGTCTATTCGATCAAGCGCTTCATGGGAAGGCGCTACGCCGAGGTATCGAGCGAGATGAAGCTCGTGCCGTACAAGGTCGTGGAGCAGGGCGACGACGTCCGCGTCGATATCTCCGGCAAGCCCTATTCTCCCCAGGAGATCTCCGCCTTCATCCTCCAGAAGATGAAGAAGACCGCCGAGGACTATCTCGGCGAACCGGTCACCGAGGCCGTCATCACGGTGCCCGCGTACTTCAACGACGCGCAGCGCCAGGCCACCAAGGACGCGGGCAAGATCGCCGGCCTGGAGGTCAAGCGCATCATCAACGAGCCCACCGCCGCCTCCCTCGCCTTCGGCTTCAACAAGGATCAGAAGAAGGAGAAGACCATCGCCGTGTACGACCTCGGCGGCGGTACCTTCGACGTCTCCATCCTGGAACTCGGCGAAGGCGTGTTCGAGGTGAAGTCCACCAACGGCGACACCCACCTCGGCGGCGACGACTTCGACCGCCGCATCGTGGAATGGCTCGTGGACGAGTTCAAGAAGGACACCGGCATCGACCTGTCCAAGGACCGCATGGCCCTCCAGCGCCTCCGCGAGGCCGCCGAGAAGTCCAAGATCGAGCTATCCGCGGTCCAGACCACCGACATCAACCTGCCCTTCATCACCGCCGACGCGTCGGGCCCGAAGCACCTCCAGAAGACGCTGACCCGCGCCAAGTTCGAGCAGATGGTCGCCGACCTCTTCGAGCGCTCCAAGGAGCCCTGCAAGAAGGCCCTAGCCGACGCGGGCCTCACCGCGGACAAGATCGACGAGGTCATCCTCGTCGGCGGCTCCACCCGCATCCCGGCCGTGCAGAAGCTCGTCAAGGACCTCTTCGGCAAGGAGCCCAACAAGGGCGTGAACCCCGACGAGGCGGTCGCGGTGGGCGCGGCCATCCAGGGCGGTATCCTCGGCGGCGACGTCAAGGACGTCCTCCTCCTGGACGTGACGCCGCTCTCCCTCGGCATCGAGACCCTCGGGTCGGTCATGACGCGCCTCATCCCGCGCAACACGACCATCCCGACCCGCAAGAGCCAGATCTTCTCCACGGCCGCCGACGGCCAGACCGCCGTCTCCATCCACGTCCTCCAGGGCGAGCGCGAGATGGCCAACCAGAACCGGACCCTCGGCCGCTTCGACCTGGTGGGTATTCCTCCGGCGCCGCGCGGCGTGCCGCAGATCGAGGTCACCTTCGACATCGACGCGAACGGCATCGTCCACGTGTCGGCCAAGGACCTCGGCACCGGCAAGGAGCAGAAGATCCGCATCGAGAGCTCTTCCGGCCTCAACGAGGCGGACATCGACAAGATGGTCCGCGAGGCGGAGGCGCACGCCGAAGAGGACAAGCGCGAGCGGGAGAAGGCGGAAGCCCGCAACGAAGCGGACTCCATGATCTACACGACCGAGAAGACCCTCAAGGACATGGCGGACAAGATCGGCGCCGAAGACAAGGCGAAGATCGAGGAGGCCGTGGCCGACCTCAAGCGGGCGGTCGAATCGGGCGACGTGCAGGCGATGAAGGACAAGACCGAGGCCCTCAAGCAGGCGTCCTACAAGATCGCCGAAGAGATGTACAAGAACACGGGCGCCCAGGCCGGCGCCGCGGGCGGACCGGACATGGGCGGCGCGCAGGGCTCTTCGGGCGGCGACAACACGAAGACCGCCGAAGACGTCGACTACGAAGTGGTCGACGACGATAAAAAGTAGAGTTCCCGCGCCCGATCGCTTACGGTCCCGGGCGCGCCCCTTAAGGACGCAACGTGGCGAAGCGCGACTATTACGAAGTCCTCGGCATTCAAAAAGGTGCCGGCAAGGACGACATCAAGAAGGCCTACCGGAAACTCGCTATCCAGTACCATCCGGATAAGAATCCGGGAAACAAGGAAGCCGAGGAAAAGTTCAAGGAAGCCACCGAGGCCTACGAGGTGCTCTCCGACGACCAGAAGAAATCCGCCTATGACCAGTTCGGCTTCGCCGGAGTGGAGGGCATGGGCGGGGGCCAACACGATTATTCTTCCGCGTTCCGCGATTTCGAGGATATCTTCGGGGACTTCTCCGGCATCTTCGATTCGTTCTTCGGCGGGACCGGACGGCGGGCCCAGCGGGGGAGCGGCGGCGTCCAACAGGGAGCGAATCTCCGCTACGATATCGAGATACCCTTCCAGGACGCGGTCTTCGGGACCAAGGTGGAGATCCAGTACTCCCGGAGCGAGAGCTGCGCGGCCTGCCGCGGCTCGGGCGCGGCGGGCGGTTCGGGACGCAAGGTGTGCCCTACCTGCGCGGGCTCGGGCCAGGTAAGACGGAGCCAGGGCTTCTTCTCCATCGCGTCGCCCTGTCCGAACTGCGGCGGCGAGGGCTTCGTGATCGAGCACCCCTGCAAGGAGTGCAACGGCACGGGGACCCAGAAGAAGCGGCAGAAGATCGCGGTCACCATACCCTCCGGCATCGAGGACGGGAAACGCGTGGTCATCCCCAACCAGGGCGACGCGGGACCCAACGGCGGTCCGAACGGGGACCTGTACGTCTTCATCCGGGTAAAAGCCCACGAGCACTTCGAGCGGGACGGGCTCGACCTCTATTGCGCGGTTCCCATCTCCATGACCCAGGCGGCGCTCGGCGCCGAACTGTTCGTCACCACCCTGGACGGCAAGCGCATCAAGGTGAAGATTCCCGCCGGCATGCAGAACGGCAAGATGCTCCGCATCCGCGACGAGGGCGTGCCCTCGGGCGGCCGGAGGGGCGACCTCTACATCAAGGTGATGGTCCAGATCCCGACGAAACTGTCCAAGCGCGGCAAGGAACTGCTCGAGGAACTTTCCAAGGCGGAGGGCGAGGTGGATTCCCCGAAACCCATCCCGCTCGCGGAGATGTCCCGGAACTAGTCCCGGGCCTCGGGGGTCTCCGCGTTCGGCAGGAGGAACGTCACCTTCGTGCGGACCCCCGTGCCCGCTTCGCTCGCGCGGTCGATGGAGCCTCGGATTTGGGCGACGAGGGACGAGACCAACGTCATGCCGAGGCCGTCATTGGCGGACGGAAACCCGGGTTCGGGTAGTCCGATGCCGTCATCCGCCACTTCCAAACGCGCGCACGCTCCCTCCACCTCCAGGCTGAGGGAGATGGTCCCGCCGCGCTCGCCGGGGAACGCGTGCTTGAGCGCGTTGGTGATGAGTTCGTTGACGATGAGCCCGAGCGCGACCGCGCTCCCCGCCGGAGCTATAGCCTTTTCCACCTTCGTCCGCAAGACGATCCGACCTTCCCGGGAACCGCTGTCCACGAGGCCGGCGGCGATGAGGGAAAGGTATTCCCCGAGATCAAGGGTGCCGGTGGTCTTTCCCCGATAGAGCCGATCATGGAGTAGGGAGAAGGAGTGGACCCGATCTTTCACCCGGCCGAGGACTTCGGCGGTGGCGCCTTCGGAGGAGGACGCGGTTTCCAAGGAAATCAGGCTCTCCACGATGGCGAAGTCGTTCTTGGTGCGGTGGTGCATCTCGCGGATCAGGAGCGCGTTCTCTTCGGCTATTTTGGAGACGCGGGCGCGGACGCGCGCGTCCACGAGCTCGATGAGGGTGAAGGCGATCGCGGTCTGGCCGATCGTCATGGCGAGCAGGCCCCAGGTTTCCCAGGGCGAGGCGTGGAGCCAATCGCGATCGAGCGGGAAGGCCAGGGCTCCGTAGATCCGGAGGGCGGCGATGGTCGCCATGAACAGCATGGCGCCCGCCACCGCTCGGGCGTTCCGCGCGACGGCTTTCTCCGCGTGGCGGAGGAAAAGCGCGGCGCTCGCGACGAAGGTGATGAAGAACACCGCGTTGAGGACGATCACGCGCGGTCCTACTCTCGGGATGAGGTGGCCGAATACCGTAAAGGACACGGCGATCACGGCGAGGACCAGGAAGGCGAAGCCCCGGGATATCTTGACGCCGAGGAAGGCTGCGGCGCCGTAGAGGAGCGCGAGCATGCCGGAGGCGAGGAGCAGGTTCGCCGGCACCATCGTCAGGACGTAGGGAATGATGCCCCGGAGGGCGATGAGGGAATACCCGACCATGGAGGCCGCGAAGGCGTACGTCCAAAGGCCGACCCCGCGCATGTCCTTGTGCACGCCCTGCCAGAGGAGCAACATGAGACAAACGGTCAGGATACCCAGCAAAGTTTGAGAAACGAGCATCGTGCGGATGTCGAGCATGATCAATAGAGCGGCTCCTCCACGGAATTTTCGTCTAATATCTTTTATTTGTCAAATATCGTCGATGCGCCGATCGTATCGGCTTGCGGGATTGGGAGAACGAGGATACAACAGACGTCTGCGCGGCGACGCGCGTCGGAGGATGCATCATGCCTGACCACAAGCGGATCGGCGACGACGGTTTCGGAACTTCCCTGGGCGCCTTTACGGCGACCGTGGCTTCAGCAGTCGGCCTCGGCAACATCTGGAAATTCCCGTTTTTGGCGGGCGTCAACGGCGGCGCCGCCTTCGTGCTGACCTACTTGGCTTCGGTCGCGCTCGTGGGCGTGCCCGTGCTGGTCGCCGAGCACGCGATCGGCCGGAAAATGCGCGCCGACGCGGTGCGCGCCTATTCCGCCGCCGTGCCGAAAGAGCGCGCCTGGGGACTCATCGGCTACGCGGGCGTGCTCGCGGCCTTCCTCATCATGTCCTTCTACAGCGACGTGGCGGGTTGGGTCTTCGCCTATATACCCAAAGCCGCCGCGGCCGCGGTCCGGGGCTCGGCTCCGCTCGGGGGCGAGGTCTTCGGATCGCTCTCCTCGGGAGTCGCGGAGCCCCTCCTCTGGCAGGCGGCCGTCCTCGTCTTCGTGTCCGTCATCGTCGCGGGCGGCGTGAAGAGCGGCATAGAGCGGGCGACCAAGCTCACCATGCCGATCCTCCTGATCCTGCTCATCATCTGCGACATCCGGGCCCTCACCCTTCCCGGCGCTTTCGGCGGCGTACGTTTCCTCTTCGCACCCGACTTCTCCAAACTCACCGGGTCGGTGGTCCTCTCCGCCCTCGGGCTCGCCTTCTTCAAGCTGTCCCTCGGCATGGGCACCATGACGACCTACGGCTCCTATATGCCGGACTCCACGCGCCTGGTCCCGAACGCGGCCCGGGTGGCCCTGGCCGATACCCTCGTATCCGTCCTCGCGGGCCTCGCCATCTTCCCCGCGGTCTTCGCCTTCGGATTCGAACCCTCGTCGGGGCCCTCGCTCCTCTTCGTCTCCATCCCCGCGGTTTTCTCCAAGATGCCTTTGGGGGCGTTCTTCACGGTGGCCTTCTTCGCGCTCACGGCCTTGGCCGCGACGGGCGCCATGATCAGCCTCATCGAGGTGCCGGTGGCGTGGCTCTGCGGCGCGACCCGGCTGCGCCGCGGCGCGGCGGTGGCCGTAACCGCGGCCGTCATCTTCGCGTTCGGCGCCCTCGCGACGCTTTCCCTCGGCCCGCTCGCCGACGTCAAGATCGTCGGCCGCACGTTCTTCGACCTCTTCGATTACGTCCAGCAGAACCTGCTGCTGCCCCTCGGCGGCCTCGCCATAGCCCTGGTGGCGGGCTGGCGGCTCTCCGCCGCGGACCTCTCCGCCGAATTGGGCAAGGGAGGCGCATCGCCCGCCGCGAACCGCCTGATCATGGCCTTCATCAAGTTCGTCGCGCCGGCGCTCATCGTGGTGGTGTTCCTGAACGGTTTCGGTATCTTCGGGAAGTGAACCGGTCCCGGCGGGCACCCGCGGCGGCGGGCACCCGCGGCGCCGGGTCCCGGT
>JAEXTK010000113.1 GCA_023406985.1 Spirochaetota bacterium | reverse complement strand
GCCTTGGAGAAGAAGAACCTGCCCAAGGACCAGCGCGACGAGCTCGCGGTCCGCATCGACCGGCGCGTCGTGCTCGCCCCGTCCCAGCTCGTCGCCGCCGCGGTGCGGTACGAGAAGCTGGAGGCGAAGGGCCTGGACTACGTCGGCAAGGTCCGCGTGGCCGAGCAGGCCCTGGCGACCGGTTCGCTTGTGGAAATCTTCTGGCGCGGCGGCAGAGGCGAGCCGAACCGCGCGCTCGGAGCGCCCCTGGCGCTCGAAAAAACTTCGGGCGAGGTCGAACTCGTGATCGACACCGCCCCCCGCGGAGAGAGGATACGGATCGCCGTCGGCAAAATCAGCCTCCTCCGCCGCATCAAACGATCGATTTTTGGAGAATGAATATGAGACTCAACCCCTTCGGCCGCGGCCGCGACACCGGTTCCTACAAAGCCGAGAACTCCATGCCCGTCATCCCCTTCTCGTCCGGCGGTCCCGCCGTGCCGAGCCAGGCCAAGCTCGCGGTCCTCATCGACGCCGACAATACCCAGCCGGCCATCGTGGACGGCCTCCTCATGGAAGTCGCCAAGTACGGCGTGGCGAGCGTCAAGCGAATCTACGGCGATTGGACCAGCACGAATCTCCGCCAGTGGAAGGATCGCCTCCTGGAATTCGGCATCCAGCCCATCCAGCAGTTCGCCTACACCCAGGGCAAGAACGCCACCGACAGCGCCATGATCATCGACGCCATGGACCTGCTCTACACCGAGCGCCTGGACGGTTTCTGCATCGTCTCTTCGGACTCGGATTTCACCCGACTGGCCGCGCGCCTCCGCGAGGGCGGCCACACCGTCTACGGGTTCGGGGAGAAGAAGACGCCCAAGGCCTTCGTGGCGGCTTGCGACAAGTTCATCTATACCGAGATCCTCAAGGGCCAGCAGGAAGAGATGGAGGAGGACGAGGCGAAGCCGACCCCCAAGATCCAGAAGGACTTCAAGGGCGACCGCCGGCTCATCAACCTCCTCCACAACGCCGTGGACGACCTCGCGGACGAGTCCGGCTGGGCCTACCTCGGCGCCGTCGGGCAGAACATCACCAACCGGTCCAGCGAGTTCGATCCCCGCAACTACGGCTTCCGCAAACTCGGCGACCTCTTCCGCGCCATCCCCCAGTTCGAGATCGAGGAGCGTTCCCAGGAGAACGGCCCCGGCCGCCAGGTGTACATCCGCTGGAAGCGCCGCAGCCGCTAAGTAGTGTCCCGAAGCTTTGGGATGGCCGGCGCCCCGCGACGGCCGGCGCCCCGCGACGGCCGGCGCGATTCGATGAGCGCCGATCCGAAGGGGGCGCGGCGGCGGACTGACGCCTCCCGTTTCCCGAATCTTCGCGACACACGCCACGACCCTAATAAATTTGACCGGATGACGATATGCGGTTACTATACGCCTGTGATGAAACGTTTCAGCACAGGATCCGCCGAGGTGACGATCCGAGAAGTCGCCCGACAGGCGGGGGTGTCGGTCACCGCGGCGTCCTACGCGCTCAACGGGACCGGCCGCCTGTCCGCGGAAACGCGGGAGAAGGTACTCAAGGCCGCGGAGGCCCTCGGCTACACGCCGAGCCTCGCGGCCCGGCTCCTCAAGGGAGCGAAGGGCAACCTCATCGCCGTCCTCACCGAGGGCTTGGCGGGACCCTGGTACGGGGAAATCCTGGAAGGACTCCAGCCGACCATCAACGCGTGGGGCTTCGCGGTGATCGCCATGACGATCCAGAGCGATTCGCTCTCGTTGTGCCGGAGCCTCGTGTCCGCGGGCCTGGTGCAGGGCCTCGTCATCCTGAACCCCGACGAGGCGTGGGCCCACGACCTGCTCCCCCTGGCCGAAACGCTCCCGACGGTGCTGTTCGACCCGGGCTTCGGCGACGTCGCGGCCATCAAGTACGCCCTCGATAACCGGGGCGCCATCGTGTCGCTCATGGATCACCTGTGGGAGCGGGGGTACCGCGACTACCTCTGGCTCGACGGCGACGTCACGGCCGCCTGGGACGCGCGGGAGCGCTACCGCGCGTTCGACGCGTTCCTGAACGAGCGGGGACTTCCCCCGGACCGCCGCCGCCGCGCCCTCGGCGGGTTCAAGGCGGACGTGGCGGACCAGTCGGTCTCGGCCCTCCTCAAGCAGGGGAGCGTCCCGCGCGCCGTCGTCGCCGCGAACGACGAATCGGCCATCGGCGCGCTCAACGCGATCCGGCGCTTCGGGCTCCGCGTTCCCGAGGACGTCGCGGTCTCCGGCTTCGACGGCCTCGATATCTCCGCGTGGCTCGATCCTCCCCTGACGACGCTCCGGTACGACCGGCGGGCCCTGGGCCGCAGCATGGCCGAGAGCGTCATGGAGGCCATCGAGAGCGGCGCCGCGGATACGACGATCAGCATACCGCTCGCTTTGCAGGTGCGCGGTTCTACCTAAAAAAAGTACGCATAGCACGACTCAGGTTTACGGAGGAGGAATCGTTTATGGGATCGAAGCATCGGATCATCTTCGCCGCGCTCATCGCGGCCGCGACCGTACTCGCCATGGGGTGCGCCTCGGCGGCCTCGGTGCCCCCGGGCTTCTTCGGGGAGCCGGCCGGCAAAGCCGCGGCGGCAAGTAACGACGGGACATGGATCGGGCTCTTCACGGAAAAGGGGCCCGCGGACATGGCCGAGACCCTCTCGTTGAAGGAGCGCCTGGGACGGCCCTTCGCGAGCATCATGTGGTTCATCGATTTCAATAATCCCTTCCCGGCCGAGGCGGCCGAGAACGCCTGGGCGGCGGGGTCCATCCCCAACATTACCTGGGAACCCTGGATCTGGGGCCAGGACGGGAAGATCCACCTTTCCGACATCAACGCGGGGACCTGGGACGCGTACATCTCCGAATGGGGCGCGGCGGCCGCCGCCTTCGGGCGTCCCCTCTTCGTCCGGTGGGGGCACGAGTTCAACGGCGACTGGTACCCCTGGTCCGTCGCGAAGAACGGGCAGAACCCGCAGAACTACATCAAGGCGTACCGGCGGGTGCACGACCTCGTCGTCGCCGCGGGGGCCAAGAACGTCGTCTGGGTATGGTGCCCGAACGCCGGCACCGTTCCCGCCCAGGAATGGAACGATCCGCTCCTGGCCTACCCCGGCGACGCCTACGTCGATTGGATCGCCCTGGACGGCTACGATTTTGAAAGCAACGCGTCGTTCACCGATATCTTCGCCAAGATCTACAGCGAGGTGATCGGGAAGTTCGAGAAGCCGATCTATATCGGCGAGTTCGCCACCGGCCGCACCGGGGCGGAGAAGGCCGCCTGGCTCGCGGAGATGGACGAGGCGCTCAAGACCCAGTTCCCCGGCATCAAGGGGATCGTGTATTTCAGCGTGAAGAAGGAGCGCGAATGGCGCCTGGACGATTCGCCCGTGGCCCTCGCCGGCGCGAAGGCCGTCCTCTCCCAGCCGTTCTACAAGGACACGCCGGCGGCCATCGGAGAACTCGCGGAGGTCTTCCGCAAGAACTATTCCGCGTATAAGAAAGGCGTGGCCCCGGCCGTCGCCGCCGAACGGAAGAACCTGGACGTCGCGAAGGTCCGGCGCGATGCCGCGGGGAACGCGGACTGGACCGGCGCCCCGGCCGTGGAATTTTCCGGCAAGAACGGCCTCTCCGGCGCGATCCGCCTCGCGTGGGACGCCGAGCGCCTCTTCCTCAAGCTGGACGCGAAGAGCGCGCATCCCCTGACGAACAAGCAGAAGGATGACGGGATCTGGAACGGCGCGTGCCTGGAAGTCTGCGTCTCCACCGATCCCGCTTCCGACCCCGTCAGGCTCAAGTTCAGCTCCACCGATTGGCAGCTCGGCTTCGCGCCCCACAACCCGGCCGCGAACCTGCCGGCGCGGAGTTGGGAGTGGAGCAAGCTCAAGTCCCCGATCAAGGGGGCCGATATTCGCTCCGTCGCCGTCGAAGGCGGCTACTCGATGGAGATCTCCTTCCCCTGGGCCTCGCTCAACGGCTTCGCCCCCGCCGCGGGTATGGTCCTCGGCTTCGACGTCGCGGTGGACGACGCGGGCGCCGACGGCAACCGGGCCTACCAGTGGATCTGGAACGGCAACAACCAGTTCTATAACTCGCCGGCCCAGTGGGGGACCGTGACGCTCGGGAAGTAAAGATATCGACACCGGAGGGAACCGCGGCGATAATGGGTGCGCGCGGCGCGTCCGATCGCCGCGGTAATCCTCCGGAGGTTGGTATATGAGCGAGTTCGTGCCGTTTTCCCTCGGTTCCGTCGAGCTGCTCGACGCCGAGTTGCTCCGGAAACGCGAGGCCGCGCGGTCCTACCTGCTCGCTCTCACGACCGACAACCTCCTCAGGCCGTATCGGCAGGAGGCGGGGCTCTGGTCCGAACCGGGAAAGCCCGAGGGGATCCATTGGGGCTGGGAATCGCCCACGAGCCAACTGCGCGGCCATTTTCTCGGCCATTGGCTGTCGGCCGCCGCCATGAGCGCCGCGGCCACGGGCGATCCCGAGATCCGCGGCAAGGCCGAGGCCGTCGTGGCCGGCCTCGCGCGCTGCCAAGAAGCGAACGGCGGCGCGTGGCTGGGTTCCATCCCCGAGAAATACCTCGAGCGGATCGCCGCGGGCGTTCCCGTCTGGGCTCCGCAGTACACGGTCCACAAGACCTTCATGGGGCTCGTGGACGCCTATCGATATATCGGGTCGGCCGCGGCCCTCGAGCTCGCGGAGCGCTGGGCCGGGTGGTTCCATCGCTGGACCGCGCCCTTCTCGCGGGAACAGTTGAACGCGATCCTCGATTACGAGACCGGCGGCATGCTCGAGGTCTGGGCCGACCTCTACGGCATCACGGGCGGACTTGCGTACCGCGAACTCATGGACCGCTACGCCCGTCCGCGCCTCTTCGACGCGCTGCTCGCGGGGAAAGACCCCCTGTCCAACATGCACGCGAATACGACCATCCCCGAGATTCTCGGGGCCGCGCGCGCGTACGAGGTCACGGGCGAAGCGCGGTGGCTCGACGTCGCGCGGGCCTATTGGGAGCTCGCCGTGGAGCGGCTTCCCCGTTCCGCCACCGGGGGCAGCACCACCGGCGAGATATGGGTGCCGGAAGGCCGGCTTCCCCATCGGCTCGGGGAAAAGAACCAGGAACTCTGCACGGTCTACAACCTGATGCGCCTGGCGGAGTTCTTCCTCAGGCGCACGGGCGAGGCGCGCTACGCGGACTATTGGGAGCGGAACCTGCGCAACGGAATCCTCGCGCAGGGCTTCTGGAAGGGGACCCTCGCGCACGGGGAGAAGGCCGACCATCCCCTCACGGGTCTCGTCTCGTACTTCCTCCCCCTGCGTCCCGGCTCGGTGAAACTTTGGGCCTCGGAGACCGACCACTTCTTCTGCTGCCACGGCAGCAACGTCCAGGCGAACGCGACCCATACGGCGGGCATTTTCTACCGCGCGGGTTCGGGGCTCGCGATCTGCCAGTACGTCGAGTCGAAGCTCACCGCCGAGCTCGGGGGCGCGGGCGTCACGGTGGAGATCCGCCGCGTCGACCTCACGGGGGATACGCAGCGGATCGACGGTACGGCGCCCCGGCATCCCGCGCCGCCCGACCGCCAAGCCTTCGCCATCCGGGTGACCTGCCCGCGGCCGACGGAGTTCACGCTCTCCTTGCGCCTGCCGTGGTGGCTCGCGGGAGAAATCCGGCTTTCGGTGAACGGAGCGGCAATCCGCGCGGAGAGCCGGCCCTCCTCCTTCGTCCAAGTCGCGAGGACCTGGGTGGACGACCGCGTCGTCATCGAACTGCCCAAGCGCCTCTCCGCGGAACTCCTCCCCGGATCGAGCGACACGTACGCCTTCATGGACGGAGGCGACGTCCTGGCGGGCCTCTGCTCCGAGGAGCGGACCCTCTACCTCGAAGAAGACGCGTCGCCGGAACGCGTCCTCGTCTCCGACGACGAGCGGGAGTGGGGCCGGTGGAAGGGCGGCTATAGGACCGTCGGCCAGGATCCCGGCATCCGTTTCATGCCCCTGCGGGAGGTCGGTTACGAACGGTACGCGGTCTACTTCCCCGTCCGGCCGCGCCGATACCCATGATATAGTGATGCCGTGAAAAAGTTCCGCCCGGCGGCATCGCGCCCTGTCCTCCGCTTCCTCATCCCGGCCCTCCTCGCGGCCGTCTCGGTTTCCTGCGGGTTCCTGCGGGGGCCCGCGAACGACCCGCGGGAGGGCCAGGGGGCGGCCGCGGGTTCGGCCTCCGAAGGGCCGGCGGCCCTCTGGCCGCGGAAGATCCAGGTGATGGCCTCCGACGGGTGGATCTACGACGTCATCGGGGAGAACGCCAAGCTCTTCGAGAAGGAGACCGGCATCAAGGTCTCCTTCTCCATCTACGCCCCGCACGTCTATTTCCGGGCGCTCAAGACGATCCTGGATTCGGGCGAGGCCACCGACATCTTCCTCATGCAGTCGACCCGGTGGTACCTCGGCGGCGAGATCGATCCCCGCAAGTACTGCCTGGACCTCTCCGGCGAAGAATGGACGGCGCGCCTCAAACCGGAATGGCTCCCTTCGGTCTCCCACGACGGCCGCGTCTACGGCCTGGTCGTATGGGACGACGCCACGGGGTGGGTCTACACGTACAACGACAAGATCTTCAAGCGGCTCGGGCTCTCGGCGCCGACGACCACGGAGGAATTCATGGCGGTCTGCGAGGCGATCAAGCGGGCCGGCATCACGCCCATCTACGAGCCCGGCGCGAGCCGCTGGCATTCCTCCCTCACCTTCTTCGAGATGGGCTCCACCTTCGAGGAGCGGGACCCCGGCCTGTACGAGCGCCTGAACGCGAACGCGCAGACCTTCGCCGGCTACGAGCCCTTCCGGCGCGCCCTCGGCCAGATCCTGGAAGCCATGCGCCGCGGCTACTTCGGGGACAACTTCATGGCCAACACGATCGAGGGGTCCAAGACCGCCCTCATCTCCGGCACCGCGGCCATGACCCTGGACAAGATCGGCTTCTCGCGGAGCGTCCTCAAGGCGAACCCCGACTCGGGGGCCGGGTCCTGGGGGATGTTCCCCATCCCCTGGCTGGACAACCGCACGGTGAGCATCGAGCGGTCCGCGCCCGCCTGGTTCGGGAACGCGAACACCCGGGATCGGGATGCCGTGCTCCAGTTCTTCCGGTTCCTCACCCGGCAGGACAATCTGGATCGCTACGCGAAGGCGCAGCCCGAGGGCACGAGCCTGTCCTTCCCCACGGCTCCGGTCCCGCTCCAGCGGAACGAGCAAGAGTTCTTCGATTCGGTCCGGCGCGGCGGGGAACCCTTCCAGGGCGGGGTCAAGTACATCATGGGGCAATGGATGGAGATCGAGGCCGACTTCGAGCAGATGCTCGCGGGCGCGATGAGCATCGACGCCTTCCTGGCCGGCGTGGACGGCCGGCGGGCGAACATGGCCGTCGCGGCGGGGGACGGAGCCTGGCGGCGTCTCAGCTCCGGTCCAGGGAATCCTTGAACGAGGTCGGATTGAGGCCGGTTTCCCGCTTGAAGAGCCGCGAGAAATAGAGCGGATCGTTGTAGCCGACCGCCGCGGCGACCTGCTTGATCTCCAGCTGGGGATGGCCGACGAGGAGGCGTTTGGCCTTCTCGATCCTGAGGCGGATCACGTCTTGGGTCGGGGTGCTGCCGGTGACCTTGCGGTACGTCCGCAGCAGGTACGCGGGCTTGCAGGCGAAGGCCGCCGCCAAGCGCTCCAGGGAATAGGGCTGCCGATAGTTCTCCGTGAGGTAGAGGCTCACCGCCTTCACGAGGTCGGCCTCTCCCGCGCCGATGCCGTCCAGGGCGAATTCGGCTTCCACCTCGGCGGCCGCCGCCTCCAGCCTGATCCGGACCCGCCTAAGCGTCTCGCCGAGGCTCTCCACGTCCACCGGTTTCAGGACGTATTCGTCCACGCCCAGCTCGATCGCGCGGCGCGCGTACTCGAACTCGCTGTAGCCCGAGACGATGACGATGCGGAGGTCGCCGTTGGCGCGGCGGATCCGCTCCACGAGCTCCAAGCCGCTCAACACCGGCATCTTGATGTCGGTGATGAGGAGGTCGGGCAAGCGGCACTCGACCAGGTCCGCCGCCTCCTCGCCGTCGGCGGCGCAGCCGACGCAGACGAACCGCGGATCGAGCTCCGCGACCTTGCGGGCCAGGTAGTCCCGCATCCGTTCCTCGTCCTCCGCCACCGCGAAGGTGAACTTCCGTTCAGCCATTCCGCTCAGCTCCTATGACGACCTCCGCGCCCCCGCCGCTCCGGTTGCCGACCGAGAAGAGCGTCCGCTCGCCGAAGGTCAACCGCAGCCGCTCGTAGGAATTGAGGAGGCCCATGCCCGAGATCGCCATGGGGGCGAGGCCTTCGCTCTTCTTCGGCCGATTCGATACCCGCTCGGCCACCCGCGCGATGGTCTCCTCCGCAAAGCCGCTCCCGTTGTCGAGTATCCGCATCGTCCAACGATCCTCCGCAATTTCCCCGCGGAGCTCGACGCGCCACGGGGGGCGGCCGGCGGTGGCGTATTTGAAGCAATTCTCGATGAAGGGCTGGAGGACGAGGCGGGGCACGAGGATGTCCCGCATGCCCTCGGGAACGTCGATGACGTACTCCAGGCTGTCGCCGAACCGCGCGCGCATGGCGGCCAGGTAGCTCTCGGCGTACTCCATCTCCATGCCGAGCGTCGCGGTGGTCTCCGCCGTGGACGCGACGTAGCGGAGCACCTTGGAGAGGTTGATGATGAGGCCCTGGATCGCCGCAACGCTGCCCTCGTCCGCCATCACCGCGATGGTCTGGAGCATGTTGTGGAGGAAGTGGGGGTTGAGCTGCGACTGGAGGGCGACCAGCTGGGCTTCCTTCTCGTGCGCGCGGAGCGAGACGGCCTCCTGGACCGAATCGTTGAGCTTGAGCCGCATGTCGCGGAAGGCCAAGCGGAGCTCGTCGATCTCGCTCAGGTCGGATGCCGGCGTTCCCGCGGCCGTCTCGTGGAGGTTGTGCAGCTCCAGCGATTCGATCTCCGCGTGGAGCGCCTTGATGGGCACCGTGACCCGCCGGGCGATGAAGTACGAGGCCGCCAGGGAACAGAGGATCGCGATCAGGGTCAGGACCGCGATCCGCGTCGCGTATTGGAAGATGCTGGAGGAGAGGCCGGAGGCGCTCTCGCCGAGGATGAGGGTCCAGCCCGTATCCTTGGAGACGGCGACCGCGTAGATCTGCCGGTCGCGCTTCCCCGGCAGGGTGCCGGTCGCCACGGGGAAGCGGTCGGCTTGCGCGGTGACGGCCAGGAGGGCCGAGACTTCGACGCCGCGGCCGTCGTAGGGATAGAGGAGGCGTCCCGAGTCGTCGAGCACGAAGACGGTGAACGTGGGACCGCCCAAGAGGTCGAGCTCCGAGAAGAGGGCGTCGCAGTACTGCTTCACCTCCACGATGCCCTTCGTGGACAGGAGGGCATCCTGGAACGAGCGCACGAGGGACATGTACCGTTTCCCCTTCACGACGACGGAGCTTTCCTCCTGCAGCGGATCCGCGTGGGGCGGCAGGATCACCCGGTCGCCGTCCTTCCGCGCGACTTCCTCGTACCAGCTCTCCTTCTTCGCGTCGCGCTGGATGAGCCGGCTGTAGTACCCGGCGCCGATCATCTCGCCCTGGAGGTCGAAGACGTTCACCTGGGGAGCCGATTGGCTCGGGCCGAGTATGGTGTCGCCGATCTCGATCAGGGCTTCCGTGTTCTCCAGCTTGTCGATGCGCTGTTGGACGGTCTCGGGCGAGCGGGGCAAGGAGAGGTGCCGCGCGTAGAGGGTCCTGAAGGATCGGGAATAGATGAGGGTGAGGCTGAGCCGGTTCATCTCCGCGACCTGGGCGTCCAGGTTGGCCATGACCGACTTGGCGAGCGAGGTCAGCGCCTCGGAGAAGCGCTCGCCCGCAACGGTGGAGGCGTAGTCGTACACCACCAGGGAAAAGGCCAGGAGCACGCAGACGAGGAGGATGGAGACCCAGAGGAAGATGTTGCCGCGGACCGTCCTGACGTTCGCCACGCGCCGATGATACCACGGCCCGGCGCCGCCGGACCGACCGGGGAAATTTAATCCATGATCCGGCGCAATCGGCTCCATTTACGGCGTTCCGGGACGGCCGCATAGTGAACCGTCATCGTTACCCATCAAGGAGGTGTGAAGATGAAGAAAGTCATCCTAAGTCTCGTGCTCGCGTCGCTGTCCGCGGTCGCCGCGCTCACGGCCCAGACGATCACCGTTTGGGATTTCAAGTACGGCGAAGTGGACGGCGCCCAGAAGCCGATGAAGCAGATCGATGCCCTGTTCGAAAAAGCTAACCCCGGCGTCAAGGTCAACCACGTTTCCCAGCCGCTCGAGCCCCAGTACTACCAGATCATCCAGAGCGCCGCCGCCGCGAACTCCGGCCCCGACGTCGCGATGTTCCACCCCGGCGCCCGCGTGAACGGCTTCGCCGACATCATCGTGGACCTCGATCCCTACATCAAGGACGTGAAGGGCCAGTTCACCGAGGCGAGCATGGAGATGTGCTCCCTGGACCAGAAGCTCGGCGGGCCGATCAAGGTCCTCCCGATGACCATGCAGGGCTTCGGCATCTACTACAACAAGGCGTACTTCAAGAAGGCCGGCCTGGACCCCGCCAAGGCCCCCAAGACCGCGAAGGAATTCCTGGCCGCGTGCGAGAAGCTCAAAGCCGCCGGCATCGTCCCCATCACCTCCGGCCAGACCTATACGGTCAACTTCTTCCTCCGGACCGCCGTGGCCAACGCCTACGGACCGAACGTCGCCGGCCTCGCCAACGGCTCCCAGAAGTTCACCGACCCGGCCTTCAAAGAGGCCGTGCTCTTCCTCAAGGGCCTCATCGATAAAGGCTACGTGGAGAAGGACGGCTTCTCCCGCCCGTACTTCATGGACGGCATCGATAAGTTCGCCGCGGGCGGCGGGGCCATGTTCGTGGGCCTGCTCTCCGACGTCGGCAACTGGAAAGTCTTCTCCGACAAGCTCGGCGCCGCCAACGTCGGCTACTTCCCCGCGGTCAACCTGAGCGGCAAGTACAAGGATCAGCAGGTCGCCCAGGGCGCCGGCATCGGCTACGGCGTGATGTCCTGGTCCAAGAACAAGAAGCTCGCCGCGGCCTACGTCAAGTTCGCGACGACCGGCGAAGGCGCCAAGATCTACGCCGCCTCCACGGGCGCCCTTTCCCCGAACACCGCCGCCGGCGGTTCCGACGCCGCCTACCCGGTGCTCAAGGAGATCCAGGGCTACCTCAAGAGCGGAGTCGCCAAGGATTACCCGCCGCTGTTCTACAACGGGTACGAGGATGAATCGAACCGGCTCTGCGACCAGTACTTCGTAACCGGCGCGCTCACCATCGACCAGTTCCTGGCCGAATACCAGAAGCTCGTCACGAAGTAGAGAAATTGAAAGAGAGAGAGCGGGGCGAACGCGCCCCGCTCTCCGCATTCGCGAGGTATGCCCCATGCGACATCGAGGTCTCGTTTCCGACGGCGCCGCGCCGTACGCGTTCCTGGCTCCGCTCCTGCTCTTGCTGTCCGCGTTCATCCTGTATCCGGTGGCGATGAATCTCTTCGCCAGCTTCACCGAGTGGAAGGGCTACGGAGCGCAGAAATGGATCGGCCTTTCTAACTATAGGAAGATGTTCCAGGACCAGGCGTTCTGGACGTCCATCCTCAATACGGGGATCTTCATCCTCTACATTCCGCTCAGTACGGTCTTCACCCTCTTCGTCGCGGCCCTCATGCGCGAAGGCATCAAGGGGTGGAAGGCGTACCGCGCCATCCTCTATATCCCGAACCTGTTGGGCTACGTCATCATGGGCGTCATCTTCTCGATCTACCTCCGGGACGACGGCGCGCTCAACGCGGTCATCAAGGCATTCTTCGGCGAGCCGGTCCATTTCCTCATCGATCCGACGCTCGCCATCAATTCCATAGGGCTCATCCTGGTCGTGTGGCTGCATCTCGGCTTCGGCATCATCTATTTCCTCGCGGCGATGAACGGCATAGAAGCGACGGTCTACGAGGCCGCCATCATCGACGGGGCCGGTTTCTGGAAGACCTTCCTCGCGGTCACCGTGCCGAGCGTCCGCTTCGCGGTGGAGTTCTTCGTGGTGTTCAACTTCATCGAGGTCTTCGCGCGAATGTTCTCCTTCATCTATACGCTCACCCAGGGCGGCCCCGGCTACAGCACCTTCACGCTGGAATACGGCATCTTCGCCCAGGGATTCCAGAAGTTCCGCGCGGGCTACGCGAGCGCCTGGGCCATGGTCCTGTTCGTGTTCTGCGCCGCCATCTCCACGGCCCAGATCCGGCTGATGCAGAGGAGGAACGCATGAGGAAGGCCGGTCCCTTCGGTCCAGTCGCCCGGACCCTCGTACAGGCGCTCATGCTCCTGCTCGTCGTCGCCTCGCTCCTGCCGCTCTACAACGTGGTGAGCGCGAGCCTCAAGTCCATCGACGAATTCACGGTCAATCCGCTCTCCCTGCCCAAGGTCGTCGTATTCGACAACTACGAGTACGCGGCCTTCAGCGGGCAGCTCCTGCGGTATACGGTCAACAGCCTCCTGTACGTCCCCGTCGCGTTGGGTCTCTACGTCGCGGTCTGCGTCTTCGCGGGCTACTCGTTCGGCAAGATGCGGTTCGCCCTCCGCAGGCCGA
The DNA here is from genome assembly GCA_023406985.1 of Spirochaetota bacterium. Classification (GTDB taxonomy): domain Bacteria; phylum Spirochaetota; class Spirochaetia; order Treponematales; family Breznakiellaceae; genus JAEXTK01. The sequence goes on along the minus strand of JAEXTK010000113.1, from coordinate 4,496 downwards.
TCTTCCTCCTCGTGCTCTTCCTCTCGATCTTCCCGCAGCTCCTGCTCGCGACGCAGGTGTTCAAGCTCATCTCGCTCATGCACCTCACCAACACCGGCTTCGGCACGATCCTCTCCTGGGTCGCCTACTTCGCTCCGTTCGGCACCTACATCATGACGACCTACTTCGCGGACATGCCGTACGAACTCGTGGAGGCCGCGCGCATCGACGGCGCCGGGCAGCTGCGGATCCTCACCCGGGTGATGGCGCCCCTGGCCAAGCCCATGATGGCGACCATCGCGATCATCGGCTTCCAGTCCATGTGGAACGAGTTGCCGTTCTCCCTGCTGATCCTCCAGGACCAGACCAAGCGGACCCTCACCGTGGGTATCGCCATGATGCGGGGGGAATTCGGCCTCCGCGTCCCCATCCTGAGCGCCGCCCTCGTGATCGCCATGGCGGTACCGCTCGTCATCTTCCTTCTCTTCCAACGCTACGTGACCCTCGGCGTGACCGAGGGGTCGGTGAAAGGCTAACGCCGGCGCGGCCCGACCGGAAACCCGGGGCCGGCCGAACGCCGCAGTATTGAGGAGCATCTCTTGAAAGAGTTCGACATCGTCTTCGTCGGGCACCTGTGCTACGACGAGATCACGCCGTATCGGGGCGCCACGACGGTCGCGCCCGGCAGCGCGGTGCTCTGCGGAGCCGTCGCGGCCTCCCGCATCGGACAGGACGTCGCCGTCGTCACGAGAATGGCGAAGGCGGACGAGGGGATACTGCAACCCTTCCATGACCTGGGCATACGCGTCTTCGCGGTGGAGGTCCCCCAGACGACCTACGCCGTCGTCATCCACCCTTCCGAAAACGTGGACGACCGCATCCTGCGCATCCAACGCAGCGCGGGAGCCTTCGCCCTCGCCGACATGCCCGACCTCGCGGCCCGCAGGGTGCACCTGGCCGGCATCTCGGACCAGGAGTTCCCGCTGGACTTCATCCGCGGACTCCGCTCTCGCGGCTTCGACCTTTCGGCGGACATGCAGAGTTTCGTCCGCCAGGTGGATCCCGCCACCCGCGACATCCGTTTCAAGGACGTCCCTTCCAAGCGGGAGATCGTCTCCCTCTTGAGCGCGGTCAAGCTCGACGTGGTGGAGGCCGCGGTCCTCACCGGCACCGACGACCTGGAGGCCGCCGCCGCGGAGGTCGAGTCCTGGGGGTGTCCGGAAGTCGTCATCACCCGCGCGGACGGGGTGCTCGCCCGCGTCCGCGGCACAACCTACTTCGAGAAATTCACGAACCGGAGCACGGTGGGCCGCACCGGCCGCGGGGACACGACCTTCGCCGCCTACCTCGCCCGCCGGCGCGACCACGACGTCGCGCAGTCGCTCAAATTCGCCGCCGCCCTCGTCTCCATAAAGATGGAGACGCCGGGACCGTTCCGGGGCACCCTGGCCGACGTCCTCGGCCGCATGGGCCGAGAGGAGTAATACGAATGCATCTGTTCAAGACTTCGGAGAACTATTTCAAAGTCGATCCCTGGCTGGTGGTGGAGGAAGGATTCGATCCCCGCAAGCAGCGGCTTTCGGAGTCCATCTTCTCCCTCGCGAACGAGTTCATGTGCGTCCGCGGCTACTTCGAGGAAGGGTATTCCGGCGACCACCTGCTCGGAAGCTACTTCAGCCAACTGTACGAGCTGCTCGAGGTGAAGTATCCCCAGGTCTTCAAGGGGTTCGTGAGCGAGGTGGCCGCCATGATCACGGCGGTGGATTGGCTCTATACGCGCATCACGCTCGACGGGGAGACCCTCGACCTCGCGAAATCGCAGTTCTCGGACTTCAAGCGTACGCTCGACCTGCGCGATGCGACCCTGACGCGCGAGTTCGTCTGGACCGCCGCGAGCGGGAAACGGCTGAAGCTCACCTTCGTCCGCTTCGTCGACCTCATGGACACCGCCCTCGGCTGCCAGCGGATCATCCTGGAACCCCTCAACTTCTCCGGCGACGTGAAGATCGTTTCCGGCCTGGACTTCGACACGATCTACGAGCTCGCGGCGGGCTGGGACCAGACGCAGGGCTCGGGCGCGAGCGCCGAGCAGGCGAAGGCGCAGACCAATTTCTGGACGGTCGAGCGGAGCGAGCGGATCGGGGACGTCTACGCGATCCAGGCCCGGACGCAGAAGAGCGGCATGCGCCTCTTTTCCGGCTTCCGCGTCGCCGGCGAGCGGAAGGCCACCGCCTTCCTGGCCAAGGAAAAGTTCATCGGCATGGAGGCGACCCTCCGCCTGGAAGCGGGGCGGCCGACGACCTTCGAGAAGCAGGCCGTGAACCACTGGGAACAGACGGGAGACGCGGATCGGGTCTGGAACGACGGCCTCCAGGCCGCGCGGAGACTCGCGCCCCTCGGCTTCGACGCGGCCCTCGCCGAGCACCGCGCGGGCTGGCAGCGGTTCTGGGACCGCATGGACATCGAGATCGACGGGGACCCGGCGATGCAGCAGGGAGTGCGCTACTCGCTCTTCGCCATGTACATCAACTACCACGGCGAGAGCGAACGGCGGAACGTCCTCTGCAAGCTCGGCGGCGAGGTCTACTCGGGCGTGAATTTCTGGGACACCGAAATCTATTGCCACCGCATGTACATGTTCCTGGACCCGGCTATCTCGCGCAAGCTCCTCATGTACCGCTACCACTACCTGCCGCGCGCCCTGGAGAACGCGAAGCGGATCGACCTGGAAGGCGCGCGGTATCCCTTCTCCACCATCACGGGCTACGAGGATTCGGGCACCTGGCAGCACGTGGACCTGGAGATCCACCAGAACGGGGCCGTCTTCTACGCCATCTGGCACTACGACCGGATCTGCAAGGACAAGGACTTCCTCTACCGCGAGGGCATCGAGATGCTGCTCCAGATGTGCCGCTGCATGGCGAGCGCGGGAGGCTGGAGCCCGAAGCGGGGCGACTTCGGCTTCTACGGCGTCATGGGACCGGACGAGTTCCACATGATGGTGAACAACAACTGCTATACGAACTACCTCGGCAAGAAGATGTTCGAGTATACCCTCGCGGTCCTCGCGGAGATGGAGGCGGCCGCGCCCGAGAAGCGCGCGGCGGCGGTCGCGAAGGTCGCCCTCCGCCCCGAAGAGCCGGAAAACTGGCGGCGCATGGCCGCGAAGATGCGCATCCCCAAGGATGAGGAGACCGGCATCTACGAGCAGCACGACGGGTACTTCGACCTGCCCCACGTGGACGTGAAGAGCATCCCGATGTCGCAGGTCCCCATCTACAAGCACTGGGCCTACATCCGGCTCTTCCGCATGAACATGCTCAAGCAGCCCGACTTCCTCAACCTGCCGTACTTCTTCAGTAAGGACTTCACCATGGAGGAGAAGCGGAAGAACTACGAATTCTACGAGGCGCGGACGAGCCACGAGTCGTCGCTCTCGCCCTCCCTGCACGCGATCCTGGCGGCCGAGCTCGGCAAGTCCGCGGAGGCCTACGACTTCCTCTCCTACGCGGCGCGGCTCGATCTGGACAACTACAACCGGAATACCGAGCAGGGCATCCATTCCTCGTCGGCGGCGGGCGTCTGGGCCGGCATGGTCTCGGGCTTCGGCGGCCTCAGGACCGACGGCGATACCCTCATCCTGAATCCTGCGCCGAGCGACCGGTGGAAGGCCTACCGCTTCAAGATCTTCTACTCGGGCTCGCTCCTGTCGGTGGAGGTCCGCGGCGGCGCGGCCCGATTCGCGGTGGTGGAAGGCGGCCCCGTGACGCTGGAGATCTACGGCAAGGCGCGGGAGGTCACCAAGGAAGGGCTGGAGGTAGAGCTGCCGCATCGGATCGGCTGATGCCGATCTGAGCCCCCTCCACGCGTGCCGCGGGCGCGAATCGAGTGTACAATGGGCCGATCGGCATCGCGCACCGCACCATGGAAAAATCGTGGAGGGGGCGGCTCATGAAAACGAAACGCGGAACGATGGCCGCCATCGCGATGGCGGGCGCGTTCATGATCGTACCGGCGCTCTCCGTCCGGTCCCAGACCGTCGCGCGGGAAGCCGAGGATGGTCCGTACGTCTTCGCCTACGATATCTTCCGCGGGGATTATGCCCGGAACGGGCCGGTATTCGCGCGCCTGGCGGCGGAGTTGCGGCGAGAGGGGATCGCGTCCACCCGCTCCCTCGGCTTTTACCTGGACGACCCCGCGACGACCCGGCCGGAAGAGCGGCGTTGCATCTGCGGCGTCGTGATAGAGGAACGCGATTGGCCGAGGATAGAAGGCCTCGACGGCGCATTCCGGATCCAGCGCATGAAGCGGGCGACCCGGGTCATCGTCGACTATCCCGTGGAGGGGCCCGAAAGTTATCTTGAAGGCGGCGCGCGCTGTTATCCGGAGCTGGAGCGATATTGCCGGCAGAAGGGCTACACCCCGCGGGGGACTTTCGAAGTCTACGACGGCGGCAGGGACGTCATCTCGTACGTTCTGGACGCCCTGGAACTGGAGGAGTCTCCAGGCCCAGCGGC
>JAEXTK010000182.1 GCA_023406985.1 Spirochaetota bacterium | reverse complement strand
GCCGGTAGGCGAAGGCTCCGCCCGTAACCTGCGCGGCGCCGCAGGCCAAGACCATGGACGGCTTCTTGGGCGGAATCAGGAGAGTGAACGACGGCGCAGCCTCCGCCGCGGTCCGGTTCCCGAGGTTATCTTCCGCGTAGACGAAAATCTTCTTCGCCGCCCCTGTTTCGCCCCGGATTAGCTTCCCTCCTTCGATCTGCGCGAGGGTCAGGAAATCGCCAACGTTGTCCTCTCGGAACCGCAGCTGTTTGAAGTCCGATCCGCCCGCGGGCATATCCTCAGGCGCCGAAATGATGTCCAGGTCGATGAAGGCCTCGTCGGTCGACGACAACGAGATGGAGCGCGACAGGACGCCGGGAAGCCCGGCCTGCGTCAGGGACGGCGGGATTCCGTCGACGAAGATGGACAACGGTGTCGACGAGGCCTGATTGCCCAATCGGTCAGAGACTTTCAACTGAAATGCATAACCCTTATTTTCTGCGCTAGAAATCGTCGCCGAACTCGAAGTGCATGAGTAAATCTTATTGTCGAAGGTATCGATGAGCGTATAGCCGTAAGCGTTATCGATTCCCGCCTCTGCGTCGTTCGCCTCGTATATCAGTATTGGGTCTTCGTTTACGTAGACTATGCCGCTGGAATGATATGAGGCCGTGTTGCCTATGGTGATGGCAGATACTGTTGGTGCGGTGTCATCGACATAGAAAAACTTGCTCTCGGCATCATCACCATCAAAAAAGAATCCATTTTCATTGCCCCCATGGTCATCAGTATCTCGTGTAGATGGAAGCGGTTCCCCAATGATGCAGCCTATTCTACCGACGGCCGAACCCGAGACCTCATATGAAAAGCGTGTCTGCCTCGTAACAATAGGCCCAAGAATAAGGGTATCACCGGATTTTGCGAGAGGGTTTATGATGATCTGATCGTCAGAAGGACCGCGAGCCCAACTCCATACCCAGGTTGAGGCAAAGGTTTTAGAAATAGGTAGTTGCTGATATAGACCGTCCCCGTTATCATAGAAAAGGATATAACAAAATTGCGGATGGCTATCATACCAAGTAACCTCGAAGGCTTTTCGGGTATACGTTCTTTGACTCGTTTCGTTGTATACGGATGGATTGATGGTTATTCTCGGACTATCACCGAGTACTTTTTGAGGCAGGATGCACAAAGCGAAAACAAGTGCGCCACGAAAAAACAGCGACACCAAGGGACGCATATCCGGTCGTATCTTTTCAATGCTTTCCTTCACCGGGTTTGCATATCTACTCTCACCGTGGTTCATAGTGTGTTTACCTCGTACTTACGAACTGGAAGACTGGACATGGCAATTGCGTTATCATCTAGAAGAATCAAAAGTATACTCGTAGGACTATGGTACTAAACCTGAACAATACCATCGTGCACGGCGCTTCGCAACAAATTTATCTAAATGATAATATTCTTGTCTCTGATTGATGTGCGTGCTACCATACGGATCATCGATACGCTGTGGGGATAGAGCACTTTCCATCAAACTTTTCCAATGCATACTATAGAAGCGTCGGGCAGGGCTGGCCCGTATTTATATCGGTTGAGAAGTACCGCGCGACCGCGAAGAGATATCGAAAGGAGGAGCCCCCGATGCACATCCCCCCGGCCGCGATCCGGCCGCTTCAGCTCCTCGTCTTCCTCCTCTTCGCGCTGCCGCTCTCCGTCATCGACGCGCGGAGTTTTCGGCTACCGGACGCGCTCACGCTCGGGGGATTCGCGGCGCTCGCGCTAACCACGATGGTCCTTGATCCGCGAGCCGTCCCCGGTTCGCTCCTCGCGGCAGGCCTGGCGGGCGTGCTGTTCTGGACGCTGCGGAAAACCATGGGGGGACTCGGCCTCGGGGACGTGAAGTACGCGGCCCTCGTGGGGTTCTTCACGGGGCCGCGAGGGCTATCGCCCGCGCTGGCCGTCGCCGCTGCCACGGGAATCTTGTACGCGCTCGCCGCGCGCGCGGTGCGGGGGAGATCGCTCCGCGAGCGCATCCCCTTCGGACCGTTTTTGACTTTCGGGGCCCTCGCTTCCTTCGCTCTGGAAGCCTGGGGCCGGCGGGGGACGTAGAGGCGGTATGAAAAAGACGGCGGCCCTCCTCTTCTGCGTCTTCTTTCCCCTGTCCCTTTCCGCCCAGAAGCTCGCGAAGATGGAATTCCGCGACCAGAGCATCGTGGACATCCTCATGGTCCTGGCGGAGGCGACCGGGAACTCCATCGTGCCGGACGAGACCATCGTGGGGAACGCCTCGTTCTTCTTCTCGGAGGCGGAGTTCGAGGACGCCCTCTCCCTCTTCCTCGCCGCGTACCGCCTCCATTTCACCAAAGCGAACGGCGTATACTACGTCTCCAAGATCGAGGCAGCCTACGACAAAGAGAAAGGCCTGGTCACCCTGAAGGCGGACGAGACCGCCCTCCTTCCCCTCGTCCGCGCGCTGTCCAAAACGATGGGCACCACCATTCTCTACGATCCGCTGCCGGCCGCGACGCTCACCGTGAACATAGCGGCGGCGACGCCGGAACAAGCCCTGGAGATCCTCGCGAAGCGCTTCCCCGAATACGTCGTGGAGCGCGAAGCCGCGTACTTCTACCTCAGGCGCCTCCCCTCGGACCAGCAGAAAGCCGGCGCCGCGAAGGCCAAAGCGGCCGATCCCATCGTTCGGAACGGGGACCGGTATTCCGTCTCCCTGGAGAAGGGTCGATTCCTGGAGACCCTCGCCCAGCTCTTCTCCGTCGCGGGGAAGGAATACTCGTTCCTCCTCAAAACCGATACGATGCTGGAGAACCTCTACTTCACAGGCCGCGACTTCGAGGGCATCCTGCGGCTGCTTTTGGAGCAGGGCGGCGGGGACTACGTGGTGAAGGACGGCGTCTACTACATACTGGAGCTTCAGCGCAGGGACGTGGTCAAGAAGCTCAAGAAGACGACGACGCTCCCCCTCAGGCACATCCCGGTCCAGGACCTCCCCAACCTGCTCCCCGCGGATCTCGCCTCCGGGAATCTCCTCCGCACGGACAAGACCACGAACGTCGCCTTCCTCACCGGCACCGACGAGGAACTCGCCCCCATCCTCGATTTCATCGCCCTCATCGACGTACCCCTGGAGGGCAAACGCTACGAGCGCTTCGACGCGAAGTTCATGAAGGCCAAGGACCTCCTCGGCCTCATTCCCCCGAAGCTCATCCCCCTCCCGCCGGCCGCCGTCCCCGACTCCAACTCCTTCGTGGCGCTCGGCTCGGAGGAGAACCTGGCCGCGCTCCGATCCTTCATCGCGATCGTGGACCGGAAGCGGGAAAGCTATCCCGTCCGCCTCCGCTACCTGAAGACCGAGGACCTGCTCAAGGCCCTGCCCCCTTCGATCCAGAAAGAAGAGATCCAGGACTCGGGCACTCCCAACCTCCTGTTCTTCATCGGGTCTGAGGAAAAGCGGCAAGTATTCCTCCGCGAACTCGCCCTCATGGACCGACCGAAGCCGCAGCTCCGCTACGAGCTCCTCGTGATCCAGTACCTGAAGAGCGACGGCAAAACCATGAAGCGGAGCGCGCGGATCGATACGAATCCCGAAGAGGAGACGAACGCCTTCGTCGGGAACCTCTCCAACCTCCTGACGCTCAACTTCGACGCGGTGGACAAGTTCGGCTATCAGTTCGCGGCCGCGCTGAGCGTAGAGATCGGGGAGAACACCGCGAAGGTCTTCGCGGACACGACCCTCCACGGCATCAGCGCCCAGGAGGTCAAATTCCAGAACACGGAGACGTTCCGCTACCAGGAATTCGAGGTGGACGACGACACGGGGAAGGTGACCGACACGGGCGTCACCAGGGAGATCACCTCGGGCCTCATCATCGGCCTCAACGGTTGGATATCCGGGGACGACATGATCACCATGGCCGTGAACGCGACGGTTTCAAAACGGAACGCCGCTTCGTCGACGTCCACCTCCACCCTCCCCTCCACGTCGGAACGCGTGGTGACCACCCAGGTGCGGACCCCGTCGGGAAAACCCATCGTCGTGAGCGGCCTCATGCAGACCGACACCAACGTGAACATCCAGAAGATACCCATCCTCGGCGACATTCCCCTGCTCGGCAGGCTCTTCAGGGATGAGAAGGAATCGGTGGACCAGTCGGAGATGGTCATCTACATCGTCCCCTACCTCTCCCGCGCCGATACGGACCAGGCCGAATCCGTCTTCGAAAAGACCGAGCGTTATTACCGAGCGTTCGTCGCGGATTACCGGTGATGAAGGAATTCCCGCACGCGGGCCTCGCGGCCTTTTCCCCCCTACCCGATGGGGACGGCCAATACCCGATGGAGTTCATAGAGGCGCGCGGCGTGATCAAGCTCGGGGAGGAGGAAGAGCTGGTTTCGATCGGACTGACCGAGAAGGCCGACGCCGCGGTCGTCGCGTCGATGCGGAGCTTCCACCGGAAACCAGTCGCCTTCTACCGGATAGACGCGTCGGAGCTCTCCGCGTATCTCGGCAAGAAGCTCGGAGAGGAACGACCGACCGAAACGGGGACCGCGCAGGCCAAAGAAGACGGGGACCGGCTCCTCCTGGACAAGCTCGCCAACGACGCCCCCATCGTGAACCTCGTCAATGCCCTCTGCATGGACGCGATCCGGGCCGGGGCCTCCGACATCCACCTGGAATCGGGAAGGGAGGAGGCCCGCGTCCGGTACCGGATCGACGGGGCGCTCAGGACCGTCCGCTCGCTCGACCGGAATCGCTTCCCCGCCGTCTCTTCGCGCATCAAGATCATGGCGAACCTCAACATCCTGGAGAAGCGCCTGCCCCAGGACGGCCGGATCACGGTCGTCGTCGGAGACGAGAAGACCGACCTCCGAGTGTCCATCGTCCCCATCGCGGGCGGGGAATCCATCGTGCTCCGGATACTCGGGAAGACCGCGGCCCCCCTGTCGTTCGGCGAGTTGGGCTTCTCGCCCGCCCAGGAGAGCCTCCTGCGCGCTCTCCTCAAGATACCGCACGGCCTCGTCCTCGCGACGGGTCCCACGGGCAGCGGCAAGACGACGACCCTCAACGCCATGATCCGGGAGATAGCCTCCGAGGCCCTCAAGGTCGTCACCATAGAGGACCCGGTGGAATTCCTCATTCCCGGGGTCAACCAGATCCAGACGAACGATCACATCAAGCTGAGCTTCGACACCCTGCTCCGGCGCGTCCTCCGCCAGGACCCCAACGTCATCATGGTGGGAGAGATCCGGGACGCGGCGACCGCCGAGATCGCCCTCCGCGCCGCCCTGACCGGCCACCTCGTGCTCTCCACGCTCCACACCAACGACGCCGTGTCCGTCGTGCCGCGGCTCAAGAACATGGGCGTGGAGCCCTACCTCATCGCCTCCGTGCTGCGGGGGGCGATCGCCCAACGCCTCGTGCGCCGCCTCTGCCCGGATTGCGCGGCAAACCGTCCGACGACTGCGCACGAAAAACGGTTGCTGGACCGGTACGGGCTCCCCTCCGCCGCCGTCGCCGCTGCGGTCGGCTGCGCGCGTTGCGGGGGATCGGGCTTCCGGGGACGCGTCGTCGTCTCGGAAGCCTTCGCGACCGACGCGACCTTCGAGGAGGCCATTCTGCGCGGGGACCGGGTGAACGAACTGGCGGCATACCTCGCCGCCGGTGGGACGGAGTCCTTGATCTACGACGGATTACGGAAAACCGTCATGGGGATCACGACGCTGGGCGAACTGGAACGGGAGATCGCCCTGCCGGAGGAGACGGCCTGATGGGCGATTATCGCTGCGTCGTAGCGGACGCGAACGGCAAGACGTCCCGCGTGCTCCGGCGAGCAGGGAGCGAGGAGGAGCTCGTCCGGTCCTTCGCCGGAGGACCGTCGCTCCTCTTGTCCGTGGAGGAGGCGCGGAAGCCCAGATCGCGGCGGAGCGGGGCCGACCGCGCCGCCCTCCAGTTCACCGAGATGATGAGCCTGCTCGTCGATTCGGGGCTCTCGCTCAAGGACGCGCTCGAGCTCTGCGCGTCCATAGAGGGAAATGGAGCCGCAGGACGGATCGCGCTTTCGCTCTTGGAACGGGTGCGTAAGGGGTCCACGTTCGCCCAGGCGGTGGACGGCGAAGCCGATTTCTTTTCCCCGCTCTATCGGGGGATGGTGCGCATCGGCGACAAGGTTGGAACCGTCGAGAAAATACTCCCCCGCATGAGCGCCTATTTAGCGGAGAGGAAGGCCCTCAGGGACAAGCTCGCGGCGGCGCTCTCCTACCCCCTCCTCGTCCTGTCCGTTTCGATCCTAGGGGTGTTCGGCCTCCTACTCTTCGTCCTTCCCCGGATGGAGTCCATCTTCCAGGGGTTCGGGGGCGAGGCCGCCTCCAAGATCCAAGCCAATATCGAGACGCTGAAGACTATCTTCCTCGTCTTCTGCATCGTCCTCTTGGCCATCATGGTAACGGCCGCGACGCTCGCGATCGCGCGGCGGCGGAACGAAGCAGCCGAAAAGGCGATCGATGGCAGGTTCCTCAGGATCCCCGTCCTGGGAAGTTTCCTGTCCGCCATGGAGACGCTCAATTTCGCCTTCGCGATGGAGACGCTCGCGGCGGGCGGAGTGCCGGTGGAATCGGCCCTTGAGGAGGCTTCCGCGGTGATCGGGAACCGCGCGTACCGGGAGGCTATCCAAGCCGTTCGATCCGATGCCCTGAAGGGGAATTCCCTTTCGGCCGCCTTCGCCGTGCGGAAAGAATTCCCGCCTTACGTATCGCAATGGCTTGCAGTGGGAGAGCGGTCGGGGCAGTCGGAAAAAGTATTCGCGCAGATCAGGACCTACTTCCAGAAAGAAGTGGAGAGAAAATCGGGGCAGTTCATGACGCTCATCGAGCCCGCGCTCATCGTGCTGATCGGCATCGTGATCGCGGCGCTCGTCGTGGTCTGCGTTGTCCCGATTTTTTCCATGTACGGATCGATACTCTGAGCCAAAAGGGAGAGGCGCGTCATGGCGAATCAGAAAAATACGAAAGAGGAACGGGAAGGCCGCGACGGAAAGGAGGCGGGGTGGACCTTCATCGAGACGCTCATCGTCATCGGGATCGTGATGATATTGACGTCGACGGTCGGGTTCATGGCGGTACGCTACCTGGACAAAGCCCGCACCGTCGCGGCGCGGAGCCAGATCGAGACCTTCGCCATGGCGCTCGACTCGTACTACCTGGATTGCGGACAATACCCCACCGCGGACCAGGGGCTCAAGGCGCTATGGGAGAAGCCGAGCCTGGAACCGGTGCCGCGGCGTTGGTCCGGCCCGTACGTCAACAAGCCGATCCCCGACGATCCTTGGGGAAACGAGTACGCCTATTCTTTGCCCGGTCCGAACGGCCTTCCCTTCGGCCTCCGGTCCCTGGGCGCCGACGGCCGGGAAGGAGGAGAAGGAAAGGACGAGGATGTCGTATCCTGGGAAGGATGATGGGTACGCGCTCGTCGACGCCGTCGTCGCCGTACTCATCGTCTCGATCACGGCTACGGCCGTCCTTTCCGGCCTCGGCGCGGCCGGCCGGACCGCTGCCGCGCGATTCGAACGAACGGCGGAGCATATCGAAGAGCGCAACGACTATGCGACGAAGCTCCTCGACGCCATGCGCGGAGGGAACGGGAACTGAGCGGGACGCGGGCTTCACCACCATCGAGGTCCTGACGGCGATGGCGCTGGCGGTAATAATAGGCGGCGCCCTGCTTTCGGGCGTATCCGGCGCGCTCGCTTTGGCCGGCAGCGCCCAACGGAAGGCCGGCGCTTCCGTTGTCCTCCTCAAGACTGACGACCGGCTCCGCGCGGCGGTCGGCCAGGTGCGCATTCCCTATTGGCAACGTTCCGCGAAGATCGAGCGGGACGGGAACGACCTCGTAATCCCCTGGTTCCAGGGAATGAAAGATCGGACGCTGCGCGTCGGATTACGTGACGACCGGCTCTTCATGATGGCCGACGACGTAGTCACCCGATTCGAGAGGATCGAAAATGCCGATATACGCGTACTATCGACCAACGGGGCCATGCCCGTTGGCCTGGAAATCGCATACACGTTGGAGGATCGCGACGTACGCATCGTCGCGCCTTTCGGCGCCCACCCTCTCGGAGCCCCCGCAAAATGAGAGACGGCGGATCCATCGCCCCGCAATTCCTGTTCGTGTTGCTGTTCATCGCCATCCTCGCCATCGGAGTCGCCCGTTTCCTTTCGGCCGCTGCCCTTGCCGAACGAAACAGTAGGCTCCGATTCTTCGCCGACAAGGAGCTTACGGACGCCGCCCTCGGCATCCTCGCGGCCCTGAAGAAGGACCCGACGCCGGAAGCCGACGGAAGGTTCGATCCGGTCCAGGAGCTGGACGGCCGGGTGGTCGGCGGGATCGAGCTCGGCATAACCGACCGATCCAGCGCCATCAACGTCAACTTCGTGCGGAAGAACGTATTCGAGAAGACGGCGCTGTCGTCGCTCCTGACGCCCGGCAGGTCGGCGGACGAGCTCCAACAGTACCGGGAAGACGCGGGCCTCTCTATCCTGAGCGCCCACTATGGTGCGTTCTTCCAGCCGGATGATTTCACAGGAAGGCTCACCACCTACGGATGGGCCAACGTCAACTTGACCGACGAATTCGCCCTCAGTTCGTTCGCGTCCTCCATTACGGGCTCGGAAGAACAGGGGGAAGCCCTCCGCCTGAAGCTCCGGCCCTTGCTCCTCGCCAAGACTCTCGTGACGCGGGACAGCCTCAGGACCTTTCTCGGCGCCCAGTACGATGCGTATTTTCCGTTGATATCGGCGGAACCCGTCATGAACGTCAACTTCGTCGATGTCTTCGTTCTCAGGGAACTGTGCAAATATCCTGATTACGGTCTCGAATCGCCTGCGGCCAAGGCGGAGCGCATCATCCGGGAGCGGGAAACGCACGAGATCGATGAGAAGGACCTCAAATCCCTCCTCGGCGTAGACGAGGAGAACCGGTTGCTGCATTATTTCGGAAGCCGGACCTGGTTTTGGGAGCTTTCAGCGGAAAAGAACGGTAGGCGTTGCGTCATGATCATCGGTCGTTATCCTGACGGAGACGGAGAAAGTTCCTCGGCCCCTCGATTGGAGATCGTGGAGACGCGTTTCGAATGAAGAAATCCCGTATCATGACGATCGAGGAAATCCTCGCGTATCCTCCCGGTCGCGATGGGGCGATCCTGATCCTGTCGCCGTCGGATGTCGGCACCTATCTCGTGGATTTGCCGCCGCTCAAGCCAGAGCAGGCCGAGGGCGCCATCCGTTTCAAACTGCGAGCCATGTATCCCGGAGCGCCTCAAGAAACGGTCATCGACTTCGTACGGAACGGGCCGAAACGGGGAGCATACCTCGTCTTCGCTACCCAAAGGGCCGGTCTTCACCGCTATCAGGACCTGCGCACGCCGCTGGTTTCAGGGGCGCACCTGATGCGGTCGGTCCCGCGGAGCACTGAAGGCGGACCGCATCTGGTCGTCTTGATCGCTCCCCGCTGGATTGAAGCCGCCGTGCTTGAGGAGAAGAGGATACTCTCGTTCGCTTCCTCACCACGGGGGGAGCGGCTTGAGTACGATATGGAGGAATTGCTCGTCTCCCTTTCACGCCCTTCCGGCATGAGCCGTTCTTCGATGATTTCCGTTTCCGGCCTGGGCACCGATGCGGCAGGCGCCGCGGTTGAAGCCCTCACCCGCGTGACGGGATTGCGGCCGACGCGGTACGAAGCCGACGAGCTCGTTTCCGGATCAAGAGTCGCCGACCGTTTCCTATTCGCATCGCCCCCTAAAAACCGCGGAACCCGGGCCGCCATCCTAGCGGCGCTTGTCGCTTTGAACATGATAGCCGGAGCGCTCGCGCTTTCCCGCTACGCCGACGCATGGGAGAAACGAGTGTCGGCTCTCCGATCCGAATATCGGCTTCTGTCTATGGAGACCGCCAAGAGCGGCGCGCTCAAAAAGAAATTAGCGGAACTGCAATCGGCAGTCGCGTCACTTCCGCCGCGTCCTGTCGTGTCCGGCTACGAGCTCCTTGAGGAAATAGCCTATCGCATGGGAGGACGCGCCTGGGCCCGCTCCCTGGCGGTCCGAAGCGATTCCTTCCAGCTGGAAGCCGACGGAGAAGATGCCCTGGATATCCTGCGCAGATTCGAAGCCTCCACGGTCTTCAAAGAAATCCGCCTCCATCAAGCGACCCCCCTCCCGGCTGGCGGAGAGCGCTTCACGTTGTCCGGCAAGGTCCGTTATGACGAAGAATGAGCGCCGGCTGGTCTGGATATTCGTCCTCACGTCGCTTCTGGCGACCTTCGCCCTTTCAATCTTCTCCAGCATGCTGAGGATACAGTCGGCAAAAAAATCGGAGACCGCCTTGGCAACGGCGATAGCGAAGATGGGAGGGGGAGAATCGGATCAAGCGTACCTTCAGCGGCGGATCGACGCGTTGGAGCGGCGTCTTGCGGACAACACCGGCATGGACGAGAAGCCCGCGATCACCGAATTCGGGACGTCCATGAAGGCACTCCTCGCAAAATGGGCCTTGGTGCCCGGCCGATACCAGCTATCCCCGTCGGAAGACGGTGAATACATAGAGTTCGCCGTTTCCGGCTCGATGCTCGCCTTCCTCTCGTTTCTTCAAGAGGCGGAGACGCGCGGCGCGAGCCTCGCGTCGCTCACCTTCCGCACCGTCCCGGTCGGGGATAACGCCGACTTCGTTTTCAGGATCCGTTATGGCGAATAGGCTGCTCCATATCCTAAAGCTCCTCCTCATCGCGAGCCTCCTCGCTTTGTCGTACCTCTCGGCAGATCCTCCGCTTGGGGCGACGGGATCGCAGGACGGCCACCCCCTCCGTGAGACCGGGACAGGGGAGCCCGCAGGAGAGGAAGTTATCCAAAGGACACGCGCGACTCCCGGGGAGCTGTTGGCCGCTTTCACCCTTCCGCGCGCCAAGCGGGAGGGCCCGGCCCCTGATGCGGCCGAAGTCGCCGAGGCGCCGAAATCTCCGACGCCGGCCCCATGGTTGCGGACAATCGGGTCGGTAATCGACGAGCAAGGTATCCAGTGGCGCTTTTACAAGGATACGCGGATGAACCGTCCCCTCAAGGTCCGGGTCGACGGTAAGGCGGAGGACGGCGCGGCCCTCGTCAGGGTCGAGGCCGATGCGGACATACTCTCGGTAAACGGCGAGTTATACTCCGTGGAAAGGAGCGGGCAACGATGATACGCTACGCGCGGTTCCTCCCGGCGATACTGGTAATCCTCGCTTCCTGCGCAAGCGTCGGAAATGAGAGACGGGATGCTGCCTTGAACGGCATGATCTACGATTTCGAGAGCCAGCCGGTCCAAGGCGCGGTGGTCGAGGTGGACGGCGCGGTGATGGCGACCAGCGACGTGAACGGACGGTTCGCGCTCGCGGGGCTGCCGATGGGCGCGCACCGCCTCGTCGCCGGCCGGGAAGGGTACGAGAAGGTCGAAACGGAGATCGACTATTCGGACGCGACCCAGGTCGTCTACGTCAAGATGATCTCCGCCGATCAGCTGCTCGGCCGCGCGGAGCGGGCCCTGGAAGAGAAGAACTGGCGGGAGGCGGAGGATCTACTCCGCCGGAACGAGGCCGTGCGCGGCGGCAATCCCGCCGCGGGCTACTTGCGCGCCGTCCTCGATTTCCGGCGAGGGGATTACCGCGCCGCGGCGGAAAAGCTCGAAGGGCTCCTCGCCGGCGGCGCCAAGGATCCCTTCGTCTACCTGTTCCTCGCGGACCTCTACCAATACCGCTTGGACGACGCCGCGCACGCGGCCGCCCGCCTCGCGGACTTCCTCGCCTTCCGCTACGACCCGGACGTCGAGCGGCGGCTCCGCTCGATGGGGGAGGCGCCGTAACGCCCCGAGCTGACGCGGGCGCGTCCTCGTGCTACCATGGGCGCGCGATGAGAAGCGGCCGCTCGTTCAGGATCGTTTTCCCCCTCCTCGTCTCCCTCGGCTGCTACGCCGCCTCCTGGGCCGCCTTCCGCGCGGACCGCGGGGCCGCGCTCGAGAGCGACAAGATCGCGCAGGTGGCCGCGGTGTACCTCGCCATGGCGTTCCTCGCCTTCCCCGCCTTCCTCGGCAGCCCGCTCGTGACGGGCGTCTCCGCGGCCCTGTCCCTCTCCGGCCTCGCCTTCCTGGCCAACGCCGCGGGGCCCGATCTCGGCGTCATAGGGCCGGCCGCGGCGCCGCTCGCGCTCGCCCTCACCCTGGCGTTCGCCCTCCCCGCGGGACTCGCGCTCGCCGGCGCGGTCGTCGTCGCGCTCCTCGTGGCGCTCCGGCCGCACAGCGCGTGGGGGGAACCGGTCGCCGGGGCGACCGCCGAGGAGATGATGGCCATCTTCGCCTCGCTCTCCCTCGTCGCGGCCCTCGGCGCGGCCCTCCGATGGCGGGAGCGGCGGCTCGCCCTCCTCGCGGCCGAACTCGAACGCCTGGACTCCGCGTACCGGAAGGTGGCCGACGCCAACATCGATTTCCAGACTTACGCCCTCTTCGCGCGCGAGGAGGCCATGGAGAACGAGCGCAAGCGGCTCGCGGGGGAGATCCACGACATCATCGGGTACTCCCTCACGAACCTCATCATGTTGATCCAGGCGGCCCAATACTCCAAGGGCGGGATCGAGGAGACCGCGGGGATACTGGAGAAGGCCCGCATCCACGCGAACGAGAGCCTGGCCGAGGCGCGGCGGGCCCTGGCTTGCCTCCGTTCCCGCGACGCGGACCGGCCGCGGGGCGCGAACCTCTTCCTGAGGCTCACCAGGAACTTCCAGGACGTGACCGGGGTGACCGTGCATACGAGCTTCGGGAACATCCCGCCGATCCTGCCGCGGGTCCTGGAGAAGGCCCTCTACCGGGTGATCCAGGAGGGATTGACGAACGCCTTCCGGCACGGCAGGGCGAAGGAAGTGGACGTGAGCTTCTGGCGCGACGGCTCGCTCGTCCACGTCCGCCTCCGCGACGACGGATCCGCCGCGCCGGACGGAAAGAATGAAGCGGAGCGCGCCGGGATCGGGCTCGCGGGCTTGCGGGACCGGATCGCCGAACTCGGCGGAGAGCTCGAGGCGGGGCCGGTGCCCGGGGGCTTCGCCCTCCACGCGAGCGTGCCGCTTACGGAGGACGACGATGGACGTTAAGCCGATACGCCTGCTCCTCGCGGACGATCAGTACCTTTTCCTGGAAAGCCTCAAGCTCGTGCTGGAGAGCCTGGACGACGGGCTCCGGGTGGTCGGCACCGCCGCGAACGGCGAGGAGGCCATCGCCTTCCTGGAGAAGGAGGCCGCGGACGTCGCCCTCCTGGACGTGCGCATGCCGGTGATGGACGGGGTGGCCGCGGCGGGAGTCATCCGTTCGCGGTGGCCCGAAGTCTCGGTCATCATGCTCACCACCTTCGAGGACGACGAGTACGTCTCCGAGGCCCTCTCCCGCGGGGCGCACGGGTATCTATTGAAGAACATCGCGCCCCGCATGCTCGTTTCGGCCATCCGCGCGGTGCGCGACGGCTCCCTCCTCATCGCGCCGGACCTGGCCGGGCACCTCGCCGCCGCGCTGTCGGCCGCGGGAGGGGGCGAACACCGAGAGGCCGCGGCCCGCAGCGGGCGGCCCCGGCTCCCCGACTGGTACTACGAGCTCACGCCGCGGGACAAGACCATCGCCGGCTACCTCCTCCGCGGCATGACCAACAAGGAGATCGCCGCGGCGGCCCACCTGGGCGAGCAGACCGTGCGCAACTACGTCTCCGCCCTCTACGAGAAACTCCGGGCCGGCGACCGCAGGGACGCCATCGCCGCCCTCCGTTCGGTGGATCCGTACTGGTTCGAGTAGGAAGGTCCGGCCGAACCGGAGCGGGGTACGGAAAAAGTACGCGAACGGTTACAAGCGTAACTGTACCGGAGGCCGACTCGGGTTGAAAGTATCGTATCTTTCTCTCTCTGAAAAAGGAGCGGAACATGAAGAAAGGATTTTTGGCGATCGTAGCCCTCGCCCTGGCCTTGGGCGGGAACGGGCTTTTCGCTGCGGGCGGGGCCGAGGGCGGCGCCGCCGCTTCCGGGGAAAAAGTCGCGCTGGTCATGGGATCCTGGCGCGCCGACGACGTCGCGCAGATGCAGGGACTCCTCGCCGAGTACGCCAAGACGCACCCGAACGTCACCATCGACTTCAAGCCGACCAATCCGCCGGATTACAACGCCACGCTGCGCCTCCAGCTCACGAGCGGCACCGGCCCGGACCTCATGTACGCGCGGTCCTACGCCACCGGCGTCCAGCTCTTCAAGGACGGCTTCTTCGCCGACGTGAGCACCGTGAAGGGCCTCAAGGAAAACTTCTCCGAGGGCTCGCGGGCCCCCTGGGTCACGGCCGAGGGCGTCTCCTTCGCGGTCCCCTTCGTCGCGGTCTCCCACGGCGTGTACTATAACAAGGACATCTTCGCCAAACTCGGCCTCTCCGTGCCCGCCACTTGGGAAGATTTCCTTTCCGTCTGCGCCAAGATCAAGGCCGCCGGCATCATCCCCGTCGCCAACTCCCTGGGCGACGAATGGGACATCGCCGAGGTCGTGTTCATGAACATCGCGCCCGGCTTCATCGGCGGCCGCGAGGGCCGGCTCGCCTACGAGTCCGGCAAGAAGGCGTGGAACGACGCCGACATGGTCGCGGCCTTCCAGGCCATGAAGGACCTCGTGCCCTTCCTGCCCCAGGGCTTCGAGGCGCTGACCTACAACGACTCCAACGCCCTCTTCGCCACCGGCAAGGCGGCCATGTACTTCGACGGGTCCTGGACCCTCGGCACCTTCAAGGACGTAAGCTTCCAGTGGAGCGTCTTCGCGCCGCCCCCGCCCAAGGGCAAGAAGGCCCAGGTCTGCTTCCACGCCGACGCCGGCATCGCGATGAACAAGGCCACCAAGCACCCGAAGGAAGCCGCCGAATTCCTCGCCTGGATCTGCTCCAAGGAAGGCGCCGCGGTCGCCGCGAAGTACCTGCCGACGGGCTTCTATCCGATGATCGACGCCCCGATCGCGATCAGCGATCCCCACGCGAACGATATGCTCGCCCTCAACAAGGGCCGCGGCCTGGACGTGCGCCTGGCCTGGCCGCGCCTCATGGACGGCGATCCTTCCGGCTACAACCTCATCATGTACGGTTCGATCGAAGTCATGAAGGGAATCAAGACCCCGAAGCAGGCCGCCGACGCCCTGGCGGAAGGCCTGGCCAAGTGGTACAAGCCCTCCAAGTAAGCTGAAAGGAACGGGAGACCATGAACGAACTTAGCCGCCGACGCGCTACATCGCCGCTCGGCACCGCGCTGCGCTGGGCTCCGTACCTGGCGCCGGCCCTCATCCTGTACGCGGCCTTCATGGCCTTCCCGCTCTTCGATTCCGTACGGCTCTCGTTCTTCAGGGCGGGGGCCGCCGGGTCGCGGGAGTTCATCGGCTTCGACAATTACGTCAGGCTGTTCTCGGTGAAGGAGAACGCCCTCCGCTTCTGGAGCGCCTTCGCCAACACCTGGTACTTCTTCTTTGTCCACATGGCGGTGCAGAACGTGCTCGGCATCCTGTTCGCCGTCCTCCTCATGGAGAAGGGACTGCGCTTCGCGAGTTTCTATCGAACCGTCATCTTCATTCCGGCCACCCTCGCGGTCCTGGTGGTCGGCTACCTCTGGAAGCTCATCCTCAACCCCCAGTGGGGCGCCCTCACCCTCTTCCTCAAGGCGGCGGGATTCGGTTTCCTCGCGCACCCCTGGCTCGGCGAGCCCAAGTACGCGCTCACCGCGGTCTCCCTCGTCTCGGCCTGGCAGTGGGTGGGTATGCCGACCATGATGTTCCTGGCGGCGCTGCAGAACATTCCCGACGACATGTACGAGTCGGCCGAGATCGCGGGCGCCTCCAAGCTGCAGGCCTTCCGGTACATCACCCTGCCCATGTTGCGGCCGGTGATCGGCATCGTCGCCATCCTCACCTTCGTCGGCAACTTCAACGCCTTCGACGCGGTCTTCGCCATGGAGAACGTCAACGGGGCGCCCCTCTACGCCACGGACATCATGGGAACCTTCTTCTACCGGGTCGGCATCGCCGGCCAGCATCCCGTGAGCATCCCCGACCCCGGCATGGGAGCGGCCGTCGCGACCACGACCTTCGCGGTCCTCGCCCTCGGCGCGGCCCTCATCCTCCGCCTCACCCGCGACGACGCGACTGCGGCCGCGCCCGCGGAGCCGCCCGCGGGCGAAAAAGCCAAGTAAGGAAAGGCCATGCAACTACTCGGAAAACGCCGCAGGCGAAACCCCCACTTCATGGCCCCGGCGGTCCTCTCGATCTGGACCGTCCTCGTCCTCTTCCCGCTCTGGACGATGATCGCCAACTCCTTCAAGTTCAAGTACGACATCTACAAGGACCCCTTCGGTCCTCCCGTCAAATGGAATTTCGACAGCTACCTCTCGGTGCTCCGGGACGGCGACTTCATCCTCTTCTTCCGCAACAGTCTCCTCGTCACCGTCGGCTCCATCGCCGCGGTGCTCCTGTTCGGCTCCCTCGCGGCCTACGCCATCGCGAATTGGAAAGGCAAGCCGGCCCGGTGGGTCTACGTCTTCTTCATCGCGGGCATGATGCTCCCCATCAAGATCGGCTCGATCCGCCTCTTGCAGCTCGTGAAGGCCATGGGCCTCATCGATACGATCTGGAGCCTCTTCCCGGTCTACATCGCCATGGGCATGCCGATCGCGGTCTTCGTGCTCACCGAGTTCATCCGCGAGATACCGAACGAGATCACCGAGGCCGCCGTCATCGACGGCGCGGGGCGGTTCAAGATCTTCCGATCGATCATCGTCCACCTGCTCAGGCCCGCCCTGGCCACCGTGGCGATCTTCAACCTCGTGCCCTTCTGGAACGACCTCTGGTTCCCGCTCATCTTCATCAACAACGACCGCCACAAGACCCTGCTGCTCGGCGTGACCCGCCTCTTCGGCCAATACCAGACGGATTGGTCCAAGATCCTCGCCGTGCTCACCCTGGCCGCGGTGCCGGTCATCCTCCTCTACCTGTCCATGTCGAAGCAGTTCATCAAGGGGCTGACGGCGGGCGCGGTTAAGGGCTAAAATGGGGAAATGACGAGCGAAAGCGTCCCCGACATACCCGAGAACGACCATTCCTCCGAGGCGCACGGCCGGCTCGGCACCCGCGAGCTCCTGCGCGAGCGGGTGAAGGAGCTCGCCTGCGTCTACGAGATCAGCAAGGTCGCCTCGTCCGAGCTCTCCGAGCGCGACGCGCTCTCGCGGATCGCGCGGGCGCTCGCTCGCGCGCTCAAGGACAGCGAGCTCGGCCGGTGCAGGATCAGGACGGACGAAATCGACGTGGCCTACGGGCCGCCGCCCCACGAGGGAGTCGAGGAGGCGACCCTGCCCGCGCTCCGCGCCGAACGGCCGGACCTCCAGATCACGCTGTCCTACGCGGAGCCGACGGCCGACGCCTTCCTGAGCGAGGAGCGCTCGCTGCTGGAATCCATGGCCGACATCTGCGAGGGCATCCTCTCCAAGGCCCGTTTCGTCCGCGAACTCCGGGAGGCCGGCGAGCGGCTCGCGTCCAAGAACGCGGCCCTCCGCGAACTCCTCGATCTCCTGGAGGAAGAGCGGAGGGCCCACGCCCGCTCCATCGAGGAGAACGCGCGGCGGACGGCTCTCCCCCTCGTGGAGAAGCTCCGCGACGCCGACCTGACCCCCGAAGCGCGCGCGGCCTACTGCGACGCCCTCGCGAACGAACTGGGGCGCCTTTCCCGCGCCGCGGGGCCGGAAGCGCACGCGGTGGATCAGTCCGAATCCTTAAGCCCCCGCGAACGCGAGGTGATCCGCCTCCTGCGCGCGGGCAAGTCCTCCAAGGAAATCGCCGCGGCCCTCGGGCTCTCGGCGGCCACCGTGGAACGGCACCGGCACAACATCCGCCGCAAGCTCGGCCTCGTCGGCCGCGACGCGAACCTCCAAGGCCTCCTCATGGGCGACGGATCGGTCTAGCCCTTCACCACGTCCCTTTGAGCATCCCCCCGTCGGCGGACAGGACCTGGCCCGTGATATACGACGCCGCCGGCGAGAGGAGCCAGCAGGCCGTCTTCCCGAACTCGTCCGCCTCCCCGTAACGTCCCAGCGGAATGGCGGCCGCGGCCCGACGCTTGGCCTCGTCCGGGCTGATGTCGGCCCGCTCCGCATTGGCGCGGTCGATGCGCTCGATCCGGCCCGTCGCGATGCGGCCGGGGGCCAGGCAGTTGACGCGGATGCCCGCGGGGGCGAGCTCGGCCGAGAGGGACTTGGCCAGGGCGACGGTCGCCGAGCGGAGGGAGTTGGACAGGATGAGCCCGTCGATGGGTTCCTTCACGGAGGTGGAGGAGACCACGAGCACGGCTCCCTTCCGCTCGCCGAGACCGGGAAGAGCCGCGCGTACGAGCCGCACCGCGGAGAGGAGGAGCAGGTCGAAGGCGGCCCGCCACGCATCATCGCCGAAGTCGGAGAAACGGCCGGGGGGCGGACCGCCCGAGTTGATCACGAGGGCGTCGATGCCGCCGCCGTAGGCCGCCGACGCGCCCGCAACCCACCGCGCGATGGAATCGCCGTCCGCCATGTCCAGCGGGGCCCCCTCGACCCAGGCCCCGTCCACGGCCGCGGCCGCGGCGGTAAGCTTCTCGACCGCGTCGCGCGTCTTGGACGCGTCGCGGCTCCCGATCCATACCCGCGCGCCCTCGAGCGCGAGGGCCTTGGCGGTCGCGAAGCCGAGGCCTTCGCTCGACGCGGCCACGAGGGCAGTCTTTCCGGCCAGTCCCAAATCCATGGCGTACCTCCATGGGTATAGAATACTCAACTTTTCCCAAATCTTCGGGACACTAGCCGAGATTCCGCTCCGCGATGAGGGCGAGGCCGTCCAGGGTGAGCCACCGGTTCCACAGGTCGAAGGGCCGCGCGACGGCGATCGGGGGACCGTCGCTGTCGCCGGTGCCCACGAGCGCGACGCGGAGGCCCGGCTCGCCGAGCTCGATGGAGACCGTCTGGATGAGCCGGTCCACGAGGCCGGACCAGCCGATCATCACGCCCGCGCGGATGGACTCCACGCTGTTCTTGCCGATGGCCCGGCTCGGGGCGTCCAGGCGGACCTGGGGCAGCTGGGCCGCGTGCGCGCGCAGGTCGGCGGCTGCGGATTCCAGGCCCGGCGCGATGGCCACCCCCGCGAGGTCGCCGGCCGCGTCCACCGCGGTGAAGGAGAGCACCGTCCCGAAGGAGACCACCAGGTAAGGCGGCGACGTCAACGCCGAGGCGGCCGCGGCGTCGCAGACGAGGTCCGCTCCCACCTCCGCGGGGTTGTCCGTCCGGATGCGCACGCCCGTCTTCACGCCGGGCCCCACCACGAGGGGCGCGGGGCCGTCCGGCGCGAACCGGGCGAGGGCCTCGCGGAAGCGCTCGGTGTAGGCGGGGACCGCCGAGGAGAGGGCGGTCCGCCGCACGAGGCGGGGATCCACCCCCGCCTCGCGGAGCAGGGAGAGGATGAGGAAGCGCCACTCGTCCGCGCTCCGGTCCGCCGTGGATAGGCGGAAGCGGGCTTGCCAGGGCTCGGGGAGCCCGACCTCGTTCCTGCGGTCGGCCTTGGCGCCCACCGCGACCGTACCGTTCCGGACATCCACGGCGAGCAGCATCTCAGGTCTCCTCGTCCTTGGCGACCTTCGCGCGGCCGCCGCCCACGGGGAGCCGCTTCCACGCGGCGATCACCGCGAAGGACACGACCGCGGCGACCGCCGCCTCCGCGGGGCCGTTGGCGACGGCCACCGCAGCGATCATCGGCCAGGGGAAGAAGCCGCCGAGGCCGAGGGCTCCGAGCACGAGGACCGTGTTCGTGAGCGTGCCGGCGACGGCGGCGACGATCACGCCGAGGGCCGCCCGGCCGCCCTTCGCGGCCTTCCCGGCGACGAGGACGTAGACCAGGCTCGCGGCCGGACCCACGAAGAGGCGCGGCAACACGGAGATGAGCGGGTTGACGAAGGCGGCATCGATGCCGCTCGGCGCCATCGCGGCCTGGATCAGGGAGAAGAGGCCGAAGAGGAAGCCGATCACGAGGCCGACGACGGGCCCCTCCAAGATGGCGCCGATGATCACCGGCACATGGGCGATGGTGAGCGACGCTCCGGCGAACCAGGGAATCATCCCCAGCCTCGTGACGCCGAGCACGACGGCGACGGCGGACAGGGCGCCCGCTATCGCGATTTTCCGAACGGGTAGGACTGCCATCGGCTTGCCTCCGCTGCGCGGGAACTTCCCGCGGTTCCTGTGGACTAGGGCCGCCGCTCACGGGCGGCCCGGCCGCTCAAGGCGGCGGATCGGACGCCGCGCGTCCGCGGACGCTCGGCGTCCGCGGACGTCGCAACGTCCGGTCGAGATCCGGCGTAGAGCCGTAGCTCCATGGCCACGGCGAGGGCCTCCGCCCGCTCCAGGGCGCGGAGGAAGATCGGCACGGTCATGGCCAGGGCGGCGCGGAGCCTCCCCTTCCCCGCGTAGCCGCCGCCGCGGGATAGCGGGGCGACGGCGATGCGCTCGGCCTCGTCCACGAGCACCGGGACGAAGCGGAGCGCGATCCCCGAGATCGTGGCCAGTTCCTTGCCCGGGAGCCCCACCCGCTCTGCCGGTGCGAAGAAGGCGGTGAAGGCGCGGAGAGTCTCCGAGAGCGGGGTGGTCGCGGAAAAGAGGGCGAGCAGGGCCATGAGGGCCACGAGGCGGACCACGAGGAGGAGGGATCTGACCAGTTCGGCTCGGGTGACGTCGAGGGGCCCGAACTGCAGGTAGACGGGGCCCGAGTCGCCCGGCCACGTGTAGAGGAGCTGGATGAAGACCACGAAGGCGAGGTAAGGCACGGCGGGCAGGAATCCGCGCAGGAGGTGCCGCGGACCGATCCGGCCGAACGCCGCCCCGACGAGGAGGGCGAAGAGGAGGGCCGCGAAGGGGGCGGCGGGATTCGGCCATGCGAGGGCGGCGGCCGCGACCGCGAGGAGCCCCAGAAGCTTCGGCCCCGCCCGGAGCCGGCGCAGGGGCGAAGGCCGATCGAGGAACTGGCCGAGCGTCGCGTTGCGGAAGAACTCGAGGTCAGCCCCCCGCCTCCGGCGGTGTCCGCGCTC
>JAEXTK010000180.1 GCA_023406985.1 Spirochaetota bacterium | reverse complement strand
ATCGTAGGGCGACCCTTCCAATTTCTAACTACCCAATGAGGAATCTTATCAGCAACTAGTGCAAGAGTCACAACATGGCCACATCCACAAGGGCATTTAAACATTGCCCATTTTGGGTTCTTCTGTCTTTTAACAATGATAAACTGCCCGTCTTTGATTAAATTATTAGCTGGAGGAGCATCAACGAGTTCAATAGTGGTAAATGTGGGTGTGGAGTCCACATACTTTACCCTATTCCACTTGGCATCTTTTAAGGAAGCAATAAAAGATATTAACCAATCATAGTACCGCATATTCCGCTTAACTCACATTTTAAAGATTGGACGACCGAGAAGCCCATCTGTTTCTGGCTTCGCAAGGAATATCCTAGTTCCGCAATATGGACATTCATGGTCCTCAATTGGTTGGTCACTTTTAAACTCCATTTTTGTAAAATCAACCCACAGATTATCACGACGAAGCTCGCCAGGAATTCTTCGAAATGGAGCCAACAAATCAAATAATGTAGTCATTGCCAAGTTTGCAACAGTGCCAGTGAATGGCGCTACACCTGGAGCCTGTTCTTTTCCTCCTGATAAATATTTTTCCTGAAGCTCAGATTCAGTAATATCAGGCTTATTCCTTATTTCAAGTTGACGGGCCAACCACTCACTTCGTAATTCACGCTGGCAATATAGGCACTTACCGTCTTCGGGTAGTATTCGACTGATCCTGCCTTTTTGGTTAAGGAGCCTTATAGTGCCGTCACGATCCGGTCCAACGCGACCGCCTAGTCCAACATCGATGAGTGCATTCAAATAATAGTATACTGAAGAATTCAGTATATCACGACCAAGATAATCATCAGTACATCCTAATACCACATCAGCAGTAGAAAGCGCAGATAATGCTTTCATATTTGTATCGATCAATCCAATGACCGAAGTAATAGTCGTGGGGAGCTCAATTTCATTGAGATGTCGCGCAATTAGTTCAGCTTTTTGTTTTCCAACGTCTTTTAAACATGATCCTAAAACTCTATTCAAATTCGTTTTTTCCAAAGGATCTTCATCAATCAGGATTATTTCACCAGCTCCACTGCGAACGAGAAGATTTGCAATAGGGCTTCCTGTTCCACCGGTACCAACTATAGCAAATCGCAGACTCTGCATTATTGATGTGAATGGCGTTCCAAATGCTGTTAGTTGCCGCTGAAATATTTCTGTTACTGTTTGACCGAGCGCCAAAGCGCCAAATACTTTTAAACTATCTCCAATAACTGTTACATGTCGAACGGGTTGTATGGACTCAGGGCAACGACCGTAGCGAAGATGCGCCGCCCACGCACTATTCGAATACAATAGCGCAATTAGTCGTGCAGTTTCCCCGTTACGCCCTATCAATGCCTTGAGTAAGGTGAGTTCATTTTGATGATCACGCAAAGAAAACTCAACATTCGGCCTTGGGTGATTGTGGATAAAGCTTAAAACCAAATCCT
Source organism: Spirochaetota bacterium (assembly GCA_023406985.1). GTDB lineage: Bacteria > Spirochaetota > Spirochaetia > Treponematales > Breznakiellaceae > JAEXTK01. The sequence goes on along the minus strand of JAEXTK010000180.1, from coordinate 89,503 downwards.
CTTCTTCAGCTCTTCGAAAAAATTCGCGTAGAGGCGCCATTTCAAAGGCCAGATGTTCTGGTGAAGCAGAAGTTATCCATGAATTCTGGAACAGAACAACATCTACGCATAGATATCGTTCTGAAAGTTCTAATCCTTGAACATCGCGACTAATGAGTCGAAAGAAGCCAATTGCAGCCCCCTCTGAACCATTAGGACGATTGCTGAAGTATTCCTGTAACAGCCTTTCATGCGAACCAAGAAGAACGATTCTTGGATGTTTAAATAGTTCCGTTGGCATCAGCTACCCCTCAAGTGAGTTTGAAAGAACATATGTAAGGCGGTTGATGATAGAGACAACATTATCCCTTCCTGCGCGCCAAACCTGCTGACCAACATTCCAATGCCTGGACCACCTCTCAAACACTTTTCCGTCAACTGTCCTAGTATCTCGATTCCCTTCAGGTATTTCAGCAGAGATCGTTCCTGGGATAATCTTCCCATCCAGTCGCACAATCCTAGGCCATGTCCAAAACATATCATTCCCTTGAGACGGGTAGGCTGGCGGAATGACAACTAAGATTTCACAGCATCTCACCGAGAAGGTCTCGGGCGGTAGCGGAAACTCAGTAAAGACCAAGAACCGTTGTGCTTCGATTTCTCGAAACACAACATTCATTCTTTTAAGTTCCTCGTAATCAGATTGAGTTAGTAAGCCCATGGTGTTCCCGCACCAGAAGAGGCTTCCTGGAGACTGAACTTTTCAATTCCGTGTTCCGATAAGTCTACCACAGTGGTCAGTTCCACCAACGAATCAGGTTTGCCGTGGTTCTTTTTCCATACTTGAACCCCTTCTGGTACAGAGCCCAACTGCCGAATCTCACCCCCCGTAATCTGGCTTTTCGCCCAAACAAAAAGTTCATTGTCGATCATGAGCTTGAACTCTTTTTTACCACTCTTCTGCTCTTCGTTTGCCATATTCTCCACCCTCTTTGATCTCTTAACCCTCGTATAGGATTGAGAATCAGATGGCTAGTGGTGGGCAAAACTTGCCCATGATTCCACTAGTGTTCTTATAAATGGAATATAGTCCATATTATGGAGTGAGTCAAGTAAATAGACACATACTATTTTATAGATTGATATATAATCTCCCTGATGGTATACTGATCCCCATGAATCAGGTCAAATCGTCATTCCCTTGGGGCGTTGAACAAAGGTTAAAATACATAGAAGCGAAACTTTACTGGGAGGGTCGAGTCAATCGAATCGACATTATCAGAGAGTTCTCTCTCTCGCCTCAACAAGCATCCTCAGATCTTTCGGCATATAACTCATTGGCTTCCCAGAATCTTGTTTACGACCCCCGAATAAAGGTTTATCTGGCGACAGATACTATTGAGCCGGTTTTCCCTGTCCAAAGTCCTTTAGACTACCTTTCTCGTTTAGCCTCCGAAGAAATGCCAGCAAGTACAACTGGTTGGGTGCCAAGTGTGGGTTTTTTACCACGGCCACAAAGACGACTAGATGCACAAGTGACACGAGCAATACTTATCGCTATGCGGGCGGGTGAAGGGTTAGAGGTGGAGTATCATTCATTTGGCAGTGTTTCAGAAGGTCTACGGTGGATTGAACCGCACTCACTTGCGCATGATGGAGAAAGGTGGCATGTGAGAGCCTATTGCCATAAAAGGAACGCCTTTCGAGACTTCAATTTGGGACGAATTCTTAGAATTGGAAAGAGAAGAGTCGCTGAGCACTCAAAAGATCAGGATGTAGACTGGCAGACCGCTATAACCGTTGAGCTAATACCGCACCCCAAATTGGAGGAACAACATCGGCGGATTGTCGAATATGATTATGGAATGGAAAGCGGGAAAGTGAGCTTCAACGTGCAGAAAGCGATGTTGTTTTATCTCCTACGGCGGTATGGTCGTGAATCAAGTACGCTTTCTGACGACCCATTTGTATTTCAAGTGATTTTGGCGAATGAGGCGCAACTTCGATCTCTCCTAGAAACATGTAAAGGAGCCGTGGAAAGTAACCCCCTATAGGCATTCTATAAGATTCCTAGTGCAGTAGAGGATAGGCAATACCTACTACTGCACGCACAAGCCAACATATATCCTGTACTTACAAAGTACCCGCTACATACCAGATTTTCGCTTTCAGAACGGATTTTCAGCCCCATCGACACCGCAAATTTCTTCTCACAACACTGCCATCCTTCGTCTCCCTAGTCCGCTATACCTTCTCAAGATTCGGAATCTTCATTGTGCGGAGGCCTGCTATGGCGTATTCTTTCTCTATGTACGGTCGTAACATTATCAAAATTCTCAAGGCTGTCGATCTCCTCTCCCGCCCCCAGGGCGCAACGAACAAGGAGCTCGCCGACGAGCTTGATCTCTCCCGCCGTTCGGTTTTCAGATTGATCGGTACCCTGGACGAGTTGGGGTTACCGTTGACAGACGAGCGATCCTCCTTCGGAGGCGAGACGCGCCATTTTCTCCTGGACTCCTACATTAAGAAGCTGCCCAATCTCAGCCTGCCCAATATTTCCCTGAACGCCAGGGAAGCATTTCTCCTGTACTTCACGTTGCAAAGGGACGCAGTTTTCGCTGACTCCGAGGTGGCTCCCGATCTCGCGTCCCTCCGTACCAAATTGACAGCCTTGCTTCCCTCCGCCTCCACCAAGGCCGGTTCCGGAGCAACCCTCGACTCTCTCTTCGCCGCCTCGCCCAATGCCTTGAAAGCCTACAGCGGCAAGGAGGACATCCTTGATACGATCTTCGAGGCTCTGCAGAACCGCAAAGAATGCGAAGTCGTCTACCATTCCTTCTCCGCCTCAACGGTGAAGCGGTACACGATCCAGGCTCTCAAGCTCGTCGAGCACCGAGGCGGCCTCTACCTCTTCATCCGCATACCGAAGCACGAATCCATCAGGGTCATCGCCCTCGATCGTCTTCAATCCGCCAAGCTCCTATCTACCAGCTTTACGCCTCCTGAAGACTTCGATGCCGATGCGCTCCTTTCCTCCGCCTTCGACATCACCCTGGACGATCCGATCCAGGCGGTGATCCGCTTCTCGGGCAAGGAAGCACCCTACGTCCGCGAGCGCCAATGGGCGCCGGATCAGAAGATCGAATCCCAGGATGACGGCTTGATAATCCTCTCCCTCACGACCTCCGGTTCCGATGATCTACTACGTTGGATATTGAGCTTCGGTTCCGGCGCGGAGATCCTCGCGCCCGCCGAACTCCGAGAACGAGCCAAGCTTGAGGCCCAGAAAACCCTTGCCCTCTACGAGGCCCCTCGATGAAGATCCATCTATCGAAATCCAAGTACCTCGTGGGCCTTCAATGCCCGAAGCGTCTCTGGCTGGAAGCCTACCGGCGCGATCTTCTTCCACCGATTCCCGCCGCCAAGGAGCGGGTCTTCTCCCAGGGGCACGAGGTCGGCATCCTCGCACGGGAGCGCTTCCCCGGTGGCGTCCTCATCAACGAAGACCCCTTCCAGTGGCAGGCCGCACTGGAAGAGACCCGTGCGGCCCTGGCCACGGACGCAACGGTCTTCTTCGAACCCTGCTTCTTCCACGACGACACCATCGCCCGAGCCGACATCCTCACACGGAACGATGACGGTTCCTTCGACCTCATCGAAGTCAAATCGACTACCCACTCCAAGGAAGAACACGTTTGGGACCTCGCGGTGCAGACCTACGTCTACGAGGGCGCGGGACTCCGCATCAATCGCGCCTTCCTGATGCACCTCAACCGGGATTGCCGTCATCCCGACCTGTCCAACCTCTTCGCCATGGACGACCTCACCAAGCAGATGCGGAAGCACCTCGGCGAAGTACCCGGCAAGCTCGCCGCCTTCAAAGCGGTCCTAGCCTCGGATGCCGAACCATCTATCCGACTCGGTTCCCGCTGTTCCTCGCCCTATGAATGCGCTTTCTTCGGCTACTGCTCCAAGCTCTGGAAGCTCCCCGAGGTCTCCGTATTCGATATCCCGCACCTCGGAGCCGATAAGCGAGATGCTCTGATCGAACGGGACATCCTCGACCTTCACGACCTCCCAACGGACGCGGACATCGGCTCCCGGGGCGAGACCTTCGTTCGGCTCTTCCTATCGGGCTCCAAATCCATCGACCAGGCGGGCATCCGCTCCTGGCTCTCGGGTCTCACGTTTCCGCTCTACTTCCTGGATTTCGAGACCGACGGTCCCGCTATCCCGCGCCTACCAGGTCTCGGCCCCTTCGGCTCCATCCCCTTCCAGTTCTCCTTGCACATCCTCCACGAGGATGGCCGCCTTGTGGAATCCGAAGGCTTCCTCCACACCGATCAATCCGATCCGCGTCCCCATATCGCCCGTGCCCTCGTGGACCAGATCGGCCCGATCGGGAGCATCATCGCGTACAACGCTTCCTTTGAGAAAAGGGTGATCTCCGAACTATTAGCATTCCTCCCCGAGCTGGCCCAAGGCCTACAGGCCTTTCTTCCCCGTTTCTCCGATCTCTTGGACGTCTTCCGTAAACTATACGTCGATCCAGCCTTCAAGGGCTCCAACTCCATCAAGGCGGTCCTTCCCGTACTCTGTCCTGACCTCAGCTACAAGACCCTTGATGTCCGCAACGGCGAGGACGCTCAAGCAGCCTGGGCTCGCCTCATCAGCTGCGAGGACGCCGAGGAGAAGGCACGACTTGCCCAAGGACTACGGGCCTACTGCGGCCTCGATACCATGGCGATGGTTCGGATCTACGAGGTCCTTACGCAAGCGTATAGCTGAGCCGGTTCGCCATCATCCACCCGCGATATTCAAAATCCTCATCGCAACAGCGCCTGCATTCGGCACTGTTGCATGGCTATATGTATTCACCATATAGGAGGACAAAGAATGACTATCGACGAGCTTCAGAACGTGGATGAATCCCAGGCGGCTCATTTCTATTTACGTACCTTCAGCCAGGAGATTTCACCGGGTAACCTTGTCTTTATCGCGGAGCGACCAGCTGGCGGGAAGACAAGAGTTGCGCTCAACTTGGCGGCAAGTTTTGCGATCGAACGCCGTCAACCGACCTGTTACATCTCGCTGGGGTACCGAGCTGACGTCATCACGAAGATCATGACCTCTACCGTTTCTTCGATTCCTTCTGATACGCTTAACAAAGGCAGTCTGCCTATAATGGAGTTTGGAAAGCTCCTCAGAGGTGTAGAGAAGATCTATGCTGCGCCCTTCTATCTGATCGATCCATCTGAATACCACATCGATACGCTCGCCGAGGATATTCACAGGCTGAAGGTGGAGCACAGGATAGAGGTCGTTTTCATCGACTACCTTAGTTTCATCAGGACGGACCTTGACGGCACAGACCGGTATCCATCCCTCATCGCTCGACTACAACGAATCGCCGAAGAAGAACATATCGCCATTGTCGCTCTGCTTCAGATCCGGCGTTCTCGGAGCGCGGATCTGGAAACGCATGTCGCATCCGAGCTGAGCCGCCTTGGCGCTGATAAGCATCCTACCCTTCTTGCAATAAAAATCATAAAGACAGATAAGGGCGAACTACAGCATCATCTCCGGCTATTCAATTCGACCCGCCCGGTCATCATGGAGGATAGGGGCGGAACCGCGATAGCTGACACCAAGACCTAATCTCCACGAGCGTAGTCTCAAGGCAGATATTTTCACGGCTCGCTTTACCTGATGAGGTCGGGCCAGTACATCCCGTCCTCATGGCGGCAGAAGTTGCCGACCTTTTGCCCAGGGTGGCATTCCCCGTCCCAGAGGTACGGACGTTCTGGCAAGAAGCGCAGAGAGGACACGTGCGCGGGAGTACGATGCGATATTGGAGGATTCATAGGTGATCGCATTCCTTCAGCTGGTTTCAGTCTCTATTTATAAAAGGAGCCCAAGGGTGTCAGCTTCTGACGCTTACGAGGCTTACTATGCGGCCGCATAGTCTACACCTCTCCAGCAAGGAGTCCTTATGAAGCGTCTGTCCCTTTTCCTTCTCGTTTCTTCTCTCTTCTTCCTTCCCGGTTGCATGACCTACCGGACTTTCGACAAGACTGAAGACCGGCAGCTCTCGCAAGAGCAGGTGTTCAAGAAAGCTTCTTCAACCGCTCAGTTCACCGTGGCGAACGATACGACGGGCTCAAGCCTTCAGCTCAGCTACGTCCAGACCTATGATTCCTACACGGTCACCAAGTATGGACGCTTTCAGGTCGACTACCGCCAGGGCGGCTACGTGGTCAATCGCTTTGGCGATTTCCAGAAGTCAGGCGCCGAGGAGAAGCTCGACGAGAAGAAGATTCGTGAATGGGATACTGAGACCCTCACGAAGAAGAATGCTAAGAGCGATCAGCAGGTTATCGCCAAGGGCCAGATCATCACGCTCACCATTCCTTCCGGACAGACTCGGTCCTTCACGCTCGACCAGGACGGCATCCTCCCCCTCGATGAGACCGTCGCTTCTCAAGTCCTATCGACCATCGACCGCTTGAGCGACCTTTCGTCAATCAAGGTTACTTCTACCGACCTCGGCCTTACCCAGACCCTTGATCTTTCATCGGCGCCCGTCTTCAAGGCCGCTGTAAACTCAGGCAACGACCTCAAAGGCTCCCTTGCCGCCTACAAGGTCACCTCCTCCGACACCTCGTCCCGCTACGACGAGGCCCAGAAGTTGCTCATCGCCCTGGCCGAATCCTACCGCTACGGTTACCAGAAGCGCCTGGTGAAGGAGATCTTCGACGCGAACTACCAAGTCGTCGCGAAGGCCCTGCAATCCCAGATCGATACCCTACAGGCCACCATCCCGACCTTCATCATCCAGGGCGAAATCAAGAACTTCGGCCCCGCCTCGATTCAGGTGTGGGGAACCGCGACCCCGCGCCCCGTCACGGCCCAGACGATGCGCTCACCAGGCTACCAGAACCGAACCTCCAACCTGATCGTCGAAAACCCCGATGAATCCGGCATCCACGGTACCGGCTACGTTTCCATGACGCACTATTACCTGGCCAAGGAATCGGGCGTGAACGCCATGGGCGGCACCGTCCCCGTCTATCGCTATACAACGTCGGTGCCGGAATCCTTCAAGCCTGTCGGCATCCAGGTTGAAGCGCTCGAGACGAAGCTCGAAGCTATGACCACAGCATACAAGGAAGCCGCCTCGCAGTTCGCTGCCCAATAGCATCGCGATCCTTTCCCCCGCCCCGTCTGGCCGCTTCACCAGGCGGGGCTTTCTTTGCTCCGCCGCTTGGTTCCGCTGCGCTCCCTTCGACATGGTGCCTACTTCTAGCCTATCCACTCCAAGCATAATAAGAGGAGCCTATGTCCATTAGTTCTGATTCCAAGGTCGAGTCGGTATTTCGTTTGTCGTTCGGCTTCTTGCTCTGGGCTGTTTCGGCCACGCTGACTCTCGTGCTCCTCCTGTCCATGGGCGGAGGTAGCTTCTTCACCAAGGTCCTGCTGGGCGTCGTCGCTGTCGCCCTTGAAGGCGCCAAGATTCTATCGTGGCGCAAGGGAGGCGCCTATCGCGTCTACGCCGCTGCCCTCATCGTCCTCTCGGGGATAGCGAGTCTCGGATCGAGCCTCCAGGTCGTCGAACTCTCAAGGGGCTCGTTCTCCGCTATCGCACGAGACGACATTCGTTCTTCTCCTATCTACCTCGCCCAGCAGGATGAGCTACGCTCCATCGACGATGAGATATCCGCCCTCGTTGCGCGCATTCAAGCTCTCCCCACAGACTACACGACAGCGGCCTCACGTCTCGAATCTTCTCTCGCCGTCCTACGCGATAGGAAGCAGTCTATCCTGGCCTCACTTTCTGTTACCGAGCTAGGAAGTATTTCCCAGGACTATGGGAGCATGATCGTTCTATTAGGACGAGCGATAGGACTCCGGCCTGAAGTTCTCCTACTCGTCCTACTTCTGTTCGTATCGGCATCGATCGAGGTAGGAGCCCTCCTACTAACTGCACCGGACAAGGTAGAGCATAGACAACAACGCCTAACCAGAGACGCCTCGGTAATAGCCGACGAAAAGAAAGGTGCGGACTCCTACTTAGGTCGGAAGATTCCGCAATCCTATGGTCACCCTGTAACGCCAGATGTCTTCCTAGAAGCGGCGAAGGATGGAGCCGACCTTCCTTTCATCCACGGCCGAGACAAGACGGCCGAGAAGCTCGGGATCAGCTCTGCGGAGGCCAAGCGGCTTGTAGGACGGCTCATCGAAGAAGGACAAATTGTCGCCGAGGGCAAGAGGTTAAGAATAACCCACGAGCGCCCGTCTTGATACTCTTACCCTAGTTAGCGGCAGCGGCGAAAAGCGCTCCCATTCCCGAAGCTTCAAGAGCGGTTTGAACATCTTTATCAATTCTTACGGGCTCAGCCTTCTCAAGTCGATTCAATAAGTTAAATGTTCTTGCATGTGCTTTTCGAAGAATCAGGTCGTATGCAAGTGGTATCACTTGGATTCTATCACCATCCCCTATGCGCCTAGGCTCGCAATCTTCGATCGTTGCACCAAGTACAAAGGCTGTGATTTTTGTTGTATCCTGTACTAGCTTTGCCTTTCTGATATCCTGAACATAGTCTTCTGCCTGCCGCAATTCCTTAACAGTAATATTGAACCCGCCTTTCTTTAGCTCGACAATTACGACACTCCTGAAGCCATTTGGCTCTCCACTATCGTCATGTGAATCAGCAGCATATATTCCGATTGAAGAATCTGGCAAGACAACAAGATCAGGTCTTTCAATCTTGATTTTCTCTTCCGTGCCTCCCAACAGCTTCCTGATAATTGTTGCCATTCCTCTATTTGACATGAACTCTGGAGATTCATATTCTGGCCCGAAAATCCATAGACCACGAGCAAAGAGAGGCTGAAGATCGTGTAGTTCATCTGAACTCGAATCGTGAATAAGCTTGGTTAGCTCATCGATTAGCCTAAGACGGCGACCAAGCTCGTTTAGGATGATTTCAGCATTCGTAGCCGTCCACTGTTGAAGCAAACGATTCCAAGTATCAAGATCATTTGGTGAACATCTTGCTAAGTTTTCCAATAAATCGTAGCCGCTTCGAGAGTGTTCAAGCTTTGTAAGAATATCGACGGTTCGCGATAGATCTATTTCCGATAAAGTTGGACAGTTCTGTTGGACTTCGTCGATGAATTCTCCGACCACTCGCTGTGACAAGATTGGCAACTCGCCGATTGCATTCTTATGTTGTTCTATAACGGCTAACTTTCTTTCCCTGCGAGAGTCAGCCAAGAGCACATGTAGTCTCTTAATCACATGCTCTTTTACAAGATCGAGTATTTCAAGTGATCGTTTTGTTTCGAAGTAGCCAGACCAATCCGGTTTAACTTCGTCCTTTAACATATCAGCTTCTATAATGAAGGAATACTTCTTTGCAGCAGCGGTCCTTCCATCAAGAATTGCTCCTCTTTCATCAAGCCCAGACCATGAAGAATTTCCAACCATTCTTCTGTTGGTCCACCAAGTGATTCCACGGAAGCGTGTATTTCTTTCAACTTGGGTTGCCTGGATTTCATGGACCTTGATATCTCCATACATGCAAGTAATAAGCTCTGTTTCAATTCCATCGAGAGATAAGAGGTCGATCTTCCCTCCGTTGATAAACACTGTGAACTCAGGATCGACAGCAAACTTCGATCCGACTAGCTCTATGATCCGATCAGTCGTTTCTAGCTTCTTTGTTACCGTTGCCTCAATCGAGGTTCCATGGGATAAGTCGTCTTCATGGCTAATGATTTCGCAGTGGAAGGGTTCATTTCCTGCTGTAGCTCGCGAGACGACGGCTGTAGTCCTTTTCCCATCTTTGCACGTTGCGATTTGGTATCGATCTGAGAAGCAGAATGCTCCATGCCTTCCTTTCCCACTTCTTCCGAAGGCCTTTCTCTTTTTTGAGGCCGACCCAGGTGGAAAAAGTACATCCTCGCCTTGCTCGTCAAGGCGATTGTATTTAAGTTTCCTCCAACGACTATTGAACTCATCAAGAGTCATGCCGATCCCATTATCATCAACCTTTAGCGTTTCACCTATCCTTTCAGGCCAGATCACACGTACTTCCGTCGCACCCGCGTCATAACTATTGGCGATCAGTTCAAGAATTGCGATGCCAGGATCAGTGATTATATGCCCGACATGATCATCAAGGAATCCTTCGCCAAAAGTGAAGCTGACATCATCTTTGATTAGCTCTGGCTGCATTGGTCTTCCCCCTCATATCGGACAATAGAATCAACACTCTCGAATGTTAGCAGGCGCCGGATCATATGCGTTAAACGACAAGCATTCTAGCTGCCTGACTCGCCGGTATTAGTACATACGACATACTATTCTCTTCCGCCATCTTCTCGGCGTATTCCTTTTTCGCAAGAGTAACAGGGTCATCAAGCATGTGTTCTCCCTTAACTTCGGCGATCAGATATGTGCCCCCATCAAGCTCAATGAGGAAGTCCGGGTAGTAGGTTCTCAATGCATTGGAGCTTGGGTCAATATAGTGAACATTGAATTCTGTCTGACCAGCAGTGAGCATCCCTGTGAACCAAATGCGCTTTATTTTCTCGTTTGGTAGATTGAGCTTGAAGAATTCGAGTTCAGGAATTGAATCGAAGCCATAACCTGAGAGATGGAAGCTCCTTTCAGAGAGGGCCATGTACTCAGGTGTGGACTCTTCGGCGTATAGAGTTGGATCGACCCGGATCTCGTAGCCACCCTCGCCATCCGGCGGCTCCTTGACGAGGAGCTTCCTCACTTTTCGCTTAGGTCCTCGGTACTCTTGAATGTCGTATAGCTCCTTGAACAGCTGAGGTATCACTGTATCGTAGAGGATTTCATTCGCCCTGTTCACCCAGCCAAGGATACCGTCGATTCCCTCCTGGGTCCCTGAGAGAATGTCTTCCACGTCCAAAGGAGACATATTGAGGTATCTTGAGATCTCTGCAACTAGGCTTAGTTCCGAGTACACCATATCCTCGCGTAGGGCGGTCAAGTCACGTGTCGCACCACCACCTTTCTCGATACGCCTGATATCGGTCGTGGTCTCGATTATTCGATACTTTGATACATCGATCTCATCGAGCTTCAAGGCGAAGCCCGGTTTGGTTTCCTTTCGCTCGAGTGAGTACATTGTCTTGGATTCAACCATATCGACGAAGACTAATGGCTTTCTGGGCCGGACAATCACCTTCTTTTTCCCATCATCGGCTTTGCTCTGGAACTCATCGACGGAAAGGCGGAAGTTAGCTTCTAGTTCCTTCTCGAGAATTTTATAGTTTTCGTCCGACAGGAAGATATGCCCGTCCTGTTGGATGTTTGTGATGGATCTAAGGCAGCGCATGGTAGCTTGGAGCACGAATATCTTGGATTTTGGCTGACGGAACAGGGCGACCGAGAAGAGTGAGCGGCAGTTCCATCCTTCTTTTCCTTTGCCAACGAGAAGGATAAATCTCTTCTTCGAATCCTTCGAGTCTAATGCTCTGAAGTCACGTATGTCATCTTGCCCGGTGAGCTTCTCCACTCCGACATTTACAAGTATGGATTCCGTCGGCAATCCAAGTTCGGCGACAACTTTCTCTACCTGCGGCTTAAGCTCATCTTGAAGCTCCTCTATGGTCGAGGCAAAGATCGCCATCTTGGGGAGCATTCCTTCATAACGCTTATCGCCGTGCTCTGCCACGAAGCTTTTGATCGCGTTGCGAATGAATGTTAGGGATTTGGCATTCTCGACTCTTGTGACTGAGGCTGTCTTTAAGTATTTTGCTTCGATGGCCTGCTTTAGAGAGAATGCATAGACGACCTCGGGCATAAGCTCGTTCTCAACATAGGGCGTTCCCGTGAAGTTATAGCACGCAACGACTTTGGTCCCAGCAAAGGCAAGTTCTTTGGCCAGAATATCAATGGTCAACCTGAGGCTCGTAGCTGAGCTGTGGTCGCCCATATCCCTGCCGAGGGTCTTTCCGAAGGCGTGATGAGCTTCATCTACGAAGATACCCAGCTGATGAAGGCGAGCGAGCTTCTGGAAGCGCTGGTTCGTAGCAAGCTCTCCCTCGTCCTCGGCGACAGCATAGAGGTCGGCATCCTTGTCCTTTGCGAGGAGATCTTTCCAACTATTCTGGAATAGCTTCTGAACGGGACTCTTCTCAACGCTCTTTCGCTTGAGGATTATTTTCTGAGTGTTCGATATAACTACATTGAATGCAGATCGGTCCAGGACGTTAAGAGTAACCCCCGCCTCTTCGAGGAAGTGGAACTTCACCTCCGACTCTATACTTCGTGCATATTCGGGCGGCAGGATTTTTGTCTTGTCGAAGTCTTGTATCTCTTTCAAGGATTGCAGAACCGTCGTGTCGGGAGCGAATACTATAACGTTGTGGCAGAAGCGTTCGTCCTGAGGGAACTTGCGGGCAAGCAAAAACTCATAGTAGATACATACTGCCATGAGTATCGTCTTTCCTACTCCCATTGTTAGGGCAAAAATATAATTAGCATAGTCTTGCCGCACCGCGTTTAGCTTCTGGAATGCAGCTTCATAGCGCTCCGCATCTGCCGTCGGATCGAGGAAGAAGTCGCCCTGATCCTGGACAAGAGTATTTCGGAGCTGGAATTTGCCCTCATTATGGCGCCACTGATCAAGGAGATCAGCAAGGCGAGGATTGTTGAGGTACTCTTTCAAGAAGACGTACATCTCGAAGGCCTCGTACTGCGGCTGCCTGAGGAATGCTCCGGCATTGGCTGGATCCATATAATCGAGGAGGCGCTTTGTGAGATCCTTATAGGAGAAGCGTATTTGACCGCGATTTCTCTTATAGAAGGTCCAGAGATACTCGAAGAATGGCTTAGTAACTTCGGATTCAACTAGCTTCTTTCTTGGCATATCGCTTAGACCTCCACATTCCCTTCCCAGGATTCCGCAAGGAGGTCCGTGATCTTGACTCTGACTGTGCCAATGCCATCGGGCACACCGTAAATACCCTTAACTAGGTCGTTCTTCTCAGGAATATCGATGAGAGTCGGACTGAATACCGCTCCATCGTAATTCCAGTCAATCAGAATGGAGTCTACCAGTTCGCGCCAGTCACCTACCTTCGTCTTCTCAAGCGATAGCTTTTGAAGAAGATTCATAGGATAGAATTTCTTAATCTCAAGTGTTTTCTTAGTAAGGTTGATCCGAGCTTCTGAATCGCGCTTGAACTGGAGTTCCTGTTTATCTCTAAGGATATCGAGAACCTCAATGTCAACCTTGTAACCGAGCTTATCCATCTCCTTCTTGAACTGCGCCTTCAACTCAGGGTCGTGGCCCATGCATACAAGCTTGATTCGCTCAACTGGTTTTTCGGGTGTAGCCTTGGCTCTTCTTTCCCAAGTCTTATAGTCAAGATTGGCAAGGATGGGGTTGAGGTCGGCTGCAGTTGCGAGGCGGTTCACGGCAAGAATCTTGACCATCCATCCATCGGATTCACCGTCCCAGAGCATATTCCCCGGCAAAGCCTGAAGCTCAAGGGCCTCAATGAGGAGTTCCTTCGCTTCTAGCTCATTTCGGAAGAAGTCGTAGTGGTTGACTGTGTACACTTCGAAACCGGTATATGATTTCTCTGGCTTTTCGGTATCACTAAATGCTAGCTCTTTAGGAGCGCCTTGAAGTTCATTGGCTACTCCTAGAAGACGTTTGGTTGTGGTCTGTATAGCCCCCAAGTTGATATCAGCACCCAGGAAACGGCGGCCTAGTTTCATGGCGACGGCTTGTGTTGTACCCGAGCCCATGAAGCAATCGAAAACAATATCCCCAGGATTTGACGATGATTTAATAACTCTCTCAAGTAGATGTTCCGGTTTCTGTGTCGGGTAAAGGAGGTTCTCTGTTTTATCAGCAGGTTGGAGCATTGATAAACGCCATACATTATCTATTACACGAGTCTCACTTGTTTGATATAAGACTTTGCCATTTTCATCTCGGGCATTCACCATCTTCCCGTCAACCTTTTTTCTTACTAGCTGTTTGACAGGCATATCTCTATCTTCTTTAAGGGCGTTGAATATCGATTGTGGCTTGCTTTTTGAATAGAACAACAGGGTATCTGTAGCTCTAGGAAATATTCCTTTCCGAGAATCAGGCATCTTATTGTAATAATACCAATAGATCTCATTCTTATAGTTTTTTGGTCCGAATACCTCATCAAGAAGTATTCTGAGAAAATGGCCTCTGCTTGTATCACAATGGAGCCATAAGCTTCCATCGTCAGTAAGCAACTCTCTCATAAGGATGAGTCTCTCGTAAATGAATTGAAGATATTCATCGTTATTCCATATGTCAGTATATTGCTTTTCTTCAAAGGCACTACTATCACTCTCTACACTCACGCCGCGACGTTCGATTTTCTTCTTGTAGTCCGCCTTCGAGTCAAAGGGCGGATCAATGTAGATGAGCCGTACCTTGCCTCGGTATTCACGCAGGAGGTGGCTCATTACTTGGAGGTTGTCTCCCCAATAGAGCTTGTTTCGCCAGCCATCAATGGTGTCGCCGTGGCATTCCTTGAGCTGGGCAGGAAAATAAGAGGTCCCTCTGAAGGGACGTTTTCCCGTCCAGCGAAGCTCCGGATAACCGCGAATCGGTTCCTGTTCGAAGGTGTATTGACCTAGTCCGTCTTTCGTGTAAATCGCTTCTTTTTCCCTAACATCACTCATCGGTTCATCCTCGTGCATCAGTTTCATTGCTCCAACAGAACGGCTTAATATCGCAATCCTTGCAGTGTTTATCAGTCTTCTCTATGCCCACAGTTCCAAAGCTCTTGGCTTCGATCTTATCTACAACTTTCGCTATGGTGTCGATCGTTTTATCGATCTTCCTATTTTCAAAGTCGAAGCTGATATAGGGGTTTTCTCCCTTCGCACCGGTGTAATAGAGATGCATACGGCTAACGTTCCGCCCATAACGTTCTTCAACGATATGGGCGTAAACTTCAAGCTGCCTTCGGTATCGTTCGAGTTTCTCGCGGTCCTTCAACTCGTTGATGTCGGGTTTCTTCTCCGTCTTGAAGTCGACTATCTCCACAGTGCCATCTCGGCCTCTCAACAGGTCGATGGAACCGGTCAGGATGTACTCTTCCTTGACCAATGCAACGCGGAGCTCCGCTTCCTCGATAATACTCCAGTCGCGACTGGCACGGTCAACGTAGCGCTCAATATGGTCATAGACCGCCGCTAGAGTATTCGGTGCGAGGTAGGTCCGAGTCGCCTTTGATATGCTGGCATAATTGGCGTTCAACCACGAGTGCAGATTTTCGGGGGTTATTGATTCCGCCGCACCAGCAAGTACGGCCTTGTGTACATCCTCGATAGTCTGATGAACGAGAGTACCGAATAGTATGGCGTTTGTACGCACCGGGCTGAATTCAAGTTCTCGGAAGAACATATATTGGCGAGGGCAGTTCTCGTATAAGAGGATATGAGAGGTGAAAGCGTACTCATGCTTAATATTAGGCGGTGTTACCTCTGAGAGCCGAATGTTCTCTGATAGGATGCCTGCGTCGCGCCAATCGGGCAGCTGATCATAAAGCGAGAGGAAGGAAGCTGATGGCAGGCGAGATCGTCCTTTCCCTTGCCGATTTTCCGCTCCCGAGAGAGCGAGAAAATCTCGAGCCCGTGAGAAGGCCGTGTAATAGAGTCTCCAGAAGTCGAAGTATTTGATCCTCTCGACTGGCTCGAAGGCCTCCTCTTCCCGATAATGGGCCGTAAGCTCCTTGTCAATTTCTTCATCTGATCTGGTCGGCACGCTATTAAGGGAATCGACGAGGACAATTGGGAATTCCAACCCTTTGGACTGGTGGATCGTCATGAAGGAGACGCATCCGGGCGGGGTAACTCCCTCGAAGTCCTCGTACTCAGCAATGCCTCCATCCAGAAGATACCGCAAATATTGATTGAAGAGAGCCCGGAGATCTCTGGATAACCTCTCTGGCGTCAAGACGATGATGTTATGGAGAAATTCGAACTGGGAAAGAAGTTGGCTAAAGAGCGCGAGATTATAGATAGGCCTAAGATCGGCGGCTCCGCCCGATAGATCCACATCCAAATACTGCGAGAACATCGGGAAGGCGAGGAGTTCGTAGAAGAGCGAGGCGAAGCCGTAGTTGGTGTTCTCCCTCATCTCCGTATGACCCTTTGCTTTCTGCGCACACCACTTCAATAACGATGTATTCTCCTCGCGGTTCGCTCGGATAGCGTCCGTGAAGAATGAGAGGCAGTCCTCGTAGTACTTCCATTCTTTGAGTTCTGCCCCTTCTTGCCATTGGAGGTGGTTCTCGATGAGGTTAGGAAACATGAATGAGAAGGCGCCGAGCATCAGTCTGACTTCTTCCCGCTCGAAGAAGAGAGCAGAACGGGGGGAGAATACAGGGATCCCGTGCTCTTCAAGAAAAGACGCAAGTTTGATTACTTTATCGCTCTTCACCGAGCGGAAGAGGAATGCAACTTGGTTATAGTCCTTGAGTAGCCCTTTCCCTTTGAGGGCTTCAACGAAAGATAGGACTTCATCGTTCCAAGAGTCTTGGGTCTCGTGGCCAACGACCTTCGCTACCGATGCATAGTCTTCGAATACCGCATCCCGTGGACGTATAACTTTGGGATACCTAAAGCTCTGGCCTTCGTCGCCTATCCACGAACCTTTTGCCGGAATGCCCGCCATCCAGCGATTGTAGAAGTCCACGATACCCGGATGCGATCGGTAGTTGGTCGTAAGTTCAATTTTCTTGCAGGCGCCTGGGGGAAAATTCTTTTGGAATTCGAGAATATTCTGTACCGTCGCCCCTCGGAACCGATAGAGGCTTTGGTCATCATCTCCAACGACGCAGATATTGTTCGATGGGGCCGCAAGCAAAAGAACGATCTTCTCTTGGATCGCGTTCGTATCCTGGTACTCATCAATCATGAGATACCGGATCTTTACCCTCAAGTCATCCAAGACATCCGGTCGTTCGCGTATCAGGTCAAGAAGAGTAGACTGAATCGTCGAGAAGTCCAGCGCGTTTTCTTCTTGGAGAAGCCCACGGTACCTCTCCACGAGCGCGCCGTATGCCTTTAGAAGTGCAGAGTCGGAATCTTTTAGTCTATCGATGCTTAGGTCTTCCTCAGCAGCCTTGTTGACAAGCCTCGCGATGTTCTCGGCTTGCTCCCATCGCGGAGCTACAGGGTTTGTGATCTGTGAAGAGCCATCGATTGAGTGGAATGATTGAAGAGACCGATGGATGAGGTATTGCTGCTCAAAGCTGTCAAGAACACGGTAATTTCGAAGGAGTCTAGTTTTCGGCCTGTATTGCTCAATGATCCGGAGGAAGATCGAGTGAAGGGTCCCTATATACATTTCTGTAAGGTTGATTTCCACCCCAAGGTCAACAGCACGATTGGAGACCCGAGTCACAAGTTCCTTGGCTGCTTTTTCAGTAAAAGTTGCGACAAGGATGCTTTCAGAGGGTATTCGCTGGTCCACAATGAGGTGGACGATGCGCTCTACGAGAGTTTTAGTTTTTCCAGCCCCAGGACCGGCAATAATGAGCAGAGGGCCATCGATCGCTTGAACCGCTGCTAGTTGCTCAGGGTTGAGACCGTCGGCCATGTTCTCGCTCCTTTTATGATTAAGTCAGTTTACTCTTTACTATCTCTTGGTGCAACTGCATTTCTTTCGAGTGAATAGGAATAACTTAACGAGCACCTATATTGGAGATTTTTATCCTTTGAGATATTATCTAGCACCCTCAGTCTCTAATCTACTGGCCCCCGATTCATCTACCAAGCGCTTTTCCTTTAATTAACGCTAAGTCCCATATCAGTCACTTTCTGCTAGATATCACGCTAATACTTTCACCGCGATGGAGGTAGTTGAAGTGAATATTGCGGTAAAAGAACTGTACCTGACCGCGCTGGTCGGGAAATGGCTGGTTTCCGATGATGGCGGGAGCTACATGAATATCATTGAGAAGAGACTGGAGCCGACGGCTGAACTCGCGGACCTTTTCCCTTACATTAACGACGAGAGAAACTTTTTCGACAAAGATGACGGAAGCATTGGCACGAGACCTACTGTCGGATGGCACATCTGCTCTGTCGACGGTAGGACCCGGCGAAGTGGCTGGGGAATTCTCAACGCTCGGGATTTCCTCGACTGGGCGGTCGTCACCGAGCCTTCCGCGCTTCCTGAGCTGGAAGCGCATAAGACGAAGGCCCTCGCCTGGGAGCAACGGGACCAGCGCGCGTTTCTGGTTGAACACTTGCCCCTATTCTACGAATATCGGAAGATAATCATGGAGGATCCCGCCCTCTACTACGCGACGGGACGCCCCTTGGCATTTGGGTTCAGCGTCACCGGCCTGCAGTACCAACCGCTGGGACTCCTCATGCATACCCTTGCCACCGGGCGATACGCCATGACCTGCCCCCGCTGCGGCGGCCGGGCAGGGCTCCTCAGCGGCGGGCGAGGACTCTCCGGGGGCAAGGGAACGCTCTGGTGCGCGGACTGCCGGCAGACATCTGAGTGCAATCCGCCGCCGTACTCATTCAGGCACATGCTGGAGGAAGCCTCCGCGCCGAAACGACGAAACACACTGCTCCCGCGCTTGGACGAAGCCGCCGAAATACTGCTGGCAAAAGACGTCCGTGAGTAATACACTTGTAGATAACACCGACGGGGAGCACAAAACATGCGGAGAGACTTCACTCTCAAATATCTCCGGGCCTTCGAGCTCGTTAAGAGACCGCAGGGCGTAACTATCAAGGAGCTGCGGAAGGCCCTCGATGACGCGAGCGAAAGTACGGTCTATCGGCTCCTCGACAGCCTACAGGAACACGGAGTACCGCTCTACAACGAGCTTGATCCCTACGGCCCGACAAACCAGATGCGCTGGAAGATTCATGGGAGAAACGATTATGAGGCGGAAGGTGATGCGCTACTGCTACTCGACCAGAAAGAACGGCTGCTCCTATCCCTTGTAATAGAGAACTCAGGACTCCTTGATACCGGCGATCTCGCGCCGCAGATCGGAACACTAAAAGAAAAACTGCGCAGAAAGAACGTGCTTCGCCCTATCGATCGGGCAGCCGACGTGCACGTCGCCCTCAAACGAAAAAAAGATTACGGAGAAAAGGGGCCCCTGGTCAGGACCATACTCACTGCGGTTGATAAGCGGGAGGTGTGCTCCGTTACCTACGCGGCGGCGTCCACCGGGCTAGTGAAGACCTATGACATCCATCCCCTCACCATCATGGAGTATGACAACGGACTTTACCTCATCGCCGCTGTTCCCAAGCACGGACAAGATATCCGAGTCTTAGCCATCGACCGAATACAAGATCTGACCGCGAAGAAGGAGCGCTTCACGCCGCCGGAGGCCTATGATCCCCGAGCTCTGCTTGCGGAGAGCTTCGGCATCGTCATCGAAAAGCCTATCGATGTCGTACTGCGGTTCAACGCCAAGGCGGCACCGTACATCCGGGAACGGATTTGGGCGACCAACCAGCGGCTGGATGAAGAGAAGGATGGGAGCCTCACTCTCCGGTTCAGGGCGGCCGGAACTGAAGAGATCAAGCGCTGGGTACTTAGCTTGGGCGCGCAAGTCCGCGTGCTCGAACCTTCCATGCTCCGCGACCTAGTACAGACTGAAGTGGAACAAATCACCGCGCAGTATCGGTCGAGCAATATCTAGCACTTTCTGACAGACCTGCCAGGTAGCCTCTACGCATCAGGAGATCATGATGCGCAGAAGGTACAATCCATTCGAAGCCGATGGGGATAGCGAGAACAAGCTGCGCCGCAGATCGCGGCGCGACGTCGTCCTTTCTTCCTTCGAAGAAACCTATGTCCGCCAGCTCCTCTCCCGGCATCGCTTCACCGACGAATTTCTTGAACTCGTCTACACTCATCTCGATCAGACGCGCAAGCAGCGCATAGTGCGGGACCTTCTACCGCTGGTCGCGCACAAGGCCGGTTTTTCCGCCGAGATGGTAGAGACCGGCGAACGCTTCATACAAGGCCTCGAAATCGATGAGAATCCCCAGGAACTACTGACTACCCTGCTCCGCGTCTGCGACACAAAGGGATACCGGAATCAGGCAGTCAAAGCTCTCGAAACGCATTGTCGGCTTGCGAATACGCCGAAGCCCTCGACGGAATTTGAGAAGCGGCTTTCCTTCCTGAAGGATACCTTCAAGCTAAGCGCTGTGGAACTTTCTCTCCTGATTTTCTTTTTCGTTGAAGGGAGTTTCGACAAATTCGAAAGCCTCTTCAACGCATGGAATAAACGGGAAGTCCATCGCGGGATCGCCATCTGCCTCGGCCGGACGGAAAGTGAGCTTTACGAAGCGCTGAGGCCGAGAGGCACCCTGCGAATGCAGCGCCTCATCGACAACTCACGACCAGACCGGCTCGATTTCGAGCTGACCTACCCCATCGTCGAGTTTCTCACACTTCCCGGCGCCCGAAACTTTTACGAGAACCTGGCGAAAACCAGAAGCGGGTCCGTCTATCCTTTCGATTCTTTCCCCGTATCAGAGAAGCAGCGCACCCTCTGCCTGACGCTCCTTAAAGGGAAGACGCCCGCTCAGCTCCTGCTCCACGGTAGCGAAGGAAGCGGCAAGACCGAATTCGCCAGAGCGCTCGCCGCCGAAGCAGGAAAGACCGCATATTTCTACGAACGGGAAGATGGCCGCCAGAGTGAAGCCCTCGGGAATCTCGGCTTGGTAGATGCATCCCTCGACCCAGCTACCTCCGTCATCGTAGTCGACGAAGCTGAGGACATACTCGACGGCGGCTCGACGTGGCTTTCAGACATCATGGTCGGAAACAAGGATAACAAAGCAAGGGTAAATACCTTTCTCGATCAGGTACGCTGCCCGATCATCTGGATCGTGAATGGAACACGGAGCATCCTGCCGTCAACTCGCCGACGCTTCACTTTTTCGATCGAGTTTTCACCGCTCAAGAGCGAACGGCTGACCAGCCTGGCAAGTGATGCAGTCTCTGAACTGCCGATCGGCGAAGACGCGAAGAAGCGCATCGCTGAACTTGCAGGGAACTGGAATCTGACCGGCGCCGCCATCGCGAATATGCGCTCAGCCCTTGAAGAACTTTGTAGATCAAGCACGGATGAGGACGAGGTCATCCGCTACATCGAAACGCTCTTCGCCGCCAACGGGAAGCTCGTTTCGGGAAAACCGAAGAAGATGCAGAGGGTAGAGCGCAACTATCTGATCGATGTGCTAAACGTTTCAATCCCGGCAGTACGGATCCAAAACTGCGTCCGGGAGACCGCTCGCCGCACGGAAGCATATGAGACGGAAGGACGGAATGGATTGCGACTCCTCTTCCACGGCCTGCCGGGCACGGGCAAGACAGAGCTTGCGCGGCACATCGCGAAGGAATGTGACTTAAAGCTCGACATTCGACGAGCGTCGGACATCCTTTCGCCCTACGTCGGAGAGGCGGAACGGCATATTGCCGAAATGTTCGCGGCGGCCGAGGAAGCTGGAGACATCCTCCTCATCGATGAAGCGGACTCCTTCCTCTACGACCGAGGAATGGCGCGACAATCCTGGGAACTTACTCATGTCGATGAATTCCTGACGCGGATGGAGGAGTACCGCGGCATCCTTATCTGTACAACCAATATCGTCAAGAACTTGGATACCGCTGTCCTCAGACGTTTCCACCTTAAGGCGGAATTCGGTGTCCTATCAGATGAAAACGCAGAATTACTGTTCCACCGCTTCTTTCCCAAGGCTGATCTAAGCGAAGAAGAACGGCGCCGCTTCATTGCCGCAGGCCCCTATGTCCCCGGCGACTTCGCTGCTGTAAACGGTGTCGCATCGATTCTGCCGGAGGCCGAACTGTCGGTGGAGTACTTCCTCAGCGCCCTCAAGGGTGAAGCGAAGCCACGAAATACGCGAACGACGACAATCGGATTCAATACCGGGAACTGCGGACCATCACAACGCTAATAATCGGGTCTTGAGACTCGGTAGTTGATACAAGAGGAGTGACATGATGTCTGGAATGAAGGCGTGCAAAACGTGTAAGAACATGATCGCGAAGAGTGCTAAAGTTTGCCCAACGTGCGGCGCGAAACAAGGAACTCCGTTCATTTTCAAACTGATAGGGGTTGTTGTCTTGTTCGTCGGCTTGGGAATGGCTTTCAACGATGGCGCGAAGGGAGCGGCGGCAGCGAGTAGCAAGCCAGCTCAGGAGTATGTGGTCGGCAAACCGTTCTTTGTCGAAAATACTATCGAAGTTACTGTTTCCCGAGTGGAGAAGCTGACGACTCTCCCTGCCATATTTGGCGATGAAAAGAAACCTTCAGCAGGAGGTATCTTTGTTGCAGTCCAGTGGCATATAAGCAACAAAGGGAAAGAACCGGTAAAATCGTATAGCATCCCAGCGGCAGAGCTCGTCTCAGGCGATGGAGCTACCTACAAGATGGACTATGACGCAACGAGCCGATTGCCTGATAGTTGGAACTCTGATGCGAAGGTCTTAAGCGACCTTAATCCAGGAATCAGCGTCGACAATGCCTATGTCTTCGAAGTTTCGAAAGAACTCCTTGGACAGGGTGATTGGAAAATCAAAATCGATGACGCACTACTGCCCTTGAAGTACACGAATGTGAAGTGATGCGAGTATGAGAACGGACGGTATGGTCCGTTCTCTCATTATCTAAAACAAACCCATCCGAACATAGTCTTTCTCATCATCTGGGAAATGGTCTGACTCGGTCCATCCTTCTTCTTTCAGATCGCTTTTTATATGCTGTATTGTGACCGCAACCGCATCATCACCAAAAAGTTTCCGAATCTCTTCAATACCGGCTAAGTGATGACGCACACGCCGATGGCGCATACCATAAGGCGGCTTTCCTGCAAAGGCATCAAGCCAGAAATGGACTTCTTCCCACTCTGCACCGAAGAGAGAAAGCGATTCAGCGCAATGGGCTTCGTGTTTCACGATGGTCAGTGCTCTACATGGATGATATAGCTTTTGCCGCGATTGTTGACCGATTCTTGATGGCATTCACAATAAAAAGTGCAGCACGCCTGTGTTTCTCCGATGAAGGGTGAAAATGGATCTCTGTCTGGTTTGCTGGCCACTGACCGTCAAGATTTCTAACCAAGTAGGCGACTTCCGCTTCGACAGTTTCTATGAACTCATTATCTTCACGTATTTCGCTCTCTTCGGAAACAAATATGTCGAGATATAAATTTCGATCTTCGTTGAGCCACTTGTATCCGTAGTAACCATTCTTAGGATTCTTAAAATGATCCTGACCCGTTCGGAGTCTTGTGCCGATTGACTGAGAAGTAACACCTACATAGATGATTTGAAGATTGTCCGAGATCACGTATATTTTGCCATTATTCAAGGTTACGGGCGATTCAAAATTCCTATCTTTCTGCATCTCGCCGTTTACGACTTTAATTTGATAAGTAAAGGGGCCTAACATCTAAACCTCTAGTAGGAGATAGCGCAGGGTAACTCACTTAAATTACTATTTTCCCTTCTTAGCGGCTCGCTCATCTCGAGTTAGCCGAGTCCAATACGAGCAAGGCCCAAAACTACCGTCATATAAAACTGACCATGATTGTTCGTCCTTAACGATCTCTATCAAGTCATTGCTGGATGCTTCAATCCTAGCGTAAATATTACGTCGAAATGCCACCATTTGTTCCGGCGTTGCTGGCGCAAAAGCTGCAATCACTCTCTTGAAGAGTGCTTTGTGGTTGAAGAACAGATGATTTATGATGGAGTGCGAGTCAAAGACTCTCACCTTACTCATATCCGATGAGATTGTCTTTCTGATAGTATTGTCTAGTTCTTGAAGCAATGATGAATCCATCGGTCCTCCCTAGTACTTATTCTATCATACATCCATTTCCTTCTTGAGCAAGTACCTTCTACTGCTATTGGAGATCCCAACTCATTAGGAGGTCTCCAATGTCCCCAGTATCCACGTTCCCGGCCACCACCAGGCAGCCACCGGGGTCCACCCCTGCTGTTCCAGGCGAGGTCCAGAAGCAAGTCATCCTGGACTATCTCACCGCGTTCGGCCTCGCGGCCCAGCTCACCGAACCTGAGAAGCTCCAGTTCATCGAGATCGCCCAGGCATTCCACCTCAATCCCTTCAAAAGAGAGATCCACGTGGTCGTTTACGGTGAAGGCGAGTACCGTCGCCTCTCCATCATCACGGGCTACGAGGTCTACCTCAAGCGAGCCGAGCGTACCGGCAAGCTCGACGGCTGGCGCGCCTGGGTCGAAGGACAGGGCGAAGAAATGAAGGCTTGCGTCGAGATCCATCGGAAGGACTGGTCGAAGGGGTTTGTCCACGAGGTCTATTGGAAGGAGGCCGTCCAGAAAAAGCGCGACGGAACTCCGTCCTCGTTCTGGACCAAACAGCCACGGTTCCAGCTCAAGAAGGTCGCCGTAAGTCAGGGGTTCAGATTGGCGTTCCCAGATGAGCTTGGCGGGCTTCCTTACGATGCCTCGGAGCTCCCTGATGCCGAAACCGTCACTACGCCTACCGCGCCGCATCCTACCCAGATACAGCCAGCGGCCGCCTCTTCTCCGGTCCACCACACGCCGCCCGAAATGCCGCCCCAGACTCCTTCGGCAATCCTGGCTGAAGAAGCCCTGTCCGAGTCTGAGCATCCGAAAGCCGAAGATCACCAGCCGCCTCAGGCCGATGCCACCCCCGAGACCATCCCCTCCCTCCAGGATCGTCTCACCGCGTTCCTTGACGAACACTACACCGCGTTCACCGAGAAGCACAGGGACTGGATACTCAATACGGCCTGGAAAGCTCATGACCTTGAGGGCGTCCGCAAGATGATCCGCTACGCAGAGAAGGTTGTCAGGAATGGGGCCGCCGTAGCGGGCGCCACCGCCTAGACTCAGCTCAAACACTGGAGATTACCCATTTGAACTTTTTATCCGTAGAAAAGAAGCGCCAGCTTGCCTGGAAGCTCACGACTAAGACCCTGCCACGGGAAGCAAAAGTTCCCGGACTGTACTATTCCCGAATGTTCCCTTTCTGCCTGCCCCTTGAATATGCGGCCTATAACCTCTACCAGGAGTTCCGGGACGACGCTCTCGCCCTCTTCGAAAAGGAGGGCATACTCTGGCACACTGCGGCCCTTCCGGGACTCCCCTCGAATCATTTAGCGTCTAGTCAAGTTTTTTGCGTAAACGCGCTCTACCCGTTCATCCGCAATCCTGTAGCCCTGGCAGACCTTCTCAAACCCTTCTTCCCGGACCTCGTCGGAATGCACCCGGTCGAGGAGGACCGCTATGTCACCTTCGAGTGGATCGATCCCCATAACCTGCTCGGGGAGATCCCCAAGCTCGGAAAGGAACGTCATCGGGGCGCCGGGAATACCTCAATCGATGCGGCCGTGATCTTCGAGGATTCGAATGGACTGCGGACGCTGCTCCTCATCGAATGGAAGTACTCGGAGAGCTACGCGGCGGTATATAAGAGGTACAGGACCGATGGGACCGACCGGGTCGAGCCGTACCGGGAGCTCTTCTACGGACCGCTTACGCCGATCAACCTGGAACTCGTCCCCCAGATCACCGACTTCATGTGGGAACCCTTCTACCAACTCATGCGCCAGCAGCTCCTGGCAGCCCAGTTCCGCGAAGTGGGAGACCCGACCATCGACCAGGTCCGACTCGCCCATATCGCGGTCTCCGAGAACAAAGCCCTCCGTACCGTTACATCCCCCCAGCTCAAGGCCTTCGGGGATGACGCGTACGACGTATGGCGGAAGCTCCTCGTCGATCCTGATGACTTCATGGTCATCGATACGGAAGACCTATTCCGCAGCTTTCCCCTCGACCGCTACCCGGACTTGGAGCCCTGGTACCGCTACATGAAGAGCCGCTACGCCTTTCTCCGCTAAGCAATGGCCGGGGTATTCGCCCCGGTCTTCCTATTCATCCTCCGCAACATCCTCGGGAGAGCCCTTCCCGGACACTAGAGATATGGCCTTGGCCATTTCCTGCTGGAAGGCGGGAAGCCCAGAGAGGTCCAGGGCCGCCAGAGTCTCATTCCAATCGATCACCTTGTGGGTCGAACTCGTGGCCTTCTTGGAGACCAGGAAGCGGAACTCAGTATTCATCCCTAGGAGCTCTTCCATCATGTACTTCTGAACTTCCGTCTGGCCGACGTAGGGAATTCCCCTGCGGCGGAAGATCTCTTTTTCCTTCGGATTGGTCGGATACTGCCCTTCCCCGGATTCGTACTTGATCTCTATGCAGATCGCCCGATCCCGTCCAATCTCGAACACGATATCCGGTTTGATATTGAAGGCCCACTTGAACTTGCAGGCTGCGAGGAAGTCCCCATTCTTTGGGAATACGGCATCGATCCTGGTAACTGACCAACGCCCCGGCGACTGGACCCATTTCTCGGAGGGCGACTTGGATTCGACGAAGAGGCCATTCAACTCCGGGATCGGTTTGCCTACAATGGTCTCGATATCTCCAACCTTCAAAAAGGAACGAAGGACGCTGCGAAGCTTCACGTTGTCCAATTCGGTATTCCAGAGATCGCGGAGGAAAGCGTACTCGAAGTAGTACTGGACATCCGCGTCTTTAGTCACCGGCACATCGCAGAAGGAGAGAAACCGTCCTGCATTCTGGCCGTGGCTTAGCGCCGCGTAAAGCATGGCGGCATAGTTACGTTCCTCGCGGCAGATCGAAGAGTAGCCTTCCGTAAAACCCAGGAGAGCCCTTATATCCCTTACCATTTGAATCCTCCTTTTTCACCTATGCGCTATATGCTTCTTTTATTGCTTCAATCAGAACGATAAAGCCGGCAACGATCTCATCCCTCTTACTCACCAGATCCGCATTTCCTGGGTAGAAGATAATCCGATATCCCGCTTCTCTCGCCTCACCGTTCTCGTAGAAAGGAGGGTGCTCATTATCCCCAGGGGTGAGGAGCTCGGCCTTGATAGGGAACGCTGTTACCGCCTTCTCAATAGCCTCTATCCCCGCCTCGTAGTGCCGTTTCCCGAGAAGCAGAATAAAGCGATCGAGGGGAATCCCGCTTTCATCCGCTTCGGCGGTCATGATGCGACACAGGGTGCTATTATCGCTTTCCTTTGGTTGGATCTTCATCAGTACACTGATCGATAGATGGACGGGATTGGCTTGCAGGAGCTGTTTCGGTAACGTCTTTGACGCCGCGCTGATGAAGTAGTCCAGCAGCATACATTGGCTATCATCAAGGCATTTACGGAAGGTTACGTCATCGGGGAATTGTCCCCGTTCTGGGTATGCATCTATGCGCTGGGACTTTGAAGCCTCATTCTGGATAGAGGTGGTTCGCAGTATTTCCACACAGGCTCCCTTCATAACTACCGTCTTTTGTAAAAGAGTATGCTTAATTATAGCCTATTGGATGTTATTTGCAACAACTATATGGCTATTGAGGACTTAGACAGTCACGAAGGACACTGTTGTGGCACGGATGGGAGGCGTGCCAGACATGTCGGACGTACGAAGCCTCCTCGCCCACAATATGAAGCGGTGCCGTGAGATCCGCGGCCTATCCCAGATGGCCTTGGCGGAGAAGGTTGGTTGCTCAACCACCCTCATCGGCAATATCGAGGTCAAGAAGCGGTTCCCATCTGCGGAGAACCTCGACCGCATCGCCGCCGCCCTCGGCATCCCACCCGGGGAGCTCTTCGTTGAGGGATCGTCGGCTATCGACAAGATGGAATCGGTCTATGAACTTCGCGGGCGCCTTGAGAAGCAGCTAATGGATGCCGTGAACGAGGTGTTCGAGAAGCCTGCCGGAGAATGAGCGAAGAAGCATCACCGATACGCGATACCCAGATATCCCTTCAGGGCAACGCGATAGGGGGTGTACCCATCTCGTACTCTAGAGTACTTGCTACTTAGCTTTGATCGATGACCAAAGCCCGACGGCTCTATTTCTGAACGATCTGCACCACATTCCTCTTGGTGATCTCAAGCCCTTGGGGGAGTAGAAGAGCGTTGAGTGCATAGCGAAGCCTGTCGCGCCTTCCGGCCGTGGTTTTCTTGAAAGTCTTGGGGATCGCGTTCCCGATAAGCAGCTTGCAAGAGCTTTTGTTCTCGTTCCACTTTAGATGCAGGTGCGACAGTTTCCCGATGATGCAGTCCGCGAGTTCTTGCGCCATCGGCCCCACGTCGAGCCGCTTATCCGCCTTATACAGCTGCCGATGCGTCTTCTTGATGATGGTCGCCCTGGCATGTTCCACATCGACTTCCCAGGTGTAGACCTCGCCCCTCGTCGAACCATGAACGGTCCCGCCATGTCGTTCGATATTGAAGTAGAGCTTACCATCCCGTTTTTCAAGACCTTCGAGCCGCATCAGCTTCCGGGCAGCCAACTTTGTTTCCTCCGAGCCCGCGATGGAAGACCATGCATCGATTAGGAGAGACTCAAACTGGGGAGTCTCGCACCGCCCGTCCGCGAGATCCTTGAATGCCGCTTTCAGTTCCGCCAAGGCATCAGACATATAACCACCTCCGAGTATTCTATGACAGATATCATATCGCTCCTGCCGCCATGGGCAACGACACCTTCATTCCCCCGAACACATCGTCCTGCATTTCCCGGATCGCGGAATAGTCCTCCTCCAGGAGGTGCGTATAGTGCTCGGTCATCTGCTCGGTCCGGTGGCCCGTCATGAGCCTGACCTTCTCATCGGGAACACGGCCACGGGCGATGGAGTTCAAGAAGTGGCGCCAGGAGTGGAAGGTAAGATTGCGCGTTTTCCGCTGGTCACCGTCGATGCCGATGGCTTCCAGCGCCGCGTACAGGCTGTTGATGAAGGCTCGTGAATGCAAGGGAGTATCCCGCGCTTCACCGTAAAATACGAGGTCTTCCTGCTCCCGGTAAGGGCTCGCCTCGATCATGGTCTTAAGCAACTTCGAGACCGACTCGGGGATGGTGACGCGCCGTTCGGATCCCCACTTCGCGCCCTTCAGTCCATGACCCTGTTCCCAGGAGTTGACCACGTCGATGTACGCGTCGTGGACGTTCTTGATCTGAAGTCCCCGGAGTTCACCCTCCCGCATGCCCGTGCTCGCGGCCAGGAGATTCGCAGCGAAGAGTTTCACGTTGCCTTTCCAGGCGCTTTGAAGGGTATCGATGGAGAAGAGCTTCTTCGCCTCGGCAATGGACAGCACGTCGCGCTTAACCTTATCCGTCGCGAGCATTCCGATGTTGGAGCTCGGATCAACCGGGATGTAGCCGAGCCGGAAGGCTTCCTTGAGCACGGTCCTGAAGGCCATGTAGACGAGGTTGATGGACTTCGGCTTGAGGCTTCCCTTCTCCTTGAGCGCGAGCATCCAGGCTTCGATATCGCCCGCCTTGATCGACGAGAGAGGACGGCCCTTGAACTCTGGTATGACGAAGCGCTCCATGAAGCCTGCGCTCTTCTCCACATGAGTACGCCCGATCCGCTGTCCCCGCGCGAGCTTTCCCTTGACGTAGGCGCTCCGATCCCAGTCCCAGAAATCGCGGGAGTAGGTTTCGAGCAGCATGCCCTTCTTGTCGGAGGCGATTACTTTGCCTGATCTGATTTGTTCGTCCGCCCAGTTCTGGGCTTCGCTCTTCGACGACTTGCCCGACGAGACCGCCGTCAGGTAGCGCGACGTTTCCGGGTCCCGGAATTGTACGTAGTAGACGGATCGGTTCTTCTTGTTGGTTGGACGCTTTTGAATGGAATAGGGACGTTTCGCTCGCTCCATGACTTCCTACCCGACTGATTCTGAGAATCTCAGAGTCAATCTCAGAGTTGAGGTTGGAAGCCTGGAGCAGCCCTAGGGCTCTCTTATCGGCTTGCTAATGCAAATGCTTTTGCCAAAAAGAAATGCCATCCGACGGATGGCACCTCTTCGATGGAGAATAGGGGATTCGAACCCCTGACCTATTGATTGCGAACCAATCGCTCTACCAACTGAGCTAATTCCCCGTTGCGCAGAAATCATACCAAAATACGGCCGTTTGATCAAGACCCCCCGCTTCCCGCGGACTCAAGGTTCGCCGACGTCGAGGAGGGCCTGGGCGGTGGAGCGGAGGCGGGGGAGCAGGGGGGCGGGGTCGCGGGCCGCGGCGCGCATGCCGAGCGCCACGGCGCCGACTACGGGGGGCGCGGTCAGGCGGAGCGGACGGAAACGGGGGGCTACGGGGCGCAGGACGGCCTCCGCGCCTCGGAACAGGTCGGGCGCGAGGGAGAACAGGCTGCCCGAAAGGACGAGATCGAAGGGTTCCTCCGCGGCGCCGATCTGGCGGACGACGGCCGCTGCCGACTCGCCGAGTTCGCGGCCGGCGCGGTCTATGACGACGAGAGCGGCCTCGTCGCCGGCGGCGGCGGCTCGGAACGCGAGGGGGGCCCAGGCGGCCACGGGTTCCAGGTCGCCGGCGGCGACCGCTTCCACGAGGGCGTCCGCGTCGCCGTACCCGGTATATTCAAGCAGCAAATCGGTCAGGGCGGTGGGACCGCGGCGCCGGATGCGCGCATGGTTCACCGCTCTGAGCGAGTCCACCGCGATCTCCAGGCCGCCGCCTTCTTCCCCCACCACCGCGCCGGCGCCGGCGATGCGCCCCTCGATCTCCGCGCCGTCCCGCAGCCACAGGCCGTAGCAGTTGTTGCTCGTGCCCGCGGAAAGATTGACGCCGCGGCCTTCGGCGGAACCGGCCGCGAGGCCGAGGGCGGCGTCATTTCGCAAGGCCAGGGGACAGCGGAGGCCGAGCGCGGCCGTCAGGGTTTCGCGGGTGACCGCTTCTTCGGAGGGCCAGTCGTAGCCGGCCACGCCGAAACCCGCGCCGCGGATGAGCGCCCGGCCCCACTCCAGAACATCGCGGCCGACCGTCGCCCCGGACGCGCCGGAGCGGGCGGCTCCGTCGAGCGCGCGGAGGGACGCGAGGAGAACGGCCTCGCGGAGGCCGTCGTAACCGACGACCTCGTGATTGCCGGGCCCCGCTTCCCCGTAACCGAGGGCGCGGCCCGCGCCGTCCGCGACGAGGGCGCGGGTCCGGGAGCCGCCGACGTCGACGCCGAGGGAGAGTTCCATTCAGACCGCCTTTCCGCCGCCGGCCGCGCGGCGCGTCGCCAAGGCCGCGCGTACTTCCGCGAGCCGGGCCCCGTGCAGGGGATAGAGGAGGAGCGCGCCCGCCGCGAGCACCGAACCGACCGCCGGGGGAAGGGCCATGAAGAGGCGGAAACCCTCGCCCACCGAAGCGGGCTGCACGTCGACCGCGGTGTCGTAGCCGTACGCGGGGAGGAGGAACCCGAAGACCACCGCCACCAGGGCGCCGCTCAACGTCGTGATGAGGCTGTTCATGCCGAAGTACATCCCTGCCCTCCGCGTCCCCGTCTTGAACTCGTCCTCGTCGATCACCTCGGCGAGGATGACGTCGCCCATGAAGATGAGTCCGGCCAGCGCGAAGCCGACGACGGCCGCCAGGACGGCGAGGCCGACGAAGCTCCGCACGAAGAGGAAGGGGATGACGGCCGCCGCCATGGAGAGGTAGGCGATGAGGAGGTTCGTCCGCGCGCAGTACCGCTTTCCGAGCAATTCCCGCCATGGCCACATCGCGATCCCCGCCGCGACGAAAGCGATCGCCAGGAAGACGCTGGAGGTCCCCGCGTCCAGGCCCATCGAATATTTGACGAAGAAGATCATCCCCATGGCGAGGGTGTTCGTCGCGTAGAAGCGCATGGTTTGGGCGACGGTGACCGTGAGGAAGCTGCGGTTGACGAGGGTCGCCGTGAGGGCGGGAAAGAAGGGCAGGCTTTCTTCGTCCGGAGGGATCGATTCCTCCTTCATGACGGGCAGTCCCGCGTACATCGCGGCCGCCGCGAGGCCTGCGAAGGCGGCGCCCATGAGCGGCCAGCCGATCCGTTCGGCCAAGGCGGCCGGGAGCGCCGCGGCGATGAGGAGGCCGACCGTCTGCACGATGTTCATCCGCGCCGAAACGTCGGTGCGTTCCTCGTAGGAGGTGAACATCTCGGGGAGCAGGGAATAGTAGCCCGTGGACACCGCCGTCGCCAGGCCCTCCCAGACCACGAGGCCCGCGGCGAAATAGACGAGTAGGGCTACCGGCCGCTCGCGGCCGTCGAAGGGGGCGAAGAAGAGGAGGGCGAACGCGACCGCGCAGGGCAGCATCCCGTACCGCATGTAGGGGATACGGCGCCCGAGGCGGGACTTCGTGCGGTCGGAGATGTAGCCGATGAGCGGGTTGTTGACCGCGTTGTAGACCGCGTAGACGGCGAGGACGGCGGCCGCCCAGGCGGCGGGAAGGCGTTTCACGTCGGTGTAGAAGAAGAGCACCACCGCGCCGACCGCCTGGTAGGGGATCACGTTGCCGAGGTTCGCGACCGCGTAGAGCCAGCGCTGCCTGAGCGAGGTCACGGGCCTACCCCCGCATCGCGTCCCGTAGGGCGCGGTAACCGATGAGGACGATGCCCGAGTCCGCGAGGAATTTCTTGAGCGCGGGATTCAGGAAGGTGCGGAAATTCCAGACCCGGCTCTCCCAGTCCGGACAGATCGACCGGACCTCCGGCGTATCGGTGGAAGGATGGAGGAGGAAGTGGGTCACGCCGGCGGGCAGGGAATTGAACAGGCGCTTCGCCGTTTCCAGCTGGTCCTTCGGCTCGTCCAAGGGCATGGCGACGAGGCCGTCCAGGAGGGGAAGCCCCTGCCGTTCCAGAGAGGGAAGGATGGCGCCCATCTTGGCCCGGGCGGCGGGATCTTCCACGATGATGGAGAGGCCTACCGCGTCCGGCCGCGGCAGCATCGCGGGGATCCGGAGCCTGAGGGCCTGCGCGACGTAGGCGCCCATGAACTTCTCGTGGGTCACCGCGCCCATGTGGGTATCGATGTGCGTCGGATCGATGCCGGCGGCCACGGCCTGGTCTGCCTGGGCGGCGAGTTCCCGGGCCGCGGCCGCGGCTACCGCCGCGCGCTGCACTTCCTCGCAGGTGCGCGGGAAGTACCCCTCCGCGTCCATGAGGCCGGAAGCCGCGTCCCGCGTGGAGATCGGGCCCCAGCGATAGGTGGACCATTCGCTCGTGAGCGTCGCGTGGATACCCATGTCGACCTCGGGATGGGTGCGGCAGTAGGCCGCCGCCGCGGGGAACCAGGGACAGGGCACCATGACGGAACCGGAGGTCACCGTCCCGTAGTCCACCAGTTCCGCGAAGGCCTGGATGGATGCTTGGCACATGCCCACGTCGTCGACATGGACGATCGCGGCTCGATCGGCGGGACCGAGCCCGAGGCTCTTGAGTAATCGGTTCGTCTCCATGACGGTCTCCTCTTCACCCTGCTTAGCCCGCGCTCACCTGAAGAAGCGCGGCAGATGGTTCTTGTTCGTCTGAAGCAGATCGTCCAGCACCGCCTGGATGCGGTCGGCCTTCGGACCGAGCGGATGCGCCAACAGCGCTTCGTAGGCGGCTTTGCGGTCGCCGCGCACGGCGGCCTCCACGGCGAGCAGCTCGTACATCTTCACCGCGGCGACGAGGGCGAATTCCGCCGGAGGCAGGGGAGAAGCGGGCAGGGGACGGACGCCGGCGCGATTCACGCGCGCGGGGATCTCTATCACCCAATCCGACGGCCAGGCCGCCACCGCCCCGTCGTTCCTCACGTTCACGACGTGGACGCCCCCGCGGTCGTTCCAGTGGTCGTCCACGACCTGGGTCGCGAGTTCGGAATAGTACGCCCCGCCCCGCTTCATGAGCTCGGCCGGCGCTTCGGCGAGCGCGGGGTCGGCGTATCGGGCGAAGATGCCCTTCTCGATCTCCATGACCTCCTCCGCCCGCGACGGCGGCCACGCCTTCTGGGCCTCCACCTGGTCCTGGGTGTAGTAGAAGTACTTCAGGTAGTAGTTCGGCACCATGCCGAGGGTCTCGATGGTCCGGAGATCCCAATCGTCCTCCGCCCCCGAGCGCACCTCCTCAAGGTAGGCGGGGAAGAGCTGCGGCCAGTGGTCGACGCCGTCCACGCGGAACGCCCGATGCCAGGTGAGGTGGTTGAGCCCGAGGGTATCCAGGTGCGCCCGCGAACTTTCGGCCCGGATCCCCTTCTTTTCCAGCAGCTCCAGGAAATGCATCTTGGCGGTGATGCCCACGTTGCAGACGCCTATCGCGTCGATCCCCGCGGCGTACCGCGAAAGCGCCTGGGTCACGAGCCCCGCCGGATTCGCGAAGTTGAGCAGCAGCGCGCCGGGGGCATAGCGCCCGACATCCTCCGCGATATCCAGGATCACCGGGATGGTCCTGAGCGCGTTCGCGAAGCCGCCGACGCCGGTGGTCTCCTGCCCCACGAGCCCATGGCGGAGGCCCAAATACTCGTCCGCCTTCCGCGCGGCCATCCGGCCGACGCGGAGCTGCGTGATCACGTAGGACGCCCCCTCCACGGCGGCCCGCCGGTCGGCGGTCAGGACCACCTTGAACGCCTGCCCCTTGGCGGCCGCCATGCGCCGGGCGAGTCCGCCGACCACCGCAAGGCGCTCTTCGTCGATATCCATGAGCCAGAGTTCATCCAGGGGAAGCGTCGCGGCCTTCGCCAAGAAACCGCCCACCAACTCCGGCGTATAAGATGACCCTCCGCCGATCACCGTAATCTTCATCGTTACGCTCCTCGCGACCCGTCAGTTCGAGGCGTCCCGGCGCGCGCAGCCGCAGGAAGCGCGCGGGACGAACACCGTAGGAAGTACGAGCGAGGAGATCCGCTCCTCGCCGCCGATTCGAGCGAGCAGGAGGCGGACCGCCTGGCCGCCGACCTCCTCCGTGGGCGCGCGCACCGTCGCCAGGTTCATGCCGGTCTCGGCCGCGAGGCTCTGGTCGTCGAAGCCGACGACGGCGACGTCCTCCGGCACGCGCTTTCCCGCGTCGCGCAAGGCGGCGAGCACGCCCATGGCCGCCCCGTCGTCGCCCGCGAATACCGCGTCGAAATCGACGCCGGCGGCCAAAAGGTCGCGGATCGAATCCGCCGCGCGCGCCGCCCGATAGTCGCCCGGAGCCATGAGGGCCGGGTCGAATTCGATCCCGAGCTTCCCCAAGGCCGCGCGATACCCGCGCTCCCGCGATGCCGCGTCGTGGTTCCCTTCCGGGCCGACGAGGCAGACGATCCGCCGCCGCCGGTGGTAAACCGCGAGGTGCTCGACCGCCGCCGCGGCGCCCCGCTCGTTCTCTATGGTCACGCTCGGCAGCGTCGAGGGGGGAAGCGCCTCCGCGTAGAGGAGGACGACCGGGAAAGCCGCGGCCTCGAACTCCGCGAGCGTAGCCGCGTCCACCGAATTTTCGAAGAGCAGGAGCCCGTCGGTATTACGCTCGCCCAACACCCGCCTGAAACCGGCGGAACGGCGGTAGGCCGTCGTTTGGATCAGGAGTTCGTAACCGGCGGCGCTCGACGCGCGCTCGATGCCGCGGAGCATGGGGACGAAGAAGTCCCCCGATATTTCGGGCACGAGGAGGCCGAGCGTCATCTTCTTGCGCCCGGCCAACGCTCGGGCGGCGCTCTCCGGCACGAAGCGCAGGGCCTCCACCGCCGCCTCCACCCGCCGCTTCGTCTCGGGGAGCACGTACGCCGTGCCGTTGAGGACGCGGCTCACCGTCGCGATGGATACGCCGGCCGCCGCCGCCACCTCCCGGATCCCCGCCTGGCTCGCGGCCCCCCGCTCGTTCTTCTTCCGCACCCGCGCCCCCGTATCCCCTGCATGAAAACGTTTTCACAGAGGAGAATAGCACCTCGGGCAAGAACCGTCAAGAAAAGCGCCCACGGGAGGCCGTGGGCGCGAAGGGACGCGGGTCGCGGCCGCCGCGGGGGCAGACTACAGGCCCGGCCGCCTGCCCTTTCTGCGGCATACGTGAACGAAGGAGAGCGCGGGGGCGTAGGGTCCGCGCGCCCTTCACCGGATCAGTCCGATTCCGGCTGCATCTTGACGCCGAGCGCCGCCCCCATGGCCGCGCTGTTGACCATGAGGATGGGCTGATGGGTCGCCTCGATGGTGTCGCGCCAGAGGCTGCCCTCCGGGTCCACGTAGCTGCGCCGGGAGACGGCGATGCGCATCGGCAAATGGACGAATTCGTTGTTCACGAGGCCGATGAGGACCTTCGTCTTTCCCGCCATGGCCGCGTGGACCGCGTTGTTCCCCAGGCGCTCGCAATAGATGGAGTCGATGGGTACGGCCGGCGAAGACCGGATGATGTAGCTGGGATCGATGTACTTGAGGTTGATCTCGGTCCCGAGCTTATCGAAGTGGGCCTGGATCTTGTCCTTGAGGAACACGCCCACGTCGGCGAGCTTCTTATTGCCGGACGCGTCGGTCTTGGCGTCCTTCGCCAGGATGTCCTGGCAGGCTCCCTCGGCCACGACGATGACGGCGTGGTGGCGCTTCTCGAGCCGTTTCGTGAGGTGGGCCAGGAGGCCGTTCGGACCCTCCACGTCGAAGGGAACCTCCGGTATCAAGACGAAGTTGACCTCGTGGCTCGCGAGCGCGGTATGCGCGGCGATGAACCCCGACTCCCTGCCCATGAGCTTCACCAGGCCGATGCCGTTGATCTGCGAGTGGGCCTCCATGTGCGCGGCCGTCACCGTCTCCACGGCCTTATGGACCGCCGTATCGAAGCCGAAGGACTTGTCGATGAAGGAAAAGTCGTTGTCCACGGTTTTCGGGATGCCGATGATCGCGATCTTGAGCTTCCGCTTTTCGATCTCGTTCGCGATGTCCAGGGAGCCTTTCTGGGTTCCGTCGCCGCCGACGGAGAAGAGCATGTTGAGGTTGAGCCGCTCCATCGCGTCGACGATCTCGGTCACCTGCTTGCCGCCGCCCCGCGCCGTGCCGAGGATGGTGCCGCCGATCTTGTGGATGTCGTCGACGATATCCGGATCCAAAGGTTTCACGTCGAATTTGTACTCGGGGAGGAAGCCCTTGTAGCCATACCGGATGCCCGAGATGCGACGCACCCCGTAACGGTACCAGAGGCAGCGGACGATGGCGCGGATCACGTCGTTGAGGCCGGGGCAGAGCCCGCCGCAGGTCACGATGCCCGCGTGCACGTGCTGAGGGTTGAAGAAGATCCTTTCGCGGGGACCCGCCTTCTCGAAGAGTTCGGCGCGAGCGAGCGCCGCCTGCGCGCCGAGCTGCGCGTCCGCTCCGTACCGGACGAACTCGTCGTCCCCCACGTAGTTCACGATGAAATCGCCCGAAACCTTGGAAAGGCTGATCGGCGATTCGACGCTCGCCTTTCCCAGACTCTCGACGGTGAAATCGTATGCTTCGGCCATGGCGTCTCCTTGCGGCTGGCCGAAGTATAGACCGCCCGGCCGCGCCCTTTCAACGGAGGCGGCCTTTATCGTATACTCGCGGCCATGGATCGCGATGCGGTTGAGGAACGGTTCGAGCTCCTGGAAACGAAGCTCGCGTATCTTGAAGATTTCGTCGGACGGCTGCAGGCCGAGGTGGTGGAGCGCAACGCCGCGGTGGACCGGCTCGCCGCCGAGCACGCGGCGGTCAAGGAAAAGATGCTCCAGATCGCGTCCGAGCTCGAGGAAATTCCGAACCGCAAACCGCCCCACTATTGATATCGATGGCCGGCATCCGGCCTTTATCGGTACTATCCATACCATCGATCATTCAGAGGAGAATTATATGCTCGAAGAGAAAGTCCGTGCCGCGCTGGATCAGGTGCGCCCTTCCCTCCAGGCCGACGGCGGAGACGTGGAATACGTATCCATGAGCGAAGACGGCATCGTTTCGGTGAAGCTCACCGGCGCGTGCGGCGGCTGCCCCATGGCCGAGATGACCCTCAAGATGGGCATCGAGAAGTTCCTGAAGAAGGAAGTCCCCGAGGTCAAGGAAGTCGTCAGCGTCTAGCGCGTCCCGTATGAAATACGTCGATCGAAGAGCCTTCCTGCCCGTATCGCGCCGCGACATGGAAGAGCGCGGCTGGGAAGAATGCGACTTCGTGTTCGTCTCCGGCGACGCCTACGTGGACCACCCTTCCTTCGCGGCGGCGGTGGTCGGCCGCGTCCTTGAGGCGGAGGGCTACCGCGTCGGCATCATCCCGCAACCCGCCCCGGACGATCCCGAGGCGTATCAAGTCCTGGGCCGTCCGCGCCTCGCCTTCCTCGTCGGCGCGGGCAACGTCGATTCGATGGTCGCCCACTATACCGCCGCCAAGAAGCCCCGCTCCGAGGACGCCTATTCGCCCGGAGGAGAAGCGGGCCGCCGCCCCGACCGGGCCACCATCCGCTACGTCGCCGGCCTCCGCGCCGCCTACAAGGGCGTGCCGGTGGTCATAGGCGGCGTGGAGGCGAGCCTCCGGCGGCTCTCGCATTACGACTATTGGACGGACACCGTCCGCCGCTCCATCCTCCTCGATTCCAAGGCCGACATCCTCGTCTACGGCATGGGGGAGCGCCCCATCCGGGAGATCGCGGGCCGGCTCGCCTCCGGAGCGGCTATCGATTCCATCCGCGACGTGCGCGGCACCTGCGTGCGCTCCCACGGCGGGAGCGGCCTAAGCGAGGGGACCTACGTCCGGCTGCCCGATTTCGAAGCGGTGAAGGGGTCGGATCCCGCTTCGCTCCGCGCCTACGCGGAGCATTTCATGCTCCAGAAGCGCAACGCCGAAGCGCTCGGCGGCGCGACGCTCGCCGAGCGGGTGGACGACCGCTGGGTGGTCCAGAATCCTCCCGCGCCGCCCCTCTCGAGCGCCGAGCTGGACCGAGTCTACGAGCTCCCGTACGCGCGGCAGGCCCACCCCATGTACGCGGAGGCCGGCGGCGTCCCTGCGCTCAAGGAAGTCCAATTCTCCCTCGTGTCGAGCCGCGGCTGTTTCGGCGGCTGCTCGTTCTGCGCCATCACCTTCCATCAGGGCAGGGCGGTCCGGGGAAGGACGCGCGCCTCCCTCGTCCGCGAAGCGGAGACGCTCAGCCGGCTTCCCGATTTCAAGGGCTACATCCACGACGTGGGGGGACCGACCGCCAACTTCCGCGGACCGGCGTGCCCGGTCCAGGAGAAGGGCGGGGCCTGCGGCAACCGCGAGTGCCTCCACCCGGAACCCTGCCCGCGGCTCCGCGCCGATCACCGGGAGTTCATCGAGACGCTCAGGGCCGTTCGGCGGGTAGCCGGCGTCAAGAAAGTCTTCGTGCGGTCGGGCGTCCGCTTCGATTATCTCCTGCTCGACAAGAACGGCGGCCAGGATTTCCTGGACGAGCTCTGCGCCTACCACGTGAGCGGTCAGCTCAAGGTCGCCCCCGAACACGTGAGCGCGCGCGTCCTGGACGCGATGGGCAAGAGCGGCAACGCCGTCTACGAAGAATTCCGCCGCCGCTACGCCGACGCGAATCGCCGCCTCGGCCTCAAGCAGTTCCTCGTCCCCTATTTCATCTCCAGCCACCCCGGTTCGACCTTGGACGACGCCATCGAACTCGCCGAGCACCTCAAGAAGACGGGGTTCGTACCGGACCAGGCCCAGGATTTTTATCCGACCCCCGGCACCCTGTCCACCGCGATGTACCGGACCGGCCTGGATCCGCGGACAATGGCGAGCATCCACGTCGCCCGCGGCGATCGCGAGAAACGCTTGCAGCGCGCCCTGCTCCAATTCAACAAGCGGGAAAATCAGGCCCTCGTGGCGGAAGCCCTGCGCGAGGCGGGCCGCGAGGATCTCATCGGGAACGGCGGCCTCATTCCGCGTCGTCCTTGATCAGTTTCCGCATCCGTTCGAGGGTTTCCTTCTTTTCGTTCTTGTACAGGAAGTACGTCAATACGGAAGTGATGAAGGCGCCGACGCTGTCGACGATGA
Organism: Spirochaetota bacterium; assembly: GCA_023406985.1. Classification (GTDB taxonomy): domain Bacteria; phylum Spirochaetota; class Spirochaetia; order Treponematales; family Breznakiellaceae; genus JAEXTK01. The sequence goes on along the minus strand of JAEXTK010000180.1, from coordinate 49,641 downwards.
GGTCGGACATCGTATCGCGCAGCCCGCTCCCCTGATAGGGTTTCCCCATCATGATTTCGGTCGCCGGCATATCCCACTTCTGGTTGGCGGTCCCCAAGAAGACGTCCGCGCCGAATTCCATGATCTCCCACATCACGCCGAGCGTCACCGCGAAGGTGAAGGAGAACAAGGCCACGAGCAACGGGCTGATATCCATGCTGAATTGGTGGTTGATCTTGTAGATGACGATGAAACCGATGAAGCCGATGATCACGCCCGAAAGGGTATGGAGCAGGTCGTCCCACCACCAGAATCGGTAATACAGTTCGAAGCGGGCGCTCAGGAAGAGGCCGGCGTAGATGAAGATCAGGATCACGATCTCGAGCGCGTCGGGAATGTCCATCTTCTCGCGCTTCTCGATGTAGTCCGTGCCGAAGGTGAGCACGAAGGTGATGGCCCCCCAGAACACGAATTCGAGCCGCTTGGTCGTCTCCGCGACGACCTCTTCCCGCGTCACCGTGTCGTCGTGGAACACGACGCCGAGGATGATGATGAAGTTGCCGAGGACCGAAATCACGAGGAGCGTCCTGACGAGCCGGAAGACCTTGTCCCGTAAGCTCATGGGTCCTCAGTCCTTCTTGTCCAAGAGCTTGTTGACGAAGCGCACTTCCTGTTCCAATTGGTTGATCCGCTCGTCCTTCTCGCCGGCCGTCGCGTCCAAGGCGTTCAGCCGCCGCTCCAGTTCCGCCACTTTGCGCGCGAGTTCAGGATCGCCTCCCTTCGCCTTCTTGCCCAGATAATCGAACCACGTGCTGACGACCGTGGCCACGACCACGCCCGCGACGATGATGAGAGTGATGCCCATATGCCGCCTCCCCTTTTTACCGCGGGCCGACCCGTCCGGCCGCGTCCCGCTTCCGGTACCAGTATCCATAGGCAGCCGCGAAGCCGAGCTTGTCGTACAGGGCCTTGGCTGGATGGTTATGGTCCATGACCTGAAGATATCCGCGCGCGGCCCCGCGTTCCGCGGCCGCGCCCAGGAGGGCCTCCATGATCTCCCTCCCGTACCCCATTCCCCGGTAATCCTGCCGCACGAAGATGTCGAAGCATCCCGCCCAACCGGCTTCCAAGGCGGCAAACCCGAAGGCGACCAGTTTGCCCTCGGCCTCGACCGAAGCGACGGCCTTGTCAACGGCGACGGCTCCCAGGATGCCGCGCACCGTCGCGGCCCGCGCTTCCAGGCGATTAGCGTCGATGAAGGCATCGACCCAGGTCGAGGAGAAAGCGTCCTCGACCCGTACGCGCTCGCGCGCGGGGAAGCGCCGATCGGAGAGCGGGAGGGTCATCACCGTCGTGGAATCGATCTTCGCGTATCCCGAAGCCTCGAGGTGCCGGTCCAAGTCCGCATAGTCGGGATGTTCGACGATCTTGAAATGCGTCGGCGAACCGCGGCTGCCGTACGCGGCCTCCGCGACCCGGGCGAGCTCGTCGACCGGGCCCCTATAGTAGAGCGGATTCGCGGAGTTGGAACGCTTCGTGTAGCCTTCGGCGAAGCGGAGGACGCAACCGCGGTAGAGCACCGTCTGCAGCGACGGCCAGGCATTGAGCGACAACTCTTCCAGGCGCACGATATCCGTTCCTTCAAGTCCGATTCCCAACGTTTTCTCCTTCCGCGCCCGGCGAGCCGGGGGCATCCCCCGAGATCATACACCGAACGCGCGAAGGCGTTGTAAGGATCGTCGACTTGAGCAGGCGATTTATTCGAGCCATTCCGAATCCGACCCGCGGGGCGACAATGCCGGTATATGCTCGTTCATATGCGGCACTTCGATACGATGATCGGCCTCATCGAGGACGCGGTCGCGCCCCCGATCGTATCCGCCTCGTGCTGGAAACGGATCGAACGGGCCGCGGCTCTCCTCTCCGCGGACATCAGCGGCTTCTTAGGCCTCGAGCGTCGCTTGAATCAACCGGAAGGGGAGGTCGACTTCGCCATTCATGTCGCGCGCAAGACCGGGGGAGAGACGATCCTGCTGCGGGATATCGATGCGGGCGGATACGCGGCAAAGAGTTCCGCATGGCGCCGCGTCCGGGATTTCGCGGCTCTTTGGAACGCGGAAGGCTCCGCGGTCAGGCGCGGGGCGGATAACGTTTGGTTGGAATTCGATACCGCCGGAGAGGAAGCGCGGCCTTCGCTTCCGGAACCGAATCTCTTTTTCGGTCCCCGGGAGGGGTACTGCGAGCAGCACGGATACAGGTGGGTGATCGATGAGGCGCTTCCCGCCGTGACGGGGAGCCCCCTCCGCAGCCCCGCGTCCGACGCGGTGGAGCGCGCTTTCGGGAATCTTCCCCCCAGGGCTCGGGTGTTCCAGATCGGATCGATGCTCGCGCGTCCGGTCCCGTCGGTCAGGCTCTGCGTGCGGGGAATGTCGGCGGAAACCGTCGGTCCCTACCTGGACTCCCTCGGCTGGAAAGACGATGAAAAAAGGCTCGAGTCCCTCATCGACGACTTCGCCCCTTTTACGGACTGGATCGACTATGACATCGATTTAATCGAGAGGAACGGGACCTTCGAACTGGGACCCAAGATCGGTTTTGAAGGCCGCGTCCTCATGGAGAAACAGTACTCCGAGCGGTGGAAGGCGGCGTTGGAGAAAACCGGGGATCTCGGCTTGTGCCGAGATGAGCTCCGCGCGGCCCTGCTCGCCAGCGGCGGCCTCGTGATGATGACGGGGAAAACCAGAAGGAGATGGCCCGAAAACCTCAGGGCATGCGACGCGTACCTATCTCCCGGTTACAACGCGTCGCTCGCCCTGCTCCTGCACCATTTGAAGCTCGTCTACGATAAAGACGCGCCTAAGGACCGGCTCACCGCGAAAGTCTATCTGGCCGCCAAAGTATACTGGCGCTCCCCCGGAACGGATTCGGCCGCGAAGAGGAAACTGCGCGAACGGCTCCTGAAGGAGGCTCCGAAGGAATCATTGCCGCTTTTCTTCAGGACGGAGATGCCGGACCTTGAACGGATCGCCGCGTCGGCTCCGTAGCCGCCTCACCATTGGCTTGGGTCTAGACTTTTGAGGTACGTATCCATCTCTTCTTGCGTCCATGGATCCTTCACGCTCGGGTCACCCGTTCCGCCCGATATAGCCGACAGCTGGTCGTCCGTCAACGCGTCGCCTTTCACCCGACCCTTGAGGTTCTCCAGCTCTTTTTGAGTGATCGTGTAACCGAGTTCCCCGGCGTATTTGGCGAGGCCGTCGATATTATCCGTCCCGATCTTCTTCGCCTTGTCCCCGATCTTCTTCTCGACGGCGCACTTCTTCGCGAAAGCTTTAAGGTCCGCCATGCTCATAGTGAATTCCTCCTTCGGCCATTCCAGGTAGTATGGGAGGTGTTTCACGACCTGTAAAGGAAAGCGCGGAAGAGTCGATCCTTCCAATGGCGACGGGCCGGCGATCGCAGATGGCGATCGTCGGCCCGGAAAAAGAGCTGCTCCGCAGCGAACCGCTGAGTATGGACCCCGCGTGCGGATCGCGGGTCAGGCCTCCAGCTTGCCGAGCTCGGCGCGCACGGCCGCGGCGAGTTCCGCGGCCGCGGCGGAGAGCTCCACGAGGCGGGCTTCCTTTTCGGTCCGCGCCTTGACTTCCACCTTCGGCAGGTTCTTTTCGCCGACGACCACGCGGAGGGGGATGCCGATGAGATCGGCGTCCTTGAACTTGACGCCGGGCCGCTCGTCGCGGTCGTCCAGGAGGACCTGGATGCCCTGGGCTTCCAGCTCGTCGTGGAGCTTGTCCGCGGCCTCCTTGACCGGCCCCGCGTATTTGATCGGAACGATGGAGACGTGGAAGGGGGCCACCGACATCGGCCACACGATGCCGTCGTCGTCGTGGTGCTCCTCGATGATGGACGCGAGCGCCCGGTCCACGCCGATACCGTAACAGCCCATGGTCGGCATCTGGCTCTTGCCCTGCTCGTCCAGGTAACTCACGTTCATGGACTTCGTGTACTTGTAGCCGAGCTTGAAGATATGTCCGAGTTCGTTGCCCTTCTTTTCGTAGAGCTCGCCGCCGCAGAGGGAGCACTTGTCCCCGGCCACGACCACGCGGACGTCGGCGACCATCCAGGGCGCGAAGTCCCGGCCGTAGGCGACGTGGGCGTAGTGGAGATCCTTCTCCAAGGCGCCGGTGACCGCGTCGCTCAGGGCGGCGACGGTCTCGTCCGCGATCACCGGAAGGAGGGCGAGGCCGACCGGACCGGCGAATCCGACGGGGGCGCCGGTCAGGCGTTCCACGTCGGCATCGGCGGCGAGGGCGACCTCCGAAGCCTTGAGGACGGCGGCGAGCTTGGTCTCGTTCACGTCCAGGTCGCCCCGGATGGCCACGGCGAAGAAAGCCTCGGGATAGGCGAGCGGCGCTCCGGGCGCCGCGGCGCGGCGTTCCAGCTTGGCGCAGCCGGGAGCGCCGGTGAGGTCGAGCTCCACGTTGGAGGCCTTGTACACGAGGGTCTTGATGAAGGAGCGGGCCTCGGTCTTGAGGAAGGCGCAGAGCTCGTCGATCGTCCTGACCGCGGGCGTGGAGATCTTCTGGACGGCGGGCGTCCCGGCGGCGGCGGCCTTCGCGGCCTCCAAGGACGCGGGGGCGGTGAAGTCGCTCTTGCAGGCGGCCTTCTCCACGTTGGCGGCATAGTCGCAGGAACGGCAGAGGATCAGCGTATTGTCGCCGATCTCGCTCTCCACCATGAACTCCTCCGACCCCGTGCCGCCCATGGCGCCGGTGTCCGCGCGGACGGGGATCACCGTGAGCCCGCACCGCTTGAAGATGCGCCGATAGGCCCGGCCCATCGCCTGGTACGTCTCGTCCAGGCTCGCTTCGTCCACGTGGTAGGAATAGGCGTCCTTCATGGTGAACTCGCGGCCGCGCATGACGCCGTAGCGAGGGCGGATCTCGTCGCGGTACTTGGTGTTAATCTGGTACAGGGTGAGCGGCAGCTGCCGGTAGCTGGAAAGTTCGTCGCGCACGAGCGACGTGAACGCCTCCTCCGCGGTGGGGGAGATGACGAAATCCCCGCCCAGGCGGTTCTTCACGCGGAGCATCCCTTCGCCCATGGAATCCCAGCGTCCCGATTCCTTCCAGATCTCGCCCGGCACGACGACCGACGGCTTGACCTCCAGGGCGCCGATCGCGTCCATCTCCTCGCGCACGATGTTCTCCACCTTGCGGAAGGAGCGGAGACCGATGGGCAGATAGGCGAAGAGCCCGTTCGCGAGCTTGCGCAGCATGGCCGCGCGCAGCATGAGCCGATGACTGACGATGACCGCGTCGCCGGGTACTTCACGGAGCGTGGGAAGAAAGGTGCTGGAGACTTTCATGGCGAAATCCTTGCGTTCGAGAGTGGTAACTAAAGAAGGATACCGCTGGAGAATACCCGGCCCTTCGCGGATTGGGCAAGAGGCGACAGCGTCCGGGACTACCGCTCTATCGGGAAACGGAGCGTGACGGTCGTGCCCGCGCCGAGGACGGAATCCACGGAAAGCGAGCCGCCGACCTCCTCCACGAGGCAGCGCGAACCGGTGAGCCCGAGTCCGCGGGACGTGGCGACGGAGGGATCGGGCCCCGCTTTTCCCGCGCGGATGGCGGCCAAGCGCTCCGGGCTCATCCCGCGTCCGGTGTCCGACACGTTGATGGTCAACTCCGTTTTTCCTTCGGCGTTCTCCGCGAGCGCCGCGGCGATGATGATCATGCCCGCGTCCGTGTATTTCAGCGCGTTGTCTATCAAGTTGCCGAGCACGCGGAGCGCGTTGGCGTGCAGGAGCGGCGGGGACGGCGGGTTGCCGGAAACCGTTTTCTTGAGCTCGATGCCTTTGGCTCGGGCGAGCGCGCGGAAGGGATCGATCGCGGAGTCCAGGAGCTGCCTGATCGACACCCGCGCGAACGAGTCGTCGCCCTCGTCCCCCTCGGGATCCAGGATCGATTCCACGATCTCCAGGAGCAGCCGGTTGGACTTGGCGAGGATATTGAGATACCGGTTCTGCTCGTCGGTCAGGTCGGTATCGGCGAGGAGCGATTGCACGCCCATGATCGCCGTTATCGGAGAACGGATATCGTGGCTGAACGACTCCAGGCGCGCTTCCCCGTTCTGCCGCGCGTCCGCGACGAGCTCCTCGAGGCGACGGTTCATGATGCGCCGCGCTTCCGCGATGTGGGATACCCGCTCGAAGTAGACGATGAGGAACCGTCCGATGATGTACGCGATGGCGTGCAGGACCATGACGCCGATCCGCGCGTACATGAGCGAATCGCTATCGATGCCCGCGATGAAGGCTTCCAGGAAGTCGAAGGCCAGCGCGATGCCGAGGAGCACGCCGACGCGGCCCCTGCTGCCCGAATAGAGCCCGTTGACCGCGATGGCGGCGAACAAGACGAGGGCGGTCAAGGGAAGGTAGGGCGCGAAATAGAGCCTGAGCGATACCATGAGGACGTAGTTGCCCAGCATCATGGCCACGCACCCGAAGAAGAGCACGTCGATCGCGAACGCGTATTTCTTGAAATGGAGCAGCGCGAGGCACGCGGTGACGATGACCAGCGCGGAGACCCGCACGCCGGTGAATATGTCGAGGCCGCGGAAATAGCTCACCGCGAGGGCGATCACGGCTATCGGCTCCACGATGAGGAGCAGCCGTACGAGATACTCCTCCCGCAAACGCGCCGGCTTCGCCGATGCGCCCTCGGGCGGTCCGATGACGAATCCGACGGCCGCGTCGAACGCGTCGGAAAGGGCCCGCACCGGCCCGGTTTCAGCGAGCCTCATACAGCTCGTGCAGAAAAAGGGTGGCCGCTTGCGCGACGTTGAGGCTCTCCATGTCTCCCGTTCCCGGGATGCGCGCCCGTACGGCGCAGGCGGAGGCGACATCGAGCGAGAGGCCGCGTTCCTCGTTGCCGAGGACTATCGCGATGCCTACCGGAGCGCCTGCGCGGGCGGCATACGCGGCGGCCTGGAGGCGGGCCCGATGGTCGGCCACGAGGGCGGGAAGCTCTTTGAGCCGGGTTCCGGCCCGGTGATCGGCGCCGACGACGACGACCTTCTTTCCGGCGTCGCGGAGGAGCGCCGCGACGTTGCGGACGCGGCGGAAGGCGACGTGCTCCATGCCGCCCTCGGCCACGCGGTACGCGCTCGTCGTGAGGCGGGCAGCCTCGTCTCCTTCCGAGAGCACGATAAGGCGGGCCCCGAAGAACGCCGCGGAGCGCACGATCGCACCGAGGTTGTTGTCGTTGCCGACGGAATCCAGCACGAGGGCGGTTTGCGCGGTATCGGCCCACTCGTCGAGGTCCTCCGCGGAGAGCGCTTCGATTTCCGGTTCTTCCATCATGGCCACGACGCCTTGGTGCCGCGGGCTCTTGCAGATGCGCTCCAGCTCTTCGTCCTCGCAGATCTTGTACGGCCTCTTGCGGCCGGCCAAATCCTTGCAGACCCGCGAGAACGCCTTGAGATGCTCCTCCCTGAGGAAGAGCCGGTTTATGCGTTCGGGATGATGGTCGGCCAGGGCTTTGGCCGCGTTGAATCCGCAGACGGCCAATTCGTTCGTCAGTTTATTGCGCATCTATCCCATTGTACTCCCTCGGGAGGAGCCAGGGCAAGGCGACGCCTTTCCTCCCGGGCGCGGCCGGGCCGCCCCTTTACCGCGGCCGCGGCCCAAGCCATACTGGCGGTATGGCAACGGTACGGCGTTATTACGAGGACGTGGATCTGGATCGCGGCGAGGCGACGATCCTCAGCATAGAAAACATCGAGGGGAAGCGCGCGGTCGTCCTCGATTCCACCATCTTCTACCCCGAGGGCGGCGGACAGAGCGACGACCGCGGGACCATCAACGGCGCGGCCGTGACGGCGGTCCGGGAACGGGGAACGGACATCCTCCATTTCGTCGATGGGCCGCTCGCCGCGGCCCTGGCGCCGGGGAAGGCGGAGCTGCGGATCGATGCCGGTCGGCGGCGCGACTTCGCGACCCAGCACACGGCGCAGCACCTCCTGTCGGCGACCATCCTCCGCCTCTTCGGCGCGCCCACCCTCTCCATGCACCTCGGCGACGAGACCTGCACCATCGACGTGGATACGCCGGAGCTCGGCGCCACCGCCCTCGCGGCGGCGGAGGAAGCCGCCTTCGACATCATAGAAACGGACTATCCGGTGATCGCGCATCTCTGCCCGCCGGAGGACATCGCCGCCTTTCCCCTCCGCAAGCGGCCGCCCGCCGACGAAGCGGTGATCCGGGTCATCGAGATCGACGGCTACGACTACTCCCCCTGCTGCGGTACCCATCTCCCCTCGACGGGACGCATCGGCGCGATCAAGATCATCGGCGCCGAGCGGTACAAGGGCATGACCCGCGTCACCTTCGTCGCGGGTCGGCGGGCCTTCCGCGACCACCGCGCGGTGCGCGCGGCGGCGGAAAAAGCGGCGACGACCCTCAAGGTCCCGCCCGCCGAGACGGGGACGGCGACGGTCGCCCTGGCCGAACGGCTCGCCCAACAAGAGCGGACCCTGCTCAACCTGCGCGAGACCCTGGCCGGCCACGAGGCCGCGCGTTTGGCGGCCGCGAGCGGCGGGAAGACGGTGGTGGAGTGCTTCGCCGATCGCGGCATCGACGAGGCGCTCCGCGTCGGCCGGGCCCTCCAACGGCTCACCGACGCCGTCATCGTGGTCGCCTCGCTCGCGGACCGTAAGGCGGCGGCCCTCACCGCGCGGAAGGACGCGGACCTCAGGCCGACGATGAAGGCCTTGCTGGAGGCCCGGCACGGCGTAGGCGGCGGCGGCCCTTCCTACTTTCAAGCCGCCTTCGACTCCAAGGCGGACCTCGACGGCTTCCTCGCCGCGGCGCGGTCGGCGTTCTCCGGAGGGACGAAGTGAGCATCTCCACCAAGACCGGCGACGACGGCATGACGGGCCTCTGGTCCGGAGAGCGCGTCGGCAAGGACGACCTCCGCGTGGAATGCTACGGCACCGTCGACGAGCTCAACTCCTTCATGGGCGACGCCCGCAGGGCGGTCACGACGGCCCGGGCCGCGGAGATGCTGGACGCCCTCCAGGAGGACCTGTTCCGCGTGGCCGGATCGCTCGCCACGCGGGCGGAGGCCGGCTACGTGCAGCCGGTCTGCGCGGACGACGTGGACCGCGTCACGGGCTGGGTCCACGAGCTCGAGGCGGCCGTTCCGCTCACGGGGTTCGTCATCCCCGGCTCCACCGTCTCGTCCGCCAAGCTCGATATCTGCCGAACCGTCTGCCGCAGGGCCGAACGGCGCATGGTCGCGCTCGGCCGCCGCGAAGGCCTCGGCGACCACCTCGGCCGCTTCATCAACCGCCTGTCGGACCTGCTCTTCATGATCGCGCGCTACGAGGAAGCCGCCGCGGGCGCCATTCGGTACAAGCGCGGTTCGGCGCGCATGAGCTGCGAGGACGGCCGTTCCGGGAATCGAGACTCCGCGGGGAAGGAATAATCCGTTACTAACGAACTGTACGCTTGACCAGAAGCGGCCGTCTCAGTAAGTTAACGACCGGTCGCTAACATGACGCGTGATGATATTCTGGAAGCCGCATTCAAAGCCTGGGGACAGGACGCCTACCGCACGATGAGCCTCTCCGACGTGGCCGCCAGGCTCGGCGTCACGAAACCCGCGCTCTATCGGCACTTCAAGAGCAAAGATGAGCTCTTGAACGCCATGACGAAGGACTTCTTCGATCGGTTCATCGTCCGCTTACACACCTTGATGGCGGAGGCCTACACGCCCGGCCCGGATACGGTGACCCTCCTGGACCTGGTGGAGGGTTTCGCCGATTACTACGCGCGCAACAAAGAGGACCTCATCTTCACCTTCGTCCGGCTCCTCGGGATGCCGGACCCGGAAAAACTCGTGCGCCAGGAACTCTCCGCGCGCGGCATCGCCGCGCCCGCGCACACGGGCATCCACGACGAACGGACGGCCCGGCTCCACTTCGCGCTGTCCACCTGCTTCTTTTCCGTCGCCGTCTTCCATGCCGAACGCGGCGACGCGGCGGCGGCGCCCACCGAGCGCGAGATCGCCCGCGCCGTTTCGGATGCCCGTTCCTTCGCGGCGCATGGACTCGACTTCTCCCCGGACTCCCTCGGTGCCCTGGACTATTCCGCGCTGGAGCGCACGGCGCGCCTGGAGGCCTGCGAAACCGCGCCGGGGAATGGGCTCCTGCCGGCCATTGCGGCTGCCGTCGCCGAGGCCGGGCCGTGGAACGCTTCCATGGAACTCGTGGCCCGGAGGTCGGGCCTTTCAAAAAGCGGCCTGTACGCCCATTACCGGAGCCGGGAAGAAATGCTGCAGCACCTCTTCCTCTCCGAGTTCGAGCGGATCTCGGCGGTCATGGCCGACCGGGCCGGCCGATCCGAGCGTCCGACCGAACGTCTCTACCTGGCGATGGCGGCGTCCGCCCACTACCTGTCCGAGCGGCAGGACGTCCTCGTCGCCCTCGATTGGATCCGCGCCCAACGCGTCGAACTCAGCCGGGAAATGCCTGAAACCATCACGACCTTGTTCGGTTTTCTTTCCGAAGCGGCCGCGCGCGGCGAATGTCGGCTCCCGACCGGAGCGCTGGAACCCACGGTCCGCTGGATACTCTTCCTTCTGGTGAACATGCTCATGCGTACACGCCTTATGGACCAGTCGGAGGCGGCTCTGCGGAGCCGGTTACGGACCCTCCACGCTAACATCTGCGTGGGCATAGAAGGATGGTGATTTCATGAAAAATTTGCGATATATTACCATTAGTTACCCACGTCGGCAGATTGCCGCGAACGGTCGCGCTTTTAGCGGGCCGAAGTTCACGGAGCCTTCGGGCAGTTCGGCGCGTTCGCGCGTACGGTCACGAAGCGGCACAAGGAGTCTCTCCATGCAGTACCCCACCATCGGGTTCGCCCGGGCGCGCGCGCGCGCGATCTCGGCGACCGTCCTCTTTTCTCTGTGCGCGATGGTCGCAATCGGCCAAGAGACCAGGACGCTGGATGTGGACGCATCCGTCAAGCTCGCCCTGGAAAACAACCTCAGCCTCCAATCGAGCGCGATCGACGTCGGCATCAAGAAACGCAGTTCCGAGAACGCCCTGAACGCCCTCATCCCGACCGTAGAGCTCGGCGGCAGCCTCATGAGGTCCAATACCGCGACAACGGTGAGCGGGACGGGGGTAGTGGGGGTTACTCCGGCGGGGTCCGGAATACCGGTCTACGATACGGTCGCGATAGTTCCCTATTCCCAGAGTCTGTCCCAGTGGCATGTCGCGGGATCGATCTCGGCCTCCTTGGCGCTCAACGCGGGACTGTTCGAGGCGATGAACGCGCTCAAGCTCAAATACGCGGAAGGTCAGATCAGCTACGAGAAGGCGAAGGCCCAGCTCGAGCGCGACGTGCGCAAGAGCTACTATTCCATCCTCCTCCTCACGGAGAACATCACCCTCATGGAGGGCAACCTTTCTGCGGCCCTGCGTCGCGTCCAGCAGGCCGAGGCCAACTACCGCGCCGGACTCGTACCCGAACTCACGGTATTGCAGGCCAAGGTCTCCGCGGAGAATCTCCGGCCCGCCCTCTCCGAACTGCGCAACAGCTTGGAGTCGTCCCTGGCGGCGTTCGCCATGACGCTCGGGCTGCCGCGCGGGACCAAGCTGGCGCTCGCCGGCGCCGCGGAATCATCGTACGTCACCTTGGACGCCAACAAACTGGTCCAAGGCGCCTCGTCCCAGCTGGACGTCCAGGCCCTGAAACAGTCCGTCGCCGCCATGGAAAGCACCCGGAAGGCGACGTTCTTCCAGGTCTATACGCCGACGCTCCAGCTCTACTGGAACGCCGACCCTACCCTTGTAGGCGATCCGTGGAAGGATTCCTGGCTCAGCTCCGATTGGGAACAGCAATCCGGCATGTTCCGCGCCACCCTGGGCTTCCGCTTGAACGGTCTGCTCCCGATGTCCTCCGAAGCCGCCGGACTCAAGGAAATGGACGACAACATCCGCAAGCTCAACATCGCCTTGGCACAGACGGTACGCGGGATTGAGCTGGAGATCGACTCGGCGGTCCTCAAGCTGGAGAAGTCCCGCACGAGCGCGGCGGCCTTGGCCCTCAACGTAGAGCTCGCCGAGCGGGCTTACCGCCTGTCCGAGGACGCCTACAAGGCCGGCGCGAAGGATCTCCTCGACGTGCAGAACGCCGAGCTCGAACTGCAGAAGGCGAAGCTCGAAGTGCTCAAGGAAAAATTCAATTACATTACCGGCCTCTTGGATCTGGAATACGCGGTCGGCGTCCCCTTCGGGACGATTTCGGGGAGTGCGAAATGAAAAGAATGAACGGTATCAAGATCGCGAAGATCGTCGCGCCGGCTCTCATCGTCGCGGCCGCGCTCGCGGCCTGCGGCCAGAAACCCGCCGCCAAGCCGAAGGACGCCAAGGAAGCGGCGGCCGAAGTCGCCGCCCCCGTCTTCGCGGTGAACACCACGACGGCCGTGAAAGGCCAGATCCGCGACTACCTGGCCCTCTCGGGCGACCTCGTGGCGGCCAGCACCGTCGACGTCTATTCCGACGTAGCGGGCAAGGTCACGAAACTCTACGTCGATATCGGGACGCGCGTCGCCAAGGACGATCCCATCGCCGACGTGGATCCCTCCCGGCCCGGCATGACCTACGTGGCCGGCGTCGCGAAGGCCCCCATCGCCGGCACGGTCGTCGCCCTGCCCGTGCAGCTCGGAACGACGGTGAGCCAGGCGGCCCCCATCGCCCGCCTCTCGCGCACCGACGCCCTCGAGCTGCGGACCTACGTGGCCGAACGCTACATCTCCAAGATGCGGCTCGGTCTCCACGCCGAGGTTACTTTGGAAGCCTACCCGGGGCGCGTTTTCCCCGCGGTCGTCAAGGAGCTCAGCCCGGTGCTCGACCCCGCGTCGCGCACCATGGAAGTGCGTCTGGACGTCTACGGCGACGGAACCCGCCTCAAGGCCGGCATGTTCGCCAAGGTCAAGGTCATCACCGAAGACAAGAAGGGCGTCGTGAAGATCCCCGCTACGGCGGTCGTGAAACGCTTCGGCGAAAGCTACGTCTTCACCGTGGAGACCGACCCGACCGATCCGGCCTTCCGCGTCGCCCGCAAGCGGGCGGTCGTGCCGGGCATCCTCATCGACGACAAGCTGGAGATCACGAGCGGCGTGGCCGCCGACGAGGAGCTCATCGTCCGCGGGCAGACCCTGCTCGAGGACGGTACGCGCGTCAATGTCGTGGAACGGGTCGCGCCCCTCAGCGCGGCCGACTAAGCGGAGCGTTTTATGAGCATAGCCAAGAGCGTCGTCGGGAAACCGACGACCATATTCATCGCGTTCGCCCTCCTCGTCGGGCTCGGACTCTTCGCGACGGCGAACCTGCCCATCGACCTCTATCCCGAGATCGAGCCGCCCGTCCTCATCGTGATCACGAGCTACGCGAACGCGGGTCCCGAGGAAGTGGAAAAATCGGTTACCCGACCCCTGGAAAGCACACTCACGAACGCCTCGGGCCTTTCCAAGATGACCTCGACGTCCTCCAAGGGATCGAGCATGGTCATGATGGAATTCGCCTACGGAACCGACATGGCGGACGCCGCCAACTCGGTCCGGGACAACTTGGAATTCGTCAAGAGCTATCTGCCGGACGATGCCGATCCGCCCCTCATCTTCAAGTTCAATCCTTCCATGATCCCGATCATGGGGCTCCAGGTGACCGGAAACCGAACGCCGGAAGAACTCAGCCAGATCGCGGAAGACACGATCGTCCCCCGCATCGAGCAGGTTCCCGGCATCGCCGCGGCGAGCGTCTACGGCGGCCGGAAACAGGTCGTCCGCGTGGAGATTCCGCAGAACCGGCTGGAAGCGTACGGCCTCACGGTGACCCAGATCAGGACCATGCTCGCCTCGCAGAACGCCCAGGTTTCCGCCGGAAGCATCATCGACGGAGGCCTCGACTACCTGCTCACCTCCGAAGGGGAGTTCACCTCCATCGAGGAGATCAAGAACACGGTCATCGCGTACAAAGGCGGCGGGTATGTGGACGGAGAGGTCCAACCCGCCCGCGTCGTGCGGCTCGCCGACGTCGCGGACGTCTACGAAGGCTACGAGGACGAATCGAGCCTCGTGTTCGTCAACGGGAGTCCGGCAGTCCAGATCATCGTCCAGAAACAGAGCGGCAAGAACTCCGTGCAGACCGCGGAAGAGCTGCGCAAGCGCCTCGCCCGCCTCGAGAAAGAGGTTCCCCAGGGGATTTCGATCTCCGAAATCTTCAACACGACCGACATCATCAAGAACTCGATCAACCAGGTTTCCTCCAGCGCCTATGAAGGGGCCCTGCTCGCGGTCCTCATCCTCTTCGTGTTCCTGCGGTCCATCAAGCCGACGCTCATCATCGGCCTTTCCATCCCGATCTCGCTGCTGTTCACCCTCATGCTCATGTACTTCGGCGGCCTCACGCTGAACGTCATGACCCTCGCCGGCCTCGCGCTCGGCGTCGGTATGCTCGTGGACAACTCGATCGTCATCCTGGAGAACATCTACCGGTACCGGGAAAAGGGCACGAAACTCACCGTGGCCTCGATCATCGGATCCCAGGAGATGATGAACGCCATCATGGCCTCCACGCTCACGACGATCTGCGTTTTCGCCCCGCTCGTGATGTTCCAAGGCCAGCTGGAGATGATCGGCGAACTCTTCGCCGGCTTGGCGTTCACCGTCGTCATCTCGCTCGCGTCCTCCATCGCCGTCGCGGTGCTCCTCGTCCCCGTACTCTCGAGCCACTACCTTCCGCTCACCACCCGGGTACAGAAGCCGCTCCACGGACCGCTCGGCGCCGTCGATCGCGCCATGGGCGCCTTCTTCGCGGGGTTGGACGAGGCGTACCGCCGGGCCGTCCGGCGCGTCCTGCGCCACAAGGTGATCACCATCCTCGTCATCCTCGCGCTCTTCATCGGGAGCTTATTCCTCATCTCCCCGATCGGCTTCGTCTTCATGCCCGAACAGCAGGAAGACGCGGTGGTCGTGAACGTGGAGATGCCGGTCGGCACGCCGCTGGCCGAAACGGAAAGCGTCGTCAAGAGCCTGGAATCGGTCGTCAAAACCCAGGTCAAAGGCTACGAACGCCTGGTCGTGAGCATCGGCGAGCGGTCCTTCTTCGGCATGGGCGCGTCGTACGGCCACAAGGGCAGCCTGCGCATCAACCTGCCGAAATTCGAGCAGCGGATCGAGACGGCCGACCAGATCAAGACCTTGCTCCGGCCCCGCTTCCACGATTTCCCCGCGGCGACCTTCTCCTTCGGATCGACGAACCAGGGCATGGGCGGCGGTAATTCCAGCCCGATCGACATCATCGTGAAGACGGAAAACCTCGTGAAGGGAAAGGCGATTGCCCAGAGGATCGCCGCCCTCATCAAGGATCGC
Organism: Spirochaetota bacterium; assembly: GCA_023406985.1. GTDB lineage: Bacteria > Spirochaetota > Spirochaetia > Treponematales > Breznakiellaceae > JAEXTK01. Next base: position 34,207 of record JAEXTK010000180.1, on the reverse strand, counting down.
GTACCGGAGGCTACCGAGCCGACGGTCGACCTCAAGGACGGACTTCCCCAGATCGCGCTCGAGCTGGACCGGGAGCGCCTGTACTCGCTCGGCCTCAATACCTACACGATCGGCCAGGAGATCAAAGCCGCGGTGGACGGCATCACGGCGACCCAATACCGCAAGGGCGGAACGGATTACGACGTGGTCGTCATCCTTTCCCGCGACGACCGCGACGCCCTGCCGGACCTGGACCACGTCTTCGTGATGAACGCCGCCGGTCAGCGCATACCGCTTTCGAGTTTCGCCCGCTACGAGAAGACGACCGGCCCGATCGACATCAAGCGGGAAAACCAGTCCCGCGTCGTCCACGTCACGGCCGGCACGGTCCCCGGCGCCCCCCTCGACAAGATCGAGGGTAAGATTCGCGACCTCGTCGCCGCCGAGATTCCCGCGGAGGAAGACGTCGTCATCGAATACTCCGGCGATTTCCAGGAATTGATGAAGTACATGACGCGGTTCGTCCTCATCATGGTCGTCGCCATCTTCCTCGTGTTCGGCGTCATGGCGAGCCAGTTCGAATCGTTCAAGGATCCCTTCATCATCCTCTTCACGATCCCGCTGTCCCTGACCGGCGTCATATGGATCTATTTCATCACCGGCGACCGGTTCAATATCCTGACCGCCGTCGGACTCTTGGTGCTCGTCGGCGTCATCGTCAACAACGGCATCGTGCTCGTGGACTACACGAACATGCTCCGGAAGCGCGGCCTGTCGCTCGAGGACGCGTGCATCGAGGCGGCGGGTAACCGGCTCCGCCCGATCCTGATGACCACCCTGACCACCATCCTCGGCCTCGTTCCGATGGCGTTCTTCCCCGGCGAAGGCTCGGAACTCGTGGCGCCGATCGGAAAGACGGTTCTCGGCGGCCTCTCCTTCGGAACCCTCATGACGCTCTTCCTCATGCCCTCCATCTACGCGGTCTTCAACAAGCGCTCCGACGAGCGCGCGGCCAGGGCCGAGGCCCGGCGCGAGCGGATCGCCGCCGGCCTCACCAAGAAACAAGCCAAGGAGGCGGGACTGTGAAACGGGTTGAGATCATCGCGAACCGCGCCGTCGAGGAAGACTTGCTTGAGGCCTTCAAGCGGGTGGACGTCGCGAAGCAGTATACGAAGTTCCCGGTCGTCCACGGCGTGGGCTCCTCGGGGCCCCGCATGGGGGACGCCATCTGGCCCGAGGAAAATTTCGCGCTCGTCATCTGGTGCGAAGAGATCGAGGCCGAGAAAATCAGGGAAGCGGTCGCCGCCGTGAAGGTCCGCTTCCCGAACGAAGGGATCAAAGTCTTTTACTGAAAAGCGGATACGATGATTCGGGCCCGGGGACCTGTCCTCCCGGGCCCTTTCTTTTGGCGAGTAATCCGCGTCTTATCCGCGCTTCTTCGGCCGGGATCCCGAGACGAACTCCAGGAAGCCCCGCATCCGAGCCTGCAGCAGGCTGCCGTAGGGCGGGAAGAAGAACGCGGCCAGGTTGACCGGACCCTGCACGAGGATATTCCGCTCGTGGGAGAAGGTCCGGAAACCGAAGAAACCGTGATAGTTGCCCGTACCGCTCATGCCCACGCCGCCGAAGGGGACGTTGGGGTTCGTGATCTGCATGACGAGGTTGTTCACGCAGGCCGATCCCGAGGTGGTGCGGTCCAGGACCTCGCCGACGGCCCGCTTATCCTTGCCGAACACGTAGAGCGCGAGGGGCTTCGGCCGATCGTTGACGAAGGCCAGGACCTCCTCGATGGAATCGTAGGCCAGGACGGGCAGGATGGGGCCGAAGATTTCTTCATCCATGATCGCCATGTCCGGCCGCACGCCGGTCAGGAGCGTGGGGGCCGCATACCGCTCCTCGGGATCGAAGACGCCGCCGAATTCCAGCTTGGCGCCTTTGGCGACCGCGTCCTCCACGAGGGCCTGGTGGCGGCCGCAGGCGGCGGTATCCACGATGCGCGCGAAGTCTACCGATTCCCTCCGCGCTTTCTCGTCGGCTCCGTAGAACCGCGCGACCGTCTTGGCCGCCGCCGCGGCGAACGCCGCGACCGAGGACCGCGGGCAGAACGCGTAGTCCGGCGCGATGCAGGTCTGGCCGGCGTTCATGCACTTGCCCCACATGATCTTGCCCGCCGCGTCCTCGAGGTCCGCACCTTCCAGGATGATCGTCGGCGATTTTCCGCCGAGTTCCAGGGTCAGTCCCGCGTGGACGCGGGCGGCGGCTTCCCCCACGCGGGCACCGATCCGCGGACTCCCCGTGAAGAAGACGTGGTCGAAGGGCAGCGCGAGGAGGCGATCGCCGATCACGCCGCCCGCCCCCTCCACCACCGCCACCTCCTCCCGCGGGAATACCTCCTCCAGCAGGGAGGCGATGAAGGCGGCGGTCGCCGGGGTCTTGTTGGACGGCTTCGCGATCACGACGTTGCCCGCGGCGACGGCCGAGACGAGCGGGGCGATGAGGAGCTGGAACGGGTAATTCCAGGGCGCCATGATGAGCACGCGGCCCTTGGGCTCATAGCGCAAATAGGACGACGAGAGGCTGAGCGTCAGCGTACCGGGAACGCGCCGATCGCGCATCCAGAGACCCAAGCGCTTGATGGTGAAATCGATCTCCTCGAGCGTCGTGAATATCTCGGTGGTCCAGGATTCCATCCGCGGTTTCCGGAAATCGACGCGCAGGGCCTCCATGAGTTCGGATTCCCGCGCGATGATCCGCTCCCGCAGCCGCCTCAGTTTTTCCGCGCGCTCGGCCGCGTCGGTCGCCGCGATCGCCCACCGCTTCTTGCCCTGATCGCGGAACAGGCCTTCGAGCTCCGCCGCATCTCGCACTTTCATACGCTCTCTCCTTCGCCGCGCCTCCGGACTCCATTCGGCGCCCGGACGCGGCGTCACGGATCACCTCAAACAGTACCGCGGTTCGCTTTCCCCGTCATCCGATCGATATCAATGCGGACCACGGCCACGCGGGCGAGCATGGCTTCGGGGAACGGCCCCTCCACCGCGCCGAATTTCCGGTTGAGCGCGGCGAGCGCCGCCGATTTCTCCGCGGACGACTCCACGAAGGCGGCGGTTCCCCAGCCGATCACCGACGCGTACCGGGTCGTGCAATCGCAGGCCCCGTTGCCCACCTCCACCCTGCGCTCACCTTCCGCCTCGAAGCAGACCCGCGGCCGCTCCCTGAGGATGGCGATCTTCCGGCCTTCCCGCGCGGAATGGAAAAAGAGCGAGGCGCCGACGCGGACGAAGTTGACCGGGACGACGTACGGCTCCGCCCCGTCCCAGAGACCGAGCCGGATTTCGGCCGCCGCGTCCAGGAGGGCTTCTTGCTCCTCCGTATCGGTGATTTCTCGATCCGCTCTCCGCATCCCACCCTCCTCTAATCGAGCACGCCGATGGCGCCGTATTCTTCCCGCACCGCTTCCTGCAGGATCTCGAGCACGCGCGGTCTTCCCGTCACGAAGGTCCGGCAGCGGAACGGGTCGTACGCCTTCCCCGCGAAGGTGCGGAACTCGTGGCCGGTCTCCGAAAGCATGAGCAGACCGGCCGCCACGTCGTAGGGTTGGAGATCGACCTCCCAGAAGCCCTGGAAGAAGCCGGCCGCGACGTAGCACAGGTCGAGGGCCGCCGAGCCGGCCCGCCGCACGTCGCGGCACGAGGCGAGCACGCGGCGCGTCGCCGCGAAGAAGGCGTCCGTCGTCTCCGGGGACCGGTAGGGCGTGCCCGTCGCGACGAGCGCCGAGAGCGGATCCAGCCCTTCCGCGGCCTGTAGCCGTACGCCGTTCCGCCACGCGCCGCCCCCGGCATAGGCCGTGAAGAGTTCGCCGCTCGAAGGTTTGAGCACGAGGCCGAGGACCGGCCGCCCGCCCTCCCAGAGCGCGATGGACACGGACCAGTGGTCGTACCCGGACAGATAGTTCGTCGTCCCGTCCAGCGGATCCACCACCCAGGTGGCGCCGGGGCCGACCCGCTTGTCGGTCTCCTCGCCGAAGAACGCGGCGCCGCTCAGCGCGGCGTCCAGGACGCGGCGGATGGCGCGTTCGGACTCCACGTCCACGAACGAGACGAAGTCCCGGGCCGCCTTCGCGTCTCCCCATCCCGGCCCGCGCTTTCGGAATTCCGCGAGCTGTAAGGAAGCCGCGACGCGGGCCGCCCGTTCCGCCTCTCCGAGCAAGCGCGCAAGATCCGCAGTATCCATCAAGCCGCTCTCAGCACTTTCTCGATGGCCGCCAGTTCGTCCGCGGTGAAGGCGAGCTTGGAGGCGGCCTTCACGTTCTCCACGATCTGTTCTTTCCGGCTCGCGCCGATGAGCGCGCTCGTGACGCGCACGTCGCGGAGCGTCCAGGCGATGGCCATCTGCGCCAGGGTCTGTCCCCGGCCGGACGCGATGGCGTTGAGCGCGCGGACCGTATCCAGCACCGCGTCGGTGATCTGGGTTTCCTTGAGGAAGGGGCTCGCCGAGGCCGCGCGCGAATCGGCGGGAATGCCGCCGAGATACCGGTCGGTCAGGAGGCCTTGGGCGAGCGGCATGAACGCGATGACGCCGATCCCCTCCTCCCCGCAGACCGATAAGAGGCCCTTCTCGATCCAACGCTCGAACAGGTGGTACTTCGGCTGGTGGATGAGGCAGGGAACGCCGAGGTCGCGGAGGATCGCGGCGGCTTCCTTGGTCCGGTCGGCCGGATAGTTGGAGAGCCCGACGTAGAGCGCCTTGCCGGACTTGACCGCGTGGGCGAGCGCGCCCATCGTCTCCTCGAGCGGCGTCTCGTTGTCGGGACGGTGGGAATAAAAGATATCCACGTAGTCGAGACCCATCCTCCGTAGGCTCGCGTCCAGGCTGGAGAGGAGGTATTTCCGGGAACCGCGGTCGCCGTACGGACCCGGCCACATCTGGTAGCCGGCCTTCGTGGAGATCACGAGCTCGTTCCGGTAGGGCTTAAAATCGTCCCGGAGCAGCCGGCCGAGCGTCTCCTCGGCGGAGCCGGGCGGCGGTCCGTAATTGTTCGCCAGGTCGAAGTGGGTGATCCCCAGGTCGAAGGCCGTCCGCGCCATCTCGCGCGAGGCCTCGTATGCGGCCGTACCGCCGAAATTGTGCCAGAAACCGAGGGATAGGGCGGGCAGATCGAGCCCGGACCGGCCGCAGCGGCGGTACGGGATCGATTCGTAACGGGTCTCGTTCGCGACGTAGCTCACGTGATTAATCCTCCATTACCGGGCCAGCCACCCTCCGTCCACGGCGATGGTCTCCCCGTGGACATAGTCGGAGGCCGACGATGCGAGAAACACGACGACGCCGGCGAGATCCTCGGGTTTCCCGAAGCGGCCGGCGGGAATCCGCGCGAGCAGGGAGGCGGACCGCGCCGGGTCGGCGCGGATGGCTTCGGTCATGTCCGTCTCGAAATACCCCGGGGCGATGGCGTTCACGTTGATGCCCTCCCCCGCCCATTCGTTGGCGAGGGCGCGGGTGAGCCCGACGACGCCGTGTTTCGCGGCCGCGTAGGCGGGGACGAACAGGCCGCCCTGGAAGGAGAGCACGCTCGCGGTATTGATGATCTTTCCGCGAATCCCGCGGGCGTCCGGCCCCTGCGCGCGGAATCGGCGCGCCGCGGAACGGGCCAGGCGGAAGAGGGCGCTGAGGTTGAGCTCCAGGGTCGTTTCCCACGACTCGTCCGTGGTATCGATGGCGGGGGCGCGCTCGATCATCCCCGCGTTGTTCACGAGGATGTCGAGGCGGCCGAGCGCCTCTACGGCGGCGTCTATCGCGCCGTCGGCGGCGGCCGGCGCGCGGAGGTCGGCCACGAGGGGAAAGAAGCGGCCGCCGACGGCTTCCACCGCCCGCCGCGTCTCCGCTTGCGGGCGGCGCGCGACCCCCGCGACCGCGGCCCCGCGTTCGGCGAGCGCGACGGCCAAGGCCCGGCCGAGCCCCGAACTGGAACCGGTGACCAGGGCCGTTTTCCCGCTCAGGTCAAAACAATCGCTCTGCATGGCCGCAGTGTACCCTGACTCCGCGCGGCATGCAACGCTATTCAGGAACCGGCCTGCGCCTCGATATCGGCCTGCAACGCGGTCTGGATATACCGCCGGATCTTCCCGCGGCAGATGCCGTCCACCTTGGGCGTGAACAGCACGACATAGACCATCGTCCCCGCATCGTTCCGGGTACCGAGCACGATGCCCTCGACGAGCACCAGGACGCCCCGGAGCTTGAGCTGCACGTCCCGGAGTATCGAGTTCTTCGGAAAGTGCGGGTCGCTCTCGAAGGAGCAGGAGAACCCCACGACGCTGATGTCCAGGATGGTACCGGATATCAGGCCGTTGTCCGCCCGGAGGTTTACGGTGGACATGGGATCGGAGGCGCAATTCGCGCGAACGTACTTGCGGCGTCCCTTGGCCTCGTTCACCTTGAGCATTTCCAAGAGGATGCGCGAACTCTCCTCCACGCCGAGCTTCAGTTTGATGAATCCGCAGCGGATGCCGATATCCATGAGGTACTTTCGCTGGAGCCGCTCGTCCGTATTGTAGGAAATGATGCCGATGCCGACCGTCGCCGTGACGGAATCGGCCATGACGTCCCTGATCCACGTCTCCCACTCGGCTTCGCTCTGTCCCTCGTCGATATTCACGAAGACGAGGGAATCCGGATATCTCCTCAGGAGCCGCCGCGCGCCCTCATGATCGCGCAGCATATAGGTTTCGAATTCCTGTTCCATGAGGCGCGCCACGACTTCGTCTCGGACGACGCTGGGCGGATAGAGGAAGAAGACCTTCTTTCCGAGGTTCGATGGTTCGGCGCGGATATCCATAGGAAAGCAGAGTAATACAGGTAACCGCGGCGGGCAAGTCTGCGGGCCGGTTCACGAGGACCCGTTGCGCCGCTGCCCCAGGACCGTGTATCGTGGCCCATGCTTCGTTTCCACCTGCGTCGCGCCCTCATCCGTACGGCCGCGGCTTCGTGCGCGGCCATCCTGGCCGCTTCCCTCACCGCTTGCGCGCCCGCGGCCCAGCCGCCCCAGAGCGAGTTCGTCCTCGGGACGGTCTGTTCCGTCAATCTCTTCGAGCGCGGCAAACCCGAAATCTATCAGGAAATATTCGCCCGTCTCCGGGAAATAGAAGACCGGATGAGCATCAACAAGGAGGGCACCGACCTCGACGCGGTCAACGCGAATTCCGGCGTCGCCCCCGTGAAGGTCCACGACGATGTCCTCCAGGTGGTCGTCGAGGCCCGCCGCTACGCGGAGCTTTCGGACGGCGCCTTCGACCCGACCATCGGTCCCGTCGTGAAGCTGTGGAGCATCGGCACCGACAACGCCCGCGTCCCTGCTCCCGGCGAGATCGCCGCGACCCTTCCGCTCGTGGGTTGGCGCGACCTCGTCGCGGACCAGGCGGAGCGCAGCGTTTTCCTGAAACGGAAAGGCATGGCCATCGATCTCGGGGCCATCGCCAAGGGATTCGCCGCCGACGAGGTCGCGCGCATCGTAAAAGCCCACCGCATCCCGCGCGCGATCATCGACCTGGGCGGCAACATCCTGGCCTACGGCGCGAAAAAGAACGGCGAACCGTGGAGGATCGGCGTGCAGGACCCCACCGGCCAGCGCGGAGAACCGATCGGCGTCGTCCTGGCGAAGAACAAGACCATGGTGACCTCGGGCGTCTACGAGCGCTTCCTGGAAGTGGACGGGGTGCGCTATCACCACATCCTTTCCACGACCGACGGCTATCCGGTCCGGAACGGACTCCTGTCCGTCACCATCATCGCGGACCGGTCGATTGACGCGGACGCCCTCTCCACCTCCACGTTCGCCCTCGGTTACGAGAAAGGCAAGGCCCTCGTGGAATCCCTCGCCGGGATCGAGGCCATTTTCGTCTTCGACGACATGACGGTGCGGACCACGGCCGGCATCGCGAAGGATTTCTCGCTCACCGACACGCGCTACCGCTTGGTCGAGTAGGCCGTCTTCCCCCGCGGAGGACGTCCGCCGCGGCGAGCGGCGACTGGGGGCTCAGGCGAGCTTGATCGCCGCGGCGCCCACCGCGCGGGCCCACGCGAGCCGGTCCTCGTTGTACGCGTTCCGCGCCAAGAGCCGCCTCCGCGCATCTTCGTACGCGGCCCGGGTCATCGCCCCTTTTGCGGCGAGCACTTCCACCGCGACCAGCGCGTCGAAGCAATCGAGGCCGCGCGCCTCGCCGTCCATGAGGACCTTGCGGTCCTCGGAGAACAGCGGGAGGCGCGCCTTCCCTGCCGCCGCGGCCAAGGCGCGGTCCGTAGACAGCTCCCCGCTCTCCTCGCCGATCTCCAGCGACTCCACGCCCGCGGCGGCCGCGCCGGCTTCCGCCGCCGCCGCGGCTATCGTACGGAGGCGCCAAACGGAACGGGCGGCGGCCAACGCGCCGATGTCGGAAAGCACGATGAGGCTGGACGCGTCCGCCGCCACCGAAGCGAAGCCCAGGGCGCGCGCGGCGAAGTCTTCGGGATCCGCCGCCCGATCCGCGCCGCCCTGCGTCCGTTCCTTCGCGCGGCCGCGCGGGAACGGACGGCCATGATTCTTCATCGAATCTTCACGAGTTCCATCTCGAAGACGAGGAAGGCGTTGCCGGGAATGATGCCGGCCGCGCCGCGCTCCCCGTACGCCAGCTCGGGGGGCAGCACCACGAGGCGCTTCTCCCCGAGTTTCATGTCCAGGATGGTCTCTTCCCAACCGCGGATCACGCGTCCCGCGCCGGCCTGCAGCTCGATCGGTCCGCCGTGGAACTCCGAGGCGTCGAAGACTTCGCCGGACAGGAACATGCCCTTGTAGTTGACGCTCACCGTCTTTCCCGCCGCCGGCTTGGCTCCGTCGCCCTGCTTGAGGATGACGTACCGGATGCCGCTCGGGGCGACCGAAGCGTTCGGGTACTTCGCCGCGATGGCCGCGAGGTCCGCCTCCCGCTTCTCCTTGACCTTGCCCGCAGCGGCGGCGCCCGCGTTCTTCAGGTAACCGTCGAAGGCCGCTTGGTCCGCCTTGAAGTCCCGCGCGGCCGAGCCGTTACGGACGATCTTCACCGACTCGATGACGTCGCCCTGCCTGATCGCGTCCACGACGTCCTGGCCTTCCACGACCCGGCCGAAGACCGTGTGCTTCCCGTCGAGCCAGGGAGTCTCCTTGTGCGTGATGAAGAATTGGCTGCCGTTGGTGCCCGGTCCCGCGTTCGCCATGGACAGCACGCCGGGGCCGTCGTGGCGGAGCGCGGCATCGATCTCGTCGGGGAACCGGTATCCGGGACCGCCCGACCCGTTGCCCGCGGGATCGCCGCCTTGGATCATGAAATCTTGGATCACCCGATGGAAGGTGAGGCCGTCGTAGAAGGGCTTGCCCTTGGCGATATCCATCGTCCCCTCGGCGAGGGCGACGAAGTTACAGACCGTCATCGGGGTTTTCTGGAATTCGAGCCGCACGACGATCTCGCCGCGGGACGTGGCGATGCGGGCGAACAGTCCGTCGCCGAGAGACGCCCCCCGAGGCGCGCAGGAAGCGGCGCCCGCCATGAGGAAGAGAAGGGCTCCGCCGAAGCTGAAGCCGGCCATGTGGTTGTTCATTTTCCGACCTTAGCACGGAGGGCGCGGAAGCGACAACTCGGCCCGCGGGACGGGAACTCAGAGCTCGCCGAGCGCGCGCTTCACCTGCTGCCTGATGCCTTCCACCTCCATGAGCAGATCGGCGGCCGTGTTGTCGGCCGTCTCCTTCGCCTCGTCCACGACGGCCTTGCGGTACCGCTTCACGAGTTGCAGCGCGCGCACCGCGCCGATGGCGGAGAGGACGTTGACCACGCCGTGGAGCGATGTCTTCGCCGCCGCGAGGTCCCCCTCGCGGTGCGCCGCCTCGAACGCGGCGATGCGCTTGGGAAGGTCCTGCATGGCGATCATGAGCAGACGCCGGAATTCGTCCACCGAGGCGGCGTACTGGCGCTTGATCCGATCCACGTCGAACCGGTCCTTCCTGCTGAGGGTCGATTCGATGAGGCCGATGAGGGTCCGCGGATTGACCGGCTTGGTCGTGTGCGCGTCGAAACGGGCGCCCTGGTATTCGGAGCCCAGTTCCTCCTCCGCGAAAGCGGTGAGCGCGATCACGGGAATGCGCGGGTCGAAGGCCGACCCGGTGTAGGCGCGGATGGTCGTCGTCGCCTCGATGCCGTCCAGGCCGGGCATCTGGATATCCATGAGGATCGCGTCGAAGTCGCCCTTTTCCAGGACCGACAAGGCCTCGTAGCCGTCGGTGGCGATCGTCACCCGGTGGCCCGCCTTCTCCAGGAAGAATTTGAGGTAATCCCGGTTGACGGGGTTGTCCTCCGCGAGGAGGAGGGAGTAGGCGCGCGGCGCCGTGGGGAAATCCGTCTCGGCGCTCTGCGTCTCCGAAATGCCCGCCGCCTTGACGGGGATGTAGAGCGAGAACGTGCTGCCGATACCGGGCGCGCTCTCCACCCCGATGTCCCCGCCCATCCTGAGCGCGAGTTCCTTGGAAATGGCGAGCCCCAGCCCCGTTCCGCCGTATTTACGGGAAAGGGCGCTGTCCACCTGCGCGAAATGCTTGAACAGCTTCTGCTGGTCCACGCCCGAGATGCCGATGCCCGTATCGCGCACCGAGACGAAGAGGGCCGGCAGGCCGTCTTTGGCGCGCACCGCGAAGCGTACGTCCACGCTGCCCGTCTCGGTGAATTTCACCGCGTTCGCGGCGAGGTTGGCGACGATCTGGGCGAGGCGGCCGCGATCGGTGTTGATGTGGGGGAAGCCGCCGTCCTCCACGAGGATGTGGAACGCGAGCCCCTTCGCCTCCGCGTTGGCCTTGAACGGAGCGAGGGTGGTCGCCGCGCACTCGTGGAGGTCGAAGTCCTCCGGCCGCAACACGATGTCGCGCGCCTCGATCTTCGAAAGATCGAGGAGGTCGTTGAGCATGTTGAGGAGGGAGGAGGCCGAGGAGCGGATGGATTGCAGCCGTTCGACCTGATCCTCGCGGGCGTCCGAGATCAGCACGTCGGACAAGGACATGACGCCGGCCAGGGGGGTGCGCAGTTCATGGCTCATATTAGCCAGGAACTCGCTCTTGATGCGGTTGGCTTCCTCGGCCGTTTCCTTGGCCTGCTTCAGGAGGTCGTCGAGGGCGCGCTTGCGCGTCACGTCCTCCATGAGGCAGAGGAAGTGCGTGATGACGCCCGAGGGAGCGCGGATCGCCGAAAGCAGCACGGAGCTCCAGAAGGGATCCCCGCCCAAGCGCGGGCATCGCAGCTCGCCCTGCCAGTCCAGGTCGGCCCGGACCGTGCCGAGGAGGTCCTCGTACGCGGTCCGGTCGGACGCTTCGCCGAGGTACTCGCCGATCTTCCTGCCGATGGCTTGATCGGGTCCGACGCCGGTGAGGTCGAAGAAGGCCGGATTCACGTATTCGATGTTGAGGTCGCGGTCCAGGACCGCCACGGAGACGGGGCTCTGGTCCACCGCCTGGTACATCTTGCGGAGCATGTCCTCGGACTTCCGCCGGAGGGTGATGTCGCGGATGATGCCGACCGTGCCGACGAACACTTTCTCCGTGGGAGCCCCGAGGTTCCGGTAGGCGCCGGCGGAGGCGATCTCCCCGTACGACGTGACCGTACCGATGACGTCGCCTCCGCCGCGGAGCACGTTTCCGTCCTTGCGCCGGAGGCGGAGCTCCAGGTTCTCCGTCTTGCGGTCCACGCCGCGCCGCTCGTCGAACAGTTTCGGCGCGTTCCGGACGCCCGTCCGGTTCTTCTCGTAGAGCTTCAGCACCTGTTCGCGGCTGACGTGGGGGACGTCCTCTTCAAAGAGGATCGTGCTGAAATGCTTGCCGAGCAGTTCTTGCGGCTCGTACCCGAGGATTTTTACCGACTGGTTGATGAACGTGAAGTACCCGTCCTCGTCCAGTTCGTAGACGATATCCGGAAGGGCCTGCACGAGGTCCTCGTACCGCTTGGCGGCGTTGCCGAGCGCGATGGTCAGGCGGCGCTGGATGAACCTGAGGCGATGGAGGAAGGCGACGATCCGCCGCTCCCAGCCTTCCACGAGCGCGATGGTTTCCACCGCTCCCGCGGCGATCGCCTCGTCCAGGGCCGCCGCCTCCCCGGGGCCGACGGCGATGCAGGGCACCGCGGGCAGCGCGCGGACCAGGTCGGCCGCGGAGCCGTCGCCCAGTTCGGCGGCGGTGATGATGAAGTCGGCGGGGCGCGACTCCATCGCGGCGACGGCGGCGGCCACGGAATCCGCGCGTTCCGTCTCGACGGGGCCTTCGGCGGCCTCGCAAGCGGCGCCTATGGCATCCGCGGTTGCCGAGTCCGAAAAGACCAGAAGGGCGCGGATAAGCGGGACATTGTCCATTGCTTAAGGTTAGGCCGTAGCCCCCCCGCTTTTCAAATTTATCATGCGCCAAACGCGCGGGCGGCCGCGACGGCCCTGTTCCAGCGCCGGATCAGGCCCTCCCGGTCTTCCGCCCGACATTGCGGTTCAAAGCGTCGGCGCGCGCGCCAGTTGAGCGCGATGTCCTGGAGCCCGGCCCAATAGCCGACCTCGAGTCCCGCGAGGTAGGCGGCCCCGAGCGCGGTGATCTCCATGACTTCCGGCAGGACGACGTCCTTTCCGAGGAGATCCGCCTGGTATTGCATGAGGAACGAATTCGCGGCAGCGCCGCCGTCCGCTTTCACTTCAACGACGGACCTGCCGGAGTCGGCCTCCATGGCGTCGATGAGGTCGCGCGACTGATAGGCGATGCTTTCCAGGGCAGCCCGCACGAGCTGGGCTCGATTCGTACCGCGGGTGAGGCCCACGATGGTGCCCCGCGCGTCCGGATCCCAGTAGGGGGCGCCCAAGCCCACGAACGCCGGCACGATGAGCACGCCTCCCGTATCGGGCACCGACTTCGCGAGGGCTTCGGATTCCGCGGAATTCGCGATGAGGCCGAGCTCGTCCCGCAGCCATTGGACGACCGCGCCCGCGATGAAGACCGACCCCTCCAAGGCGTAGGTGGTCTTGTCGCCGAGGCGCCACGCCACCGTCGTGAGGAGGTTGTGCTTGGACGAGATCGGCCTATCCCCCGTATTGAGCAGGGTGAAACAACCGGTGCCGTAGGTATTCTTCACCGCTCCCGGCTCGAAGCACGCGTGGCCGAAAAGCGCCGCTTGCTGGTCGCCCGCGCAGCCGGTGACCGGGATGGTCCGTCCGAAGAGCTCCTCCTTCGTCTCGCCGAAGAAGCCGGACGAGGGCAGGACTTCCGGCAGCATGGCGCGCGGGATGCCGAAGGCTTTGAGGAGATCCGCATCCCAGTCTCCCGTTCGGATGTTGAAGAGGAGGGTCCGGGACGCGTTGGTCGCGTCGGTTCGGTGCCGACCGGTGAGTCGATAGAGCAGCCAGGAATCCACCGTCCCGAAGAGCACCTCGCCGCGTTCGGCCCGCGCCTTGAGGCCGGGCAACTCCTGGAACAGCCACATGAGCTTGGTGCCGGAAAAATAGGGGTCGAGCAGGAGGCCCGTCTTTTCCTTCACCATCTCGGCCATACCGAGGGCCGCGAGCTCCCGGCAGATATCCGCCGAGCGGCGGCATTGCCAGACGATCGCGTTGTAGACGGGCTTGCCCGAATCTTTTTCCCAGACCACGACGGTCTCGCGCTGATTCGTGATGCCGATGGCCGCTATCTGCGCGCTCGTTATCTGGGCCGCGGCGACGGCCTCCTGGGCCGCGCTCAGCTGCGTCGACCAGATCTCTTCCGGATCATGCTCCACCCAACCGGGCTTCGGGTAAATCTGCCGGAACGGTTTCTGGGAAATGCCCATGGCCGACCCGGCCTGATTGAAGACTATGGCGCGCGAGCTCGTCGTACCCTGATCGAGGGCGAGGATGTACTTTTCCATGACCGGCGTGAGGCTCCTTTCTCGGTTCGGCAAGTATAGCACCGAATGCGGATTGCCGAAGCGCCGAAGCGCAGCTTATACTCAGGGACGATGAGTCTCGCGGAGATCCAGGTCGAGCTGCTGCGCACCGAGTACCCGTTCCTTCGCCCCGACCACGACCCCGATATCGAGCGCTATTTTGACCTACGCGCTGCGGGCCGGCCGGTAGATGCGCTCGCGCTCTATGAAGCACGCCTCCGTCCCCGGTATCCCGACGACGCGTTCCGCGCGGCCGTCCTGAAGGCATATCGGCTTCGCGACCCCGCGTACCATAGGTACCTGGCGGGCGCCTATGCCGCCCTCGGTTCCCGACTCCTGGATCGGACCAAGCGGACCCTCAAGTACATAGCCCTGCGCGCATCCTCCTACGACCCTTCCGACGCCTACTCCACGATCAAGGCGGCCGAGTCCATCCTCGCCATGCTGCCGAGCGAACGCTTCGAGGCGATCGCGACGATCGAGCGCCTCAGGCGCTACGCCGATCGCATCCGGTACTGCGAGCGCCAGCTGGCCACGGCCGAGGACCTCGTTCGGGCCTACCTCACCGAATCCCTGGAAGTCGTCGAGCAAGAACGTTCCCGGCGGAAGGCAGCCCGCACACGTGCGGCCGCCGAGCGGCGCAGGGCCCTCGTCGAGCAAGACAAGCGCGACCTGGAGCGCGACTTACGGGAGGAGCGAAACCGGCGGGAGGAAAAGGACCGCGCGGTTTCGGCGCGCCGCGTCCCGGAACGGACCCCTCCGGCCCGCGTCACGGCGATCCTCGATCTTTCCCGCCTCCGTTTCTCCGCGGCCGATCTCGCGCGCATCCAAATTCCGCCGACCCTCACCCGCATAGAGGACAAGACCCTCGCCTACTGTTTCAAGTATTGGAATCTCGTGGGCGATCCGGCCTTCGAGCGGGTCCTCTTCCTCTATTCCCGGAAGTACGGCTCCAAGCACTACGAGGTCTACGCCGCCATCAGCAGGGGTAGGAAAGCGGGAAGGCGGGACGAGGAAATCCTGAGCGCCGTTTCCGCCATCCTCATCACCGGGTACTACTATTCGATCCGGGGTGACGTCTACCTACAGCGCAACTGGATGCGGCTCAAGGCGAAGCTGGAGAGCGCCGCGCCCGCCGGGGCCGAGCCGCCGAAACCCGCCGAGCCGGCCGCCCGATCGGCGCGCATCCGAAAACCCGCCGCCGCGGTCCTCCCGAAATCGCCGAAGATCGACGCCGCGG
This sequence comes from Spirochaetota bacterium, assembly GCA_023406985.1. GTDB lineage: Bacteria > Spirochaetota > Spirochaetia > Treponematales > Breznakiellaceae > JAEXTK01. Next base: position 19,051 of record JAEXTK010000180.1, on the reverse strand, counting down.
CGACGCGGAGGGCGAACGCGGCCTCGCGCTCGGAGCCGAAGGCGGAACGCCCGGAGCATCGCGAGGACTTCGGCCGCCCCGCCACGGAGCAGCGCCGCCCCGCCACGGAACAGCGCCGCCCCGTCGCCGAGCAGCTCCGCGTCGGCAGTCCCGGAGGATCGGTCAGCGATCGGCTGAAGAAGCTTTCCGGACGATCGTACGACGTCTATCGCGATCGCTTCATCGCGAAAGCCCGCCCCTCCATCCGGACGGTACTCGCAAAGCGCAAGAACGCGCACCGGGGGATCTTCGCGACCGTCCCCGAGGAGGCCGAGGAGATCGTCTTCGCCTTCTTGCGCGACCACTACGCGGATCCGTATATGGATTGGGAAGGCGGAAGCGAGAAGAAGCGCCTCGCGGAACTCGGCTTCGACCTGGAATCCCTCGACCCCGTCATAGAGGATTGCTTCCGGAATCTGTCCGGTAAGTGAGCGCGGCCCGACCCTAGCCCAGCTTAACGCGGCCCCTGAAGCTCCGGGCGAGGGTGAGCCGATCGGCGTACTCCAAATCGCCGCCGACGGGCAACCCCGACGCGAGGCGCGAAAGTTCCACCCCGGCATCCTTGAGCAGCTTCTGGAGGTAGAGGGCCGTCGTATCGCCCTCCACCGTGGGATTGGTGGCCAGGATCACCTCGCGGACGCCGCCCTTCCGAACGCGCGCGATGAGCGCGCCGATGGACAGGTCGTCGGGTCCGATCCCCTCGAGCGGCGCGATGACGCCGCCGAGCACGTGGAAACGGCCGCGGAATTCCCGGGACTCTTCTATCACGCGGACATCCTGAGGGCGTTCCACCACGCAGATGATGGAGCCGTCCCGGGCGGGATCGGCGCAGACCGGGCACGGATCGCTTTCGGTATAGCTCCCGCAGACGCTGCATCGCCGAATCGCGTCGTGCAGACCCCTGAGTTCCTCCGCGAGGATACGCGCGTAGCTCGGGTCGGCGTCGAGCACGTAGTACGCCATGCGCGTGGCGCTCTTCTTGCCGATGCCGGGTAATTTCGAGAGCGACCCGACCAACCGGTCCAGGGCGTTCATCCGAGCCCCATGAGCTCGGGCGGCAGGCCCATTCCGCCGGTCATGGAGCCCATCTCCACCCGTATCGCCTCTTTGACTTTTTCGGATGCGTCCGTGAACGCCGCCACGATGAGATCCTGGAGGAGGCCGACCTCGTGCGGGTCCACGGCCTCCGCGGACAACCGGACGGCGGTCACTTCCAGGCGGCCGTTCATATCGATCTCCGCCATACCGCCGCCCGCGGAACCGGTGACCACGATGGCGCCGAGCTTTTCCTGGAAGGCGCCCATCTGCTCCTGGATCTTTTGCGCGTTCTTGAGGATATCGAAAGGATTGATGTTCATCATACGCTCCGTTGTTCCCTGGTCGGCGCGTTCCGCACGATGGTGCCCCGGAACATGCGCCGTACCGTTTCTATTTGCGGTATCGTCTCCGTACGCGCTCCTGAAGCCGCGGCGGGGCCGGCCGAAGAGCGTTCCACTACTTCCACGATGAATGGCTTGCCCGTGATTTCGAGGAGCGCCGCCTGGATCGCGTGGGCATCCTTGCCGAGCAGTTCCGCGGCGAGGCGGTCCGTCGCGGGGATGATCACCCGCTCTCCTTCCGCTTCCCACGGCAGCGACTTTTCCAGGCCGGAGGCCAGCAAGCCGCGCTCCCTCCGGAGCGCGTCGATGACGCCCCGCTTCACGACCTCCAGGCTTCCCGAACCGTCGGCTTCCGCGGCGGGGGCCGGCTGCGGCGGAGGCGTCGGCGGCGCCGCGGTCGCCGTCCGCACCTCCTCGAAGCTCGGCGGCTCCTCGTCGTCTTCGTACGGCTCGTAGGAATCGGGCGACGGCTCAAAAGCGGGCGGTCGGACGGGGATCGGCTCCGCGCGCGGCTCGACGACCGCGGCCGGCTGAGCCGGCGCGTACGCGGACTGCGCCGATGCCTGCGCGGCCGCAGCCTCCGCCGTCGCCTGCGGCGCCGAAGCCGCGGGCTGCGCCGGGGTCGGGGTCTGCATGGGCGTCGGCTGCGCAGGCGGGACGGACTGCATCGGAGCCGCGGACTCTTTCGCCGAGCGATCGGCCAAGAAACGCTTGAAGGTTTCGGTGAACGCCCCCGGCCGGTCAAGGTCAATGGTCGCGCCAGCGCTCGGCGGAGGCGATTCGGTCTCTCGGATCGGGGTCGGGGCAGCGACGGCGCCCCGGTCCGGGTCCGGGATCGGTGCCGGTTCGGCGGCGGGAGCCTCTCGTTCGGCGGCCGGAGGCCCCCATCGGGCAGCGGTTTCGCCGCCTAGAAGACGCCCCCTGACGCCGTCGATCGCGGCGCGGAGCTCGTCCGCGGAGATCCAGCGGGAGAGCCAGCAGAGCCGGGAGACCGCGGTTTCTAGCTCGAAGCGCGGTGATACCGAGAAGCGGATATTCCGATACAGGTCGAGGAGCAACGCGACCGCCCGCTCGACCTGATGGAGAGAAAGCGCGTTGAGCGCGACGGCGGAAAAACGATCCGGCGCGTAGGCGAGGACGGACTCCTTTTCGATTCCGCTTTTGAGCAGGAGGAGGCTGCGGTAGTAGCCGGCGAGGTCCACGACGAAGCGTTCCACGGAGATGCCCCTGTCGAGGATCGCGTCGACCATCTCCAGGGCTTCGGCGGGTTTCCCTTCAGCGCAGGCCTCGGCCAAGGCGTTCACCGCATCGAGCCCGACGATCCCGAGCTTTTCGCGGATGAGGGCAGAGCGAAGCTGCCCATCCGAGAACGCGACTACCTGGTCCAAGAGCGTATACGCATCGCGCATACTGCCCGTCGCTTCCTTGGCGATCCAAAACAGCGCCTCGTCCTCAGCCTCGATGTTCACTTCGCGGCAGGCCTGCGCGAGGAGATTCTTGATCGTTTCAATGGAGAAGAGCCGGAAATTGAACTGCTGGCAGCGGCTCTTGATCGTCGCAGGTACCTTGTGGAGTTCGGTCGTGGCGAAGATGAAGACGATGTAGGGCGGCGGCTCCTCGATCGTCTTGAGCAGCGCGTTGAACGCGCTATTGGAGAGCATATGGACTTCGTCGATGATGTAAATCTTGTATCGGCCGGAGTTCGGCGGGAACAGGACTTCGTCCTTGATCTGCCGCACGTCGTTGACGCTCGTGTTGGAGGCGCCGTCTATCTCGATCACGTCGAGGCTCGCGCCGCGCGCGATCTCCTGGCAGGCGGAACAGGTCCCGCAGGGGGTCGCCGTCGGCCCTTTTTCGCAGTTCAGCGAACGGGCCAGGATACGGGCGGCGCTCGTCTTTCCGCAGCCCCGCGGGCCGGAGAAAAGGTAGGCATGGGCGATCCGTCCCGTTTCGATCGAACTTTTCAGGGTCGCGACGACGAATTCCTGTCCCGCCATTTCATCGAAGGTTTTGGGGCGGCGGCGCGTCGCGGTCACTTCGTATGCCATAGGCGGTCAGTATACCGGGTATCCGCTTTTTTTTGAATCGGTTCCGACGGTGGTTAAATTTGACTCGGACTGTAATAAATAGTACGGTAAGCAGTAGCATGAACGCGAAACTCTGGATGGCCCATATAGGGTGCATGCTGGTAGCCGTCGTCATCGGCGCGATGGGGCAGCATGTCCTCGCCCTCGGATGGACGTTGGTCGCCTCCATGATTCTGCTTTCCTTGACGGATGACGGAAAACCCAGCACCAAGACCCTCGTCACCACCACGTTCGGCATCGTTGGGTTCTTCATTTTCGCCGCCCGGTTCGGTATTCCGGCGGCGCCCCACGGAGATATCGTCGAGTATCTGGAAAAGATCGCCGACTCGGTCCATCTGGAAATCTTCGTCTTCCTCGCGGGACTCTACCTGGTGGTCAACACCTTTTCCTATTCGGGCTTCATCGGCGACCTCGCCTGGAAGATCGTCCAGAAGACTCAAGGCAACCTCAGCTCGATACTCTTTTGGATGATGATCCTCACCTGCATCCTCTCGGGCATCTTCGACGGTGCCACGATCACCACGATCATGGGCATCATCACGCTCACCATCCTGCTCTCCAGCGGAATGCGGACGGGAGACATCATAAAAATCCTGCTCCTCCTGGTCGTGGCGACCAATATCGGCGGCGTGTGGTTCGTACTCGGCGAGCCCACCAATATCCTGGCCGCGGAAAAGTTAGATCTCTCGCCGCTATTCTTCATCGAATACGCCTCGTTCTTCGCCCTCCCCGCCGCCCTCCTCTGCGCGTTCGCCGCCCGGCGCATCGCTCGGCGTTACCCGCGTATCCGCAGCGACCGTCCCGAGTTGGAGATCCTCCTTGAGGGGATATCGCTGCGCAGGACCCACCAGGGAAGCGGTACCTTGGAGGAGACGCTCAAGAGCATCGGCACGGTGGAAATACGGTCCCTCGCGGAGATGGCTCGCATCGTCGCAGAGGAGGGCCTGCCCGACTTCGAGGCCGCGCTCAAGGCCGGCATTCCGCGCAATAAGGTCCACGAGGCGCTCTCCATCAACCTCAACAGCGAGGAACTCGCGAGCGAGCTCATCGATTTCTACAATTACCGCGCCGAAAACAATCCGATGGCCGAGATCCTCATCGGCGACATGCTCAAGCACGTGCATGACGAATACCGGGCGCGGACCCGTAGCCGCAACCTCATCCTCGCGAGCGGCGTGCTCCTCATCGCCCTGCTCGTGGTGCACGCCTTCGTACCCGATTTCCCGACCTGGGCCTCCACCATCATCGCGGGCTTGGTGGCGATCACCGCGGTGCAAACGGGAGCGCGGCGCAATATCCTGGCCCAGACCTACCACAACTTGGCCGACGCCTTCTTCCTGGTCGCGATCTTCGCCACGATCTCCGAACTCAACACCGCGGGTGCGTTCGAGTATCTCGGCAAGACGCTCCTCCATATGGGTGATCCGATGATGACCGGCGGCGGCATCTTGGTGGGTTCCGCCCTATTATCCGCCTTCGCCGACAACGTCGCGGTCATGGATATACTCACGAACCTGATCACCGGCCATCCGGATTGGTCGTATTTCGCCCTGGCCGCGATCGTGGGCACTTCGCTCGGCGGATTCGCCTCCCCCATCGCGTCGGTTCAGGCGGTCATCATGGCGACCATCGTCAGGCGGGTATCCAAGCTCGGCTTCGGTAGGTGGATACTGGTCATGGCCGGGTATTTCGTTCTCTTGGTCGCCGTTTCCATCGGCATCCTGTTCGCGATGCGGTCGTTCGGGCTTCCCCCGGCCGTTCCGCATTAAGCGCGAAGCCGAAAATAAAAACCCCGCAATCAGGGGGACCACGGCGCAATGCCCGACCGCTTACCGTTGCTTCCTTCCGGACCTGGCGGGGTTGGGCGGCGGGCATTCGCATGATTCCTGACTACGGGGTAAAAAACGGAGAGAGAGGGATTCGAACCCTCGGTACCTTTTGGGTACACACGCCTTCCAAGCGTGCACCTTCGACCACTCGGACATCTCTCCCAAAGACAAGAAAAAGGCGCTCGCACGCCTTGAGCGGAGAGAGAGGGATTCGGTCATCGTCGCGAACGTCGTGTTCGCTCCTCGGACCCGCCCGCGCCCTCTGCCGGCGACATCCTGCCGCCTCTTCCTCCCTCCGGTCGGCGAGGGCCCGGGTTCGAATCCCTTAGAGCCGCTCGCTTCGGTGGAAAATCGGGCTTCAGGACGCCTTGAGCGGAGAGAGAGGGATTCGAACCCTCGGAACCCTTACGGGTTCAACGGTTTTCGAGACCGTCCGATTCAACCGCTCTCGCATCTCTCCAAAATGAACTTGAGGCTGAGAGGATTCGAACCTCCGACCTTCAGATCCGCAATCTGATGCTCTATCCAGCTGAGCTACAACCTCGACAATGTAAACGGCTCATCGCCGTTCTTACGGAGCAGGGGGGATTCGGACTACGTCGCGGACTTCGTGTCCGCTCCTTCGCCCCACCTCCACCCTCTTTCGGCGGCGTCCTGCCGCCTCTTCCTCCCTTCGGTCGGCGAGGGTTTCGTTTCGAATCCCCCACACTTTACCAAAGTGATGAATCAACGACAATCAGTCGCCATAAACGGAGCAGGGGGGATTCGAACCCCCGGTACCCTTTTGGGGCACAACTCCTTAGCAGGGAGCCCGATTCGGCCTCTCTCGCACCGCTCCAGCGAAACCGTTCCGGGACGGAGCAGGGGGGATTCGAACCCCCGGAACCCTCGCGGGTTCAACGGTTTTCAAGACCGCCTCCTTAAACCGCTCGGACACCGCTCCAGAAAGGCTCCTTAGCTTAGCCGAAACGAGGGATCGCGTCAAGGGGAAGGCTTCCGGAGTCGGAAGCGGCGGCCGCGGGCCGTCGCCTTTTGACAAGCGACGCATCGCCGTTTATCCTCATCGCATGCGGGCCAACCTCCATCTTCATTCGCGGTTTTCCGACGGGACGGACTGGCCCGCGGACGTGGCCGCCCGCGCCGCCGGCGCGAACCTGCGGCACGTCGCGCTCACCGACCACGATAGCCTCGGCGGCACGGAAGAATTCCGACGCGCCGCAGGCGCATTCGGCATGACCGCCACGGCCGGCGTGGAGATCGACTGCAAAGAGCCTTCCATCGGCTACAAGAGCGAACTGCTCGCCTATTTCCCGAACGGCGTCTTCGAAAGAACGGAGGCCTTCTTGTCCGAAATAGGGAAAGAGCGATTGATCGTCGCGAAAGAGGCGATCGGCCGCGCGGAGCGGCTTTTCCCTTCGGCGCGCCTCTCCTTCGCGGAACTCCTTGACCGCAAGCGGGAGAAGAGGATGGAGCTCCCGGCCGAAAGCCTTTCATTCAACAAGGTTGACGTCTACCTCTACCTCCGCGACGCGGGGGCGGTATCCGCGAGCGTGGATTATAAGTCCTTCAAGAAGGCGTATTTCGATTCGAAGCTCCTCGCGGACGGCGGGAGGGAAAAGCCGTCTTGCGCGGAGGTCGTCCGGGTCGTGCGGGCGGACGGAGGCTTCGTCGTGATCCCCCACGTCGGTCACGAGTTCGGCGACGACTCGGAAAAGGTCAAACGGAGCCGCGCCCGCCTGGCCGATCTCCTGGACTATTTTCGTTCCATCGGCGTCGCGGGCGTCGAACTCTACTGGTACCGGAACCGCGGCACGGCGGATCTCAACCGCCTCGTCGAGCGCGAGGCCGAAACCCGCGGTTTTTTCCTCACGTACGGCTCCGACTGCCACGGCCCGGGATCCGGCAAGGAGACGATGGGAGATTTCTTCGGCGATTTCCGGGGATTCCCCGCGTAGCGCTCCGGCGCCCTTGCCCGCCGGCGTCTTGGCGGGCTAGGATAGGGCAACCTGGATTCCGGAGGCGCGCGACATGGCTCATTGCATCGTACCCGAAGCGGAAGCGATCCTCGATACAGAATTTCCGGTCCTCGATAAGGGCTTCGTCCGCCTGGTGGACTACTTGGGCGGCGACGAGCGCGTCGTCCAGGCGGCGCGCGTGTCCTACGGCGCCGGCACCAAAACCTACCGGGAAGATGCCGGGCTCATCGACTATCTCCTCCGGAACCGCCACACCTCGCCCTTCGAACAGGTGATCCTCACCTTCCACGTGAAGCTTCCCATCTTCGTCGCGCGGCAATGGATACGCCACCGGACCGCGCGGCTCAACGAGATCTCGGGTCGCTACTCGGTCATGAAGGACGATTTTTACGTGCCGGCGGCCGAGGACGTCGCGGCCCAGAGCGCCGACAACAAGCAGGGACGTTCTTCGGAACCCCTGCATGCCGAAGCGGCGGAGGCCGTCCGCGCGGCGCTCGCCGCGGGGCAGAAAGCGGCCTACGCCGACTACGCGAAGCTCGTGGACGACGGCGTCGCGCGGGAGCTGGCGCGCGTCAACCTGCCCCTCTCCCTCTACACGGAGTGGTATTGGCAGATCGACCTGCACAACCTTTTCCACTTCCTGGAGTTGCGCCTGGACGCCCATGCCCAGAAAGAGATCCGCGTCTACGCGGAGGTCCTCCTGGAGATCGCCCGGAAAGTAGCGCCGCGGTGCTGCGAATCCTTCGAGCGCCATACCCTCGGCGGCGTCTCGTTCTCCGCCGAGGAATTCATCGAACTCAAGCGCAGGCTGGCCGGGGAGACGGAGGCGGGCTCGCTGAGCGGGAAGGCGCTCGAGCGGTTCCAAGAAAAACTCGCCACGGGGCGGCAGAAGTAAGTGACCAACAACGATAAGCTCCGGCGCATCCGCTACGCCCTCGACATCAGCGACCGCGAGGTCGTGCAACTCTTCGCCCTTGCCGGGTACGAACTCACGCCGCCGCAGTTGGAGGCGCTCTTCAAGAAAGAAGACGAAATCGGCTTCGACGAATGCCCCGACGACATCGCGCTCCTCTTCCTGGCCGGACTCATCGCGAGCAGGCGGGGCAAGCGCACGGAGGCGGACGCCGCGCCGAAGGCGCGAAAGCCCGTCCTCACCAATAACGACATCCTCAAGGCGCTCCGCGTCGCCTTGGAACTCAAAGACGAGGACTTGATCGCGATCATGCGGCTCGCGAAGGTGGAAGTCTCCAAATCCGAGATCTCGGCGCTATTCCGAAAACCGGGACACTCCAACTATCGGCCGTGCGGCGATCAATTCCTCCGCCACTTCTTGGCGGGACTCACCCTGAAGCTCCGGAAGTAGACGCCTCGGCCCGCTCCTTCATCACTCGCTTGAAGATCGCGTCGGCATCGATCTTGAGGTCCACCCCGAACTGCGGCTTCGCGCCTTCGCCTTCCACGCTCCGGTAGAGCTTACCCGCGCCGGTGCGGTATGCCCAACTATCCTTGTCGTTGATGAGCGAATCCAACACCGTCGCGACGGAGAGCGTATAGAAGACCAAAGCCGCGTTGTTCCTTCGCCGCGGCTGCCTGCCGCCGAGCAGCGCGTCCAGCCGCCTCGAAAGCGGGTTCGGGATCTGGAATAGATAGGGCGTCCAGGGGTTATCGATTCCGTCGCAAATCGCGGCCTTGGCCGCTCCGCCGTTCTTCACCCCCGCCTCTATCCCCGCCGCGACGCCCGTCAAGAGCCTGCGCAAATCGCGGACCGCGACGTAGAACGGCTTGTCGTCGGATTTTCGGAGCGGAGGCGTCGACATCATATAATCGAAATGCAGATACGGAAAAAAGTTGAGGCGTTTGATCCAGAGGAGCTCCGTCAACGTACGGCGGGAATACGAATACGAGCCCGTCTCGGTGGAACCGTCTATGACGCGGCAATAGTCGTTGAGGCGGGGGAGGTATTCCTTTCCCAACACCGATTCGATGAAATAGTGCCAGCCGTTGATGATGCGGTTCATCCCCTCGTCCACCCGTTCCGTTTCCCCGTTCGGTCCGACGATGGTGCCGAAGGAAACGAAGCGAAGGCCGTAGAAGAGTTCTTCGAGGATGTGCATGAGCACCACCGCTTGCTGCATCGGATCGGAAGGCGCGATCAGCTCCGTCCCCTTCTTGAAGTCGAAGATGCTATCGAAGTAGGGAAAGAGGTCAGGATATTCCGGGAGCCGCCGCCAACCGGCCTCGGGAAACATCGTCTCCAGCGTATCGAGGCCGGCCGCGAGGGCGCGGGCCGCGGCCTCCGCGCGTTTTTTCTCCGCCTCCGCCGCGGCCTTGGCCTCTTCCGTTTGGCCTTCCTGCTCCCCCGACGGCGCTTCTTCGGCGGTAGGCGTCGTTTCCGCCGAAACCGCGGGGTCGGCGTTTTCGGCCTCTCCCGTGGAATCCGCGTTGAGCGCGCCCTCGTCGGCCTCCGACGGCGCCGGGATCCTGTCGGCCTCCGTGAGGCCGAGGAACGCGGCGAACTTCCGCTTCCGCGCCATGAAGAAATCTTCATAGGAGAACCATCGATCCGAAAGCGTCTTGAGGAGGAGCGGATAGAGTTGGTACCGGACGTTTTTCGCGATGGAGGCATACGCCATCAGCGCGGTGCGGACTTGCGCCTGATGCTTCTCCTTCGCCTCCCGCGCATTCTCCACGAGCAGGATCTTGTAGAGCGACCGGTAGGCCTCGCGGATATGGCGCTCGATATCGAGCTTATCGAGGAGGTACAACGGCCGGTAGAACGCGCGGAGGATTTCGGTGAAGTCTTCCACGACCGCTTCCCGCGGTCGGGATTGGATCCGCGCGAGGTCTGCGGCGATACGCTCTATGTTCCACTGGCGGATCGCGTCCAAGACCGAGAAGGCGAAGGGCGCGTCCTTGAGCAGCCGATCGGTGCGCGCCGCGTTGTTGCGGGGGAGCAGGTTCCGCGTCGTCGCCACCAAGGTTTCCAAGCGGCCGTAGTATTCGTTCAGGCGCCGCGTCGTGAACGCGGGATTCACCGGATCGGCGGTTTCGCCGAAGATGGCGAGCATGGATTGGAGGACCTGCGCCGCGTTCTTGATCTCGAATTCCGGCTGTGCGGCGTAGCGATCCATGCGGAGGCGCTCGCGGTAGGAGGCTTTGGCGGCCGCCGGCTCCTCTTCCGGCGCCTCGGCCGCCGGCTTCTTTTCCGGCCGTTCGCGGTCCCGGGGACTCGCTTCGGGAAGCTCGATTCTCCGCCGCGACGGCGTCGCGTCCCGGCCGCCGATGGAGACCTCCACCGTCTCGTGCCGCGCGGCCGGCCGCGGCGCATTCCGTTTCTCCACGCCGACCTCGCCGCCGAGGAGGGAGGCCACGCGCCGGGCCTCGTCGCGGTCAATCTCGCCGAGGTTTTGGCGGACCCGATCGAGCTCTCCCGGTTCATATACCGCGCGGGGACGCTTCGCCATGGCTATACCCGAATGTAGAGCTTCTCGCCGAAGCCCCAGAGGTTGCGGACCGCCACCTTCTCGCCTTCCGAACTCATCACCATCCCATTGAAGACGCCGAACGGCGAATGGTACTCGCTCCGGGACAGGATCAGGTCGAAGGCCGAGGAGGAGTGTTCCCGGGGCGTAAACGTCAGGTCCACCATGCCCTCAAGATCCTGGATGATCCAGTCCGCGCTCACGCCGTCCGGCATGGTGATGCGGACCGGCGGCAGCGGATGGAGCTTGCCGTCCAGCCAGAGCGCGTTCTCGTTGTTCCGGAACGAGTCGCGGGCTTGATTCTCCACCGCCGTAAAGCCGAAACGCCGTCCCGCCAGATCAAAACCGAACCCGCTGCACCAGGTGTTACACATCCGGTAGGGGTAGAACCCCTTGTAGTCCTGCACGAAACCGGACGCCGTAGAGGAATTCAACGTGATATGCCGACCCCCGAAGACGAGGTCTCCCCGGGCCGGCGCGAGCGCCTTGTACGCGCAGAGGCACCGGCGCTCCGCGAACGGCAGGCAGACGACGAGGGGGGTAGAGTGCGCCCGATGCAAATCCAGCTCGACGTGGGCCGTGAACGACGGGCGCTTACCGGTCGCCTCGATATCCAGGTCGAGCTCGACCAGATCCGCGTCCAGCCAATCGTGGATCCGGAAATAGAAGCCGTAGCTCCGGCTCGTGATCGCGGCGTTGGACAGGCCGCGCGGCAGGCGCCAGGCCCCGAACGGGAGCGCCTTGCTGAAATGCAGCTTCTCCTTCGTCTCCTTATCCCAGAGCGTCACCCGGCCCAACCGGTAATACTTCGCGTTGACGAGGGACGCGGTCAGATAGTAGCGCTCGTCCTGGATCTGGAAGGACTGCCACTCCTTGATGCGGTAGTCCCGCACCCATTTCGGCAGCGGCATCGCGAACGGCCGCGCGACGCCAAGCAGGTTGACGTCGTCGAAGGCCCGCGTCCAGGTTCCGGGGACCGGGATGCCCCGGTCCAAGGGCGTCGGACGCCACGGCTGTATGTCGCGCACGTACATCAGACGTGTCCCGCGAGGTAGAGGAGATAGAGCGCCTGGGTGCCGAGCTCCGCGCCGCTCGTCGCCACGGCGTCGAGCAGTGCGTCGGCCACCGCCCCGTCATGGCTGGCGCGGCGGAACCGGGCGGCGAGGGATTCGAGATCCGATTGGGAGAGCGCGGCGAGCGCCCGGTAGAGTTTCGCGGCCAATTCCAGACCGGGCAGAGCGAGGCCGAGTTCCCGGGCCGAATCCAAGGCTATGCCCATATCCTTGATGAAATGCTTGACGTAGAAACCGGGCGCGAAATTCGCGTCGATCATCCGGGGTACGAGGTTGGAGAGCGACCAACTGCCGGCCGCCCCCGATTCGATGCTTTTGAGCATCGTCCGCGCGTCCAAACCGGAGGATACCCCGTAGTGGAGGGCCTCGACCACGCCCATCATGTTGGAGGCGATAGCGATCTGGTTACAGAGTTTGCAGTGCTGGCCTGCGCCGGGACCGCCCTGCAGGACGACGTTTTTCCCCATCCGGGAGAGGATCGGAGCGGCCGCGGCGAAGGCCGATTCCGAACCGCCGACCATGATGGAGAGCGTGGCGTTGCGTGCCCCCAGGTCTCCGCCGGAAACGGGCGCATCGATGGCCTGCAATCCGTTCTTGCCCGCGGCGGCCGCGATCCTGACCGCGAGGGCGGGGCTGGAAGTGGTCATATCGATGAGGAGCGCGCCCTTCGGCGCGAGTTCGATGATGCCGCCTTTCCCGAGGTACACGGACTCCACGTCCGCCGGATACCCGACGATCGTGATGACCACCTCGGCCTGCGCGGCCGCGTTTCCCGGCGAATCGGCCCAACGCGCGCCGGCCTTCAGGAGATCGGCCGCTTTATCCTTGGTCCGGTTGTAAACGACGAGGTCATGGCCCGCGGCGAGCAGGTGGCGGGCCATGCTCCGTCCCATCACCCCGGTCCCGATGAAGGCGATTCGTTCCATGGCCATGAGTATACAACGGAAGGCCGAGGAGGAGCAAACCGGGGTCGGAAGCGCGCCGCGCTCTGCGAGCGCGAGCGCTCTGCGAGCGCGAGCGCTCTGCGAGCGCGCCGGGGCCTACCGCTCCTCGGGCAACAAGGTGACGAGCGAGCGCCCCCGCATCATGAGGCTCGCCGCGGCGTCGCGCAGATCCGCCGGCGCGAGGCCGTCATAGAGGGACCCGCGTTCGTACAGGGTCGCCGGCGGCAGTCCGTACGCCGCGTCGAGGCGCGCGACGGATACGGCTATGAAGTTGTCGTTCTGGAGCTCGGACTCCCGGCTCTTCCGCAGGGCCTCCAGCGCCTTCATGAAGGTTTCCCCGTCGATCTTCCCGTCCCGGATAGCGGAAACCTCGGCCTCGACCGCGTCGGCGAGCGCCTTGGCCCGCGCGGGATCGCAGGCGAAGCTCACCGCGAGTATGCGTTCCCCGCGCGGAGCCGCGCCATGGGCCGCGCTCGCCGAAATGGAGTACACGCCGCCGAGCTTCTCGCGGATCTGCTCGGTGAGGCGGATATCCAGATACTCCTGCAAGGCGGCGGCGATCGCGGCGCCCCGCTCGGAGAAGGGCGCGGCGGCGAACCAACCGAGGAACACGAGGGCCTTGGGGTCCTTCCCCTTCCGCACGACCGTATCGGAGGAAGCGCCGGGCCTCGTCATCCCAAGGTCCCGCCAGAAGGCTCCCGTCCGTCTACCGGGTAGCGACGCGAGGTAGGCCTCCACGAGCGGCCGGAAGGCCGTTGCATCCACCCTACCCGCGAACACGAATGTGAAATCCCCGGGGTTGAGCGAAGCGAGGAGGAAGCGCCGAGCCCGTTCCGTATCGGCCTCCTTCAATCGATCCACCGTCAACGGCGCGAACCGCGGATGGGCGCCGGTGATCACCTTGGTGACCGCGTCGGAGAAGACGCTCTCCGGGTTCTCGCCCTCGCGCGCGAGGTCGGTCCGGACCCCGTCCAGGTAGGCGGCGATGGCGTCTCCATCGAACCGCGGCTCGGCGAAGGTCAAGTGCGTCAATTCGAAGAGAGTCCTGAGGTCCTTCGTGGCGGCCGCACCCCCGAGGCCGCGGATATAGTCGCTGGTCCAGAAGGAGACCGACGCCCGCTTCCCGGCGAGGATTCGGCTCAATTCGCTCGCGGAGAAACGGCCCAAACCGGAACTCTCCGCCATGCCGGCGGCCAGGGCCGCGGAGACCGCGTCCGCGTCTTCCGCGGAGGTTTCGCCGCCCCGCGCGATCGCGGCGAAGGCCACCTCGTCCGCGCTGTTCTTGGTCGGCATGAGGATGACGCGGCCGCCGTTGGACAGGTCCCATATCAGCGCCCCCGTACCGGCGTCGGCGCGCTCGGCGACTATCGTACCCGCCGTAGGCATCGAATCGAGCAGCTGCCCCTCGGACTTGACGGTGGCCGGCCTGGCCAGCTTCGCGGAGGCCGCGGCCGCCACCAGTTCAAGGATGCGCGGTTCGGAAGGCAGCGTGGGCAGCTCGGAGTCCGGCGCGGCGACGATGATCGTGAGGTCATCCGGCTCGAACAGGCTCTTCGCCGCCGCAGCCATCTCCTTCACGCCCAGGGCGGCCAACTCGCGTCGGGCGGTCTCCAGTTCCCATTCGGGCGTCGGGACCGGTTCGGCGGACAGGAAATTCGCCCCCAACTCATCGGCGAGGGCGGCGGAATCCCGCTTATCCTTCTCCGCGACCGCGGCTTCCAACGTGGAAAAAAGCTCGGCCTTGGCGCGTTCCAATTCGGCCTCGTCAAAGCCGAAGCGCCGTATGGACTCCTTCTCCCTGAGCAGGACCTCCAGCGTCGCTTCCATGGAGCCGGGCTCGGCCACCGCCGAGAGGGTGAAGAACCGCGAGGCGCGGCCGTATCGCGAGGAACCCACGCCGGCTTGGGTGAAGGGGGCCTCGCTCTTCACGGCGGCCTCGCTGAACCGCGTATCGACCATACGGCCGATCAGGTACTCGACGAGGCGTTCCCGGTAGGACGCGAGATCCGAACCGCGCGGGGCGAGCGGGCGCTTGTAGTAGAGGCTCGCGAAGGCGTAGCGTAACTCGGGATCCGTCGCCACCATCACGGTGCGCTTGCCGGCCTTCGGCGCGGGAAGCTCGTAGCGCGGCCGCTCGAGCGGCTCGCTCCGGGAGGAGGCGGTGAAGTGCCGCGCGAGATCCGCCTCGAGCGCGGCCGCATCGAAATCGCCGACGATCGCGATGGCCATGTTGTCCGGCCGGTACCAGGTTCGATAGAAATTCGCGAGCCGATCGGCGCTCGCGGTCTTGATGATATCGGTGAGCCCGATGGGTAGGCGCTCGGCGTACGGCGAACCGGAGAAGAGCGTGGGCAGGATCTTCCGTTGGACGCGGTCCATGGCCCCGAGGCCGCTCCGGTATTCTTCCAGGATGACGGCGCGTTCGGCGTCCACGTCCTCGCCGAGGAAGGAGACCGCGTGCGTCCAGTCGTCCAGGACCGCCAGCGCCCGGTCATCCACGGTCCGCGGGGAGCCGGGCCGCACCGGCACCTCGATCCCGTACACCGTGGAGTCAAAACTCGTGTACGCGTTCACCTCCGGCCCGAACCGCATGCCGAGCGACCGCAGGTAATCGACCAAGGTCGCCTTGGGGAATCGCTCCGTGCCGTTGAAGGCCATGTGCTCCACGAAATGGGCCAGGCCGCGTTCCTCGTCCGTTTCCAGCACCGACCCCGCATCCACGAACAACCGCAGGAAGGCGCGGCCCGCGGGTTTTCCGTTCTCCCGCAGGTAATAGCGCATGCCGTTCGGTAGGACGCCGGTGCGTACGGCGGCGTCCATCGGTATGGGTTCGGCGACGGAGCCCTTCCCGCTTCCGCGCGCCGCGGTCGCGCAGGAACCGAGGCCCACGACGGAGGCTAAGGTTAGGACGACGAAGAGGCGGAACGTTCGATTCATGCGGTACTCCTCAGCGGTACTCGAAGTAACAAACGAGCGGGGAGAAGGTGACACCCGGTTTGCGTCGGCCCCCCGCGCGTTGTATGCTCTACCGTATGGCTATCACCTTCTACTCACTCGGCGCGGCCGGGGAAGTCACCGGATCCAAACACGTCATGGAAGTCGACGGCAGATCCTACCTCATCGATTGCGGCGCCTTCCAGGGGAAACGAGCCGAGGCCGACCGGAAAAACCGGGAATTCGGCATCGACGCCGATCGGATCGAGGCCGCGGTCCTCACGCACGGACACTTCGACCACTGCGGCATGCTCCCGATGCTCGCAAAAAGGGGCTACAAGGGCAATATCTACGCCACGCCCGCTACACGGGATATCGCGAGCCTCGTCATGATGGATTCGGCGCGGATCCAGGCCAAGGACGCGGAATACCTCCGCTTCCGCGCGGCCAAGCAGGGCGAGAATTTCGATTGGCAGCCGCTCTACGACGAGCAGGACGTGGTGAAGGCGACGGGCCAGATCGTGACCGCCTCGTACAATCGTCCGCTCTGGATTGGGGACGGGGTTAAGCTCGAATTCTTCGACGCGGGACACATCCTCGGTTCGGCCATCGCCTACCTCACCGTGAACCGGAACGGAACGGAGACGCGCATCGCGTATACGGGCGACCTGGGGAGGAAGGGCAAGCCGATCATCCGCGACCCGTCGCCGGTGCCCGCGCCCGATTACCTCATGCTCGAGAGCACGTACGGCGACCGTCGCCACGATTCCACGGACGACGCGATGGAGCGCCTCGCCGCGGTGGCGCTCCGCGCGGTGGAGAAACGGGGAAAGATCCTCATCCCCGCCTTCGCCGTGGAGCGGACCCAGGAGCTCGTGTATTACTTCCACATGCTCGTGGATTCCGGCGCGATTCCGGAGATACCGATCTACGTCGATTCGCCCATGGCCACGAACGCCACGACTATTTTCCAGATCCATCCCGAGTGTTACGACCAGGAGACCCAGGACGCGTTCATCAAGCACCACAAGAATCCTTTCGGCTTCAACTCCCTGCACTTCACCACGAGCGTGGACGAGTCAAAGGCGCTCAATAACTTGAAGGGCCCCGCCATCATCATCTCGGCCGACGGAATGTGCGAAGCCGGACGCATCCAGCATCACTTGGTCAATTCTATCGGAGATCCGAACACGACCATCCTCATCGTCGGCTACATGGCGGAGCACACGCTCGGCCGCCGCATCCGCGACCGGGAAAAAGAGGTGAAGATCCACAACGAATGGTTCAAGGTACGCGCCCAGGTCGAATCCATCGACGCGTTCAGCGCGCACGCGGATTACGCAGAGATGGGCGACTGGCTCGATTCGATCGATACCTCGCGCCTCAAGCGCATCTTCCTGGTCCACGGAGAAGGCAAGGCCCAGACGTCCTTCAAGGACTACCTCGGTAAGAAGGGGTTCAAGAACGTGGACATCGTGCAGTACGGCGCGACCTACGAGGCGGAGTGACATGCGGTACCTCACCGGTTTTCACGCGATCGAAGAATTGATCAAGTCGGGCAAGGCGAAGGGCCCCCTCCTCGTGGCGAACGCGGGCCCGCGGGCGCGCGCCATCATGGCCCTGGCCCTGGAACAGAAGATCAGGGTAGACCGCGTCGGCGAGCACGAACTCGCCAAGATATCCCCCGATCACCGCGGCATCGCCCTCGCGACCGAGGATACCGCGGTATCCGCCGAAACGACCGTGGAGGATTTTGTCGCCGGCCTCGAGGAGGGCAGCGACGCGCTCGCGGTGATCCTGGACGGCATAACCGATCCGCACAACTACGGCGCCATCCTCCGGTCGTGCGACCAATTCGGCGTGGACCTCGTCGTGGTGGCCAATCGGCGCTCCGCGAAAGATGCCGAGGTCGTTTCCAAGACGAGCGCCGGGGCCGTCGCCTGGGTTCCCGTCGCGACGGTCCCCAACCTGACGCGCGCCGCCAAGCTCCTCAAGGACGCCGGTTTCTGGATATACGGAGCGGACATGGCGGGAGATGCGGCGGACGAGCGCGACCTCACGGGCAGGGCGGCCATCGTGATGGGCAGCGAGGGTTCGGGCGTCTCGCGGCTGCTCAGGGAAACCTGCGACGCGATGATCGCGGTACCTTCGAGCGGCCGCGTGGACTCCCTCAACGTCTCCGTCGCTACCGGCGTGTTGCTCTACGAAGCGGTACGGCAGCGTCGCGGGAAGAAAGGGAAAAAGAAATGATCACCGGATACGTGAGGAAAGGCGAGCGGATACTCTTCGGCATCGCGCTCGCCTTCAGCCTGGTCGTGTACGGCCTCATCGGCGTAGGAATCGTTGCCGGCGCGGGGTCGGCCCGAGTCCACGCGGACGCGCAGGAAGAATACGACGAATCCGATTTCGGCGCGGAAGATAATTCGGATCAGTTCCAGGACGACGAAACCGAATCGTTCTTTGAAGAGGAGCCCATCGAAGAGGAAATCCTCGCGCAGCTGGACGAAGGCGCCATCGACGAGGAAGAGTATTACGGCTACGGGGAAGATGCCGATGCGTACGGCTACGAGATGGAGACGGCGCAAGCCTCGACGCTCGGCCTCATGGGCGCCCTCGGTATTCTTGTTTTCTACTTGGCGGTCATCGTCATCGTGTTCGTCGGCGCCCACATCATCGCCGTCGGGCATCTCATGGGCAACGGCGTCCGAGTCACGGAGAAACAATTCCCCGAACTTTGGACGGTCTTCGGCCGCGCGGCCTTGGATTTGGGGATCAAGAAACTACCCGCCTTTTACCTCGTGGAATCCGGCGGCCTGCTCAACGCGTTCGCGACCCGGCTCTTCACGAGGTCCTACGTCGCCATCTACGCGGACTTAGCCGAACGCCTGTACGAGGGGGACCCGGAATCCGTGGCGTTCGTGGTGGCCCACGAGCTCGTGCACGTCAAGCGGAACCATATGCTCCGCAATCTCGTCACCCTCCCCGCGGAAATCATCCCCTTCCTGAAACCGGCGTGGCGCCGCGCCTGCGAATATACCTGCGATGCGGGAGGCGCGCTCCTCGCGCCCGCTGGCGCCCGGAAGGGCTTGGTCCTGCTCGCCGCGGGCAAGAAACTTTCCGCCCGCCTCGACGTGGAGGCGTACCTCGAATCCTTCAACGCGGAGAAGAGCGTCTGGAAACGGCTCGCGGAACTCGTCGCCAGCCATCCCCACCTTCCGAAACGCATCGCCGCGCTCGCCGAGCGAAGCTGAGCCGTTCGGCGCGCCGACTTCTCCCAAAATAAAGAGCCGCCCGGGACTCCCGGGCGG
>JAEXTK010000132.1 GCA_023406985.1 Spirochaetota bacterium | reverse complement strand
CCGGCGCGCCCCAGCGCGTTCCGGCGCGGGGGCCCAGAGGCGCGGGAGCGCGCTTCAGCGCGGCGGCCGCGGCAGGAACGGGGCGTGGCTCGAGGTGAAGAAGGGCGGCGCGCGCAAGACGATGGGGCGTATCGAGCGCTCCGCCTCGAACTCTTTCGCGAGGAAGGCGCGGACTTCGGCGCGGTTCCAGCCCCGCGGATGCTCGAACTCGCGGTAGAGGGACAAGTCCCCGTCGTAGAAGTCCCGCGTGCGCAGCGTCGCGGCCTCCTCGCTCGAAGCGGGCATGTTGAAGACGGCCACGTTGAGGTAGTCGATTTCCGCCGCGTGCGCGGCGACGAAGTCGCGGGTCCTCTGGGCCGCCGACCGGTCCTCGGCCGGCGTACCGAAGAGCACGTAGGCATATACGCCGATGCCCGATTCGGCCAGATTGGCGAGGATGCGCTCGATCGTCGGGATCCTCGTCCCCTTGCCGAGCGCGTCCAGGACCGCCTGGTCGCCGGACTCCAGGCCGAGCTGGAGCATGCGGCAGCCGGACGCGGCCAGGCGCCGGCAAAACGAGATGTCGGCGAGCTCGGCCGAAAAGCGGGCGAAGCCGTACCACGGCAGCGGCGGCGGAGCGGCCGCGAGCGCAGCCAGGCGGCTCGGAGGTATCTCGTTGTCCGTGAAATGGAAAAGCGCTCCGCCGTATCTCCGCGCGAGTTCCTCCACCTCCCCTCCCGCCGCCGCGCCGGCCGATAGGTAGCGCGAATTCTCCGCCTTCTCGGGGCAGAAGGTGCAGCGTTTCCAGGGGCACCCGGTGGAGAAGTTGTACGGCAGCGCCCTGCCGGGCGCGAAGTAGAGGGAAAAATCGAAGTCGTCGAAGTCGGGCGTCGCCCAGGCGGGGGACGGCGCGGCGGGCGTCGCCCGGGCGGTCGTCCCGGCCCCGAGGCGCCCCGCCCCTTCCGGCGCGGCGAGGCCCAGGTAGGCGGGAAAGGCATCCTCGCCCCGGCCGCTCAGGACGGCGTCCACGAGGCCGCCGAAGCGCTCGCCTTCCGCCAGGCGGCCCTGGGCGGTCCAGGAGGTGACGAGGCCGCCGCCCAGGACGATCCGGAGCCGCGGGAACGTGGAGCGGAGGAAGCCGACGACGGCGAAGGCGCAGAGGGCCTGGCTCAGGAAATTGACGGACAGGCCCACCGTATCCGCGGGGAATTCGGCGAGCGCGGCTTGGAGGCGCGGGGCGAAGTGCGGGAAGAAGACGTTCTCCCGGAACTCGGCGGCCGCGGCCAGGAGATCGGCCCGCCGCAGCGGCGAACGGCCGCGCTCCTCGTAATCGGTCGGGGTGACCGAGACCGCGGAATCGGGCGTCGCCGCGGAGAGCACGCGGCCGAGGTCGAGCGCGGCCTTCTTGTGGCGATCGGCGTTCGCGTAGCCTTCCTGGCTCTTGAGCAGGGCGATGGAGCGTTCGCGCCGCCGGAGGGCTATCCGCGTTCCCGCGGACGCCGCGTCCGCCGCGTCCGCGCGAAGCAGGAAGTCCAAGCCCTCGGCGCAGAGGTCCACCGACCGCACCGCGGCGCCCGAGCGCTTGAGGACGGCGGCGACGCGCGCGATGCCGAGCGGGGGTTCCACGCAGCGGACGACGGGAGGATTGAGCAGGAGGACGGAAGCGCGCGGCATGGAAGGTAGGGATGCGGCCGGGGGCCGCCGCGGCGGAGCCGTCCGGACGGACGGCCCCGCCCGGGGGCTATTGGTTAGCCTGGGGAGCTTCGATGGAGAGGAGATCGACCTCGAAGATGAGGGTCTCGTTCGGACCGATGACGCCGCCGGCGCCCGAGGGACCGTACGCGAGGGCCGAGGGGATGAAGAACTTGTACTTGCCGCCCACGCTCATGAGCTGCAGGCCCTCGGACCAACCGGGGATGACGCGGTCGAGCGGGAAGACGGCGGGCTCGCCGCGGTCGATGGAGCTGTCGAAGGTGGAGCCGTTGAGGAGGGTTCCGACGTAATCGACCTTCACGACGTCGGTGGAGAGCGGCTTCGCTCCGGTGCCTTCCTTGATGACCTGGTACTGGAGGCCGCTCGCGGTCGTCACGACGCCCTCTTTCTTGCCGTTCTCAGCCAGGTACTTCTTCTCGGCCTCGATGCTCTCGGCGGCCTTCTTCTCCATGGCCGCGGCGATGGCGCCCTGGATCTTGGCGGTCGCCTCCTCCTGGGTCATCTTCGCCTTCTTGTTTTCCAGGACGTCTTTCATGCCCTTCACGAAGGCGCCGTAGTCCATCTCGACTCCGGTCTCCTTGAGGCTGGTGCCGATCGCGTAACCGAACGCGTAGCTGGCGTCCGCCTTGGAAACCTTCTCGGTCGCGGCGGCTTCGGTGCCGGCGGCGTCCTTGCCGGCGGCGTCCTTGCCGGCGGTTTCGGCCGCGGCGTCCTTGGGTTTGCAGGCGAACAGGAGGGTGGAGGCGACGAGGACTGCGAGTATGATCTTCTTCATAACCGTTCCATTTTCTCAGAATCGGGGCGCGGATGGCCCGGGGCTCCCCGATCGGGGCGCCCGGGATACAATAGCGGCTTCGGTCTCCGCGTGTCCAGAGACCGGTCCGCGGGGGGGGCC
>JAEXTK010000100.1 GCA_023406985.1 Spirochaetota bacterium | reverse complement strand
CCGTGAAATCGCTCAGGCTCGGCTTCATGCGGAGGACGCCGTAGGCCCGGCAGATGCGGGTCTGGCCCGCGCAGTCCATGCAGTGGCCGCTCTTCACGCAGGGGTTCGGCGTATTGAGGCGGATGTTGTTCTGGGGAGAGGCCGTGAGCTCCAGGCGGGCGAAGGCTTCCTCCCGATCGGCGACGATCTTGTTGGCGCCGGCGACCACGACGGTCTTCTTGGGCCCGAAGGTCAGCGCGGCCAGGCGATTGCCGTTGCCGTCCACGTTCACCAGTTCGCCTTCCAGGGTCAGCGCGTTGGTGCTGGAGAGGAAGAGGTCGCAGGTGAGCTCCGCCCGCAGGGTCTCGAGCTTCTGCTCCGGCGTGAGGCCCGGCGTCGCATGGTCCACGATCTTCCCGCCGAGTTCGGTCACCTTCGCGTGGGTCCCGATGGCCTTCACCGACTGCGAGCCGCCGAAGCCCACGGTCATGCCCGGCTTCACGAGCGAGGCGATGTAGTCCAAGGCCTCGGTTCCCGTTTCCACGTACCGCGCCTCGAACCCGTTCTTCTCCAGTGCCGCGCAGACCTTCTTGCCGATGGCCTGAAAGCGTTTTTTCTCCACCTCGTTCATGGGTGTCCTCCGTGTTGGTGTGTGTGAGTGGATCATAGGCCCGCGCGCCGCGTCTGTAAAGCGCGCCGCGTCTGTAAAGCGCGCCGGCCGCCGGGATGGCGGTTTAGGCCATCCGATTGTCGCGTATCTTTTTCCCGTCGATGTCCACGATCCCATAGGACGAAGCGAGCTCGGCGGTGGTGTAGAATCCGCCCGTTTTCTGCATGGCGCCTTCATCGTTGAGGAAGGCGTGAATGACCAAGCCTACGAACTCGGGCGATTCGGAATTGCTCATGTCGAAGAATCGGGCGTTCTCCATGACCGCTTCCGTCCGGACGAGTCCGGGATACAAGGAAATGACCGGTACGGCGAACGGAGCCAGCTCGACGGACATATCGTGCGTCATCTTATCGATCGCCGCTTTCGATACGCCGTAAATGACGTTCTGCAGGTACATTCGGGCGGCCCAAAAGGAGATATTGACGATAGCGCCGCGTTTATTCCGGAGCATATCCCGTACGCAGAATTTGGAGCAGAGGAACGCGGTCCTGACGCCGACGTCCATCATGGAGGTCCATCGGTGGATCGGCTGATCCCAAAATCTATACTCCCACGTATAGACCTGGTCCTCCACCATCTTTTCGTAGCCGCCCCAAGCGTTGTTCACGATATAGTCCACTTCGTGGTTTTCGGCGATGGATCGGAAACAACGCTCGGTCGCGCCCAAATCGTGATGGTCGCACGCATACGTTTCGCACGCGACGCCCGATCCCTCGGCGATCGCCTTGAGTTCGCGCAGCTGCCCTTCGGACCTCCCCGTGACGCAAAGGTCGATGCCCTTCTTGGCGAGCGCGACGGCGATCCCTCTCCCGATGCCCCTGCTGGCGCCGGTTATGACTGCGGTACTCATGGTTCCCCCTCCGTATTGACGTCCGCGGACGCAACGGACAGTATACCTCTTTCCACAGAGGAGGCCCCGCATGAAAGTCATCGCATTCAACGGCAGTCCCCATCCCGACGGCGTCACCGCCTCCGCCCTGGCTACGGTCGCGGCGGAACTGGAAGCCGCCGGCATCGAGACGGAGACCGTCCAGGTGGGAGCGGAAGCGATCCGCGGCTGCACCGGCTGCAACGGGTGCCGGAAGACGGGCCGCTGCGTCATCGCGGACGACATCGTGAACGAGTGCCGGGACAAGGCGGCGGCCGCGGCCGGCGTCATCCTCGCCTCGCCGACCTACTACGCGGGAGTCGCGGGGACCATGAAGTCGTTCCTGGACCGCCTCTTCTACGCGGGCGTGGACCTCCGCTACAAGGCGGGGGCCGCGGTCGTGTCCGTGCGCCGCTCCGGCGGCGTCCCGGCCTTTCAGCAACTCAACAACTACCTGAACCTGGCCCAGGCCGTGATCGTTCCTTCCTTCTATTGGAACGTGGCCCACGGCGCCCCCCAGCGCGGGATCGCGGAAGACGGCGAGGGCGTCGCGATCATGGAGAACCTCGGCCGGAACATGGCCTGGCTCCTCCGCGCCTTGGAGAACGCCCCCGAGCGCCCCGAGCCGGTCAAACGCGTGTGGACCAACTTCGTGCGGTGAACGACCAAGTGTCGCGAAGATTCGGGATGGTCGGAAGGTCGGGGGGCGCCATCCCAAAAACGGCGGTCACCGCCCATCCGGCGCGCCCCCCACGGCGCGCCTCCTCGCCGCCCGCCGCGGCCTCTGAAGCG
The DNA here is from genome assembly GCA_023406985.1 of Spirochaetota bacterium. Classification (GTDB taxonomy): domain Bacteria; phylum Spirochaetota; class Spirochaetia; order Treponematales; family Breznakiellaceae; genus JAEXTK01. The sequence continues at coordinate 4,588 of JAEXTK010000100.1, read as the reverse complement.
CGCGGCCTCCGGCCCGCAGCGCCGGCCGGCTGCGGGGTCGCGCCGTTCCCCCGAGGCGGTCTCACGCGCAGATGACGGAGTGCATTTGACCGTATGCGAGGTATAGTTGTCCCGCTGCACGTACCAGTACCTATCTCGATCTCATCGGGACCGGCAAACGGTTCCGGGTGCCTCCCTATCAGAGGGATTACTCCTGGGAAGAGGAGCAGTGGGAGGATCTCTGGAACGATATCGTCGAGCTGCGCGTTTCACCGGACGACCGGCACTACATGGGGGCCCACGTACTCCAATGACTGTCGGATCGCGAGTTCTCCGTAATCGACGGACGGCAGCAGCTCGCCGCCCTTTCCCTCCTCGCGTTGACGATCATCAAGAAGCTCCAAACGCTCGCCGAAGCCGGGCCGGAGGCGGAGGCGAACCGGGATCGGGCGGAAGGGCGCCGCGCGCGGTTCATCGGTGAGAAGGACCCCGCTTCCCTCGTCGAGACCTCCAAACTGTACCTGAGCGACGGCGACAACGAGTTCTACCAGGATTACCTCGTCCAGCTCCGCGACCCGCTCAATCCCCGCGGGCTGGAACTCTCCGCTACCATCTCCTCTGCGAATACCCGCGCATCCGCGGCCCGCGCCTTTTCAAGATAATCAGGGGCCGGGTTAAGACGCCCCAGGAGGTGTTTTCCTTGGTCGAGGCGCTGGAGAACCGCAGCGAGCTCTCCAATGCGCTCGGCGATCCCAACCACGAATACTGGATCGAATACCCCGACTGCAGGCCGTTCGAACGGGAGCTCGCGATCTTCAAGGTTCGCCGAATGACGTCCCTTCTATCGCCATCTTCGAGATTCTCAGGCCCGTTTATATTCCCGATGAAAACTTCAAGCACGATTTCGAGAATCTCGAGCTGGAGACTTCAGGACCATCCAAGCACCTGGCGAAATGCATCCTCTGCCGACTGGAAAGCGGCCTTTCAGGCGCTCAGCGCGATCCTGACGCCGATTCCGGCGCCATCGAACACATCCTCCCCGAGCATCCGGGCGAAGCGTGGGAATCGAGTTCTCCCATGGACGATTGGGGGCGTTACGTGTACCGGCTCGGAAACCTGACGCTCCAGGAACCGGGCGCCGATCGGGCGATCGGCAACTCGTCGTTCCGCACGAAGGCGGAATCGTACGGCCGGAGCGCGTATCGCCTCACCCCCTGAGCCGGTAGCCCACCCCGATCTCGTTCACGATGAGCGGCGGCCGCTCGCTCTCGCGCTCCAGTTTCCTGCGGAGGGCGGCGATGTGGACGCGGAGGCTTCCGGCCTCCGCCTCGCCGGCCTCGCCCCAGAGTTCGCGGAGGAGCGACGTGCGCGTCACGATGCGGCCGGCGTTGGCCGCGAGGATGCGGAGGATCTCGTATTCGGTCGGCGTGAGCTTCACGGCCTCGCCGTCGAGCGTGACCGCGCGCGAGGCCGTGTCCACCGCGACCGGTCCCGCGCGCAGCACCGGATCGGCCGAGGGAGTGCGCCGGCGCAGGACGGCCTCCATGCGCGCCACGAGCTCGTTCGTATTGAAGGGCTTGGTGAGGTAATCGTCGGCGCCGGCCTGGAGGAGGCCCACGATATCCTCCTCGGCGTCCCTGGCCGAGAGGATGACGACGGGGACGGAGCTCGTCGCGCGGACCGAAGCGAGCAAGTCGGCCCCGTCCAGGTCCGGTAGGCCCAGGTCCAAGATCACGATGTCGGGGTGGACGGCGCGGAGCTCCTGGAGCCCCTCGAAGGCGTCGCCCGCGCCGAAGACCTCGAATTGTCGCACCGCGAGGCTCACCGCCAGGAGCTTGCGGATCGCCGGATCGTCGTCGATGACGAGGGCCCTACGCATGGGATTCCTCCTCCGCGCAACCGGGGATGCGCACGCGGAATTCGAGCCCGCCTCCCTCCCTCCCGGCCGCCTCGATCCGGCCGCCGTGGGCTTCGGCGATGCCCCGGCAGATGGAGAGGCCGAGCCCGAGGCCGCCGCCCCGCGCGCCCTCCCCGCGGAAGAACTTGTCGAAGATGCGGTCGAGCTCCGCCGCCGGAACGCCCGGCCCGCGGTCCCGTACGAGGATCGTCAAGTCCCGGCCCTTCTCCTCCGCGCGGAGCTCGACGGCCGAAAGCGCGGGCGAATGACGGAGCGCGTTCCGCGCGAGGTTGGAGATCAGTTGGACGAAGAGCGCCTCGTCCACCGCGACGAGCCGGGGCGCCGCCGCGGCGTCGATCAGGATCCGGGGCATCGCGCTCTCGCGGCCCGGGCCCGAGCGCGCCCGCTCCGCCTCGCGGGCGTCGTCGGCAGCCGCGGACAGGAGTTCCGCGGGATCGACCTTTTCCTTCCTGAGGCGGAGGGCGCCCGCCTCGATGCGCGTCATCGACAGGAGATTCTCGACGATGCGGTCGAGCCGGCCCGCGGCGGCGAGTATCTCCGCGAGCAGGTCCGTGCGCGAGGAGACGTCGGCCGCCGTCGTCTCGTCCGCGAGCGCGGTGGCCGCGCCGATGACGGCGGCGAGCGGCGTGCGGATCTCGTGGGATACGGAATTGAGGAGGGTCCGGGCGAGACGTTCGGATTCCAGGCCGAGCGCGTCTTTCCGCCTGCGGTCGGCGAGCCGTTCCCGCGCGAGCGCGCTCGCGATCGAATAGGCGAAGGCGGTCGCCAACTCCTTGGCGGAGGAGGTCCAGGGGAGGCCCGCGGCGAGGGAGACGCCGAGGGAACCGACGTTCGCTTCTCCCGCGACGAGGGGGAGCCAGAGGAAGCGGCTCTCGCCCAAGGAGTCGGTCCCCTTCCCGCAGGCGTTCCCCGACTCCCAGGCATAGCGCGCGGCGGCGGCTTCGCGCTCGTCCACCTCCGCGGACGCCGATCCGAGGGGCAGCCCTTCCCCCGGCCCTTCGGGCCGGAGGACGATGACCGCTTTTCCTTGCAGCGCCGTCTCCGCCGCGGCCAGGCCCGCTTCCGCGCATTCGTCCGCGCCGCGGGCGGCGGCGAGCCGCTGGGCCAGGTCGTAGAGCGCGCGCGTCCGCCGTTCGCGTTCGGCCGTGCCGCGCTCGTTCTTCCGCATCCGGGCGGTGAGCGTCCCGGTCACGAGGGCCACGACGAAGTAGAGGCCGAAGGTCAGGGCGTCGTCGGCCCGGCCGATGGCGAAGGTGTAGAGCGGCGGGATGAAGAGGTAGTTCCACGCCAGGGCGCTCGCGGCGGCGAGGAAGAGCACCGGCCCGAGGGGAAGCGCGAGGGACGCGAGGGCGACGCCCGCGAGGTAGACGATGGCGGAGGCCCGGTAGCCGCCCGCGTCCGCGACGGGGAAGTTGAGGAGGGTGAGGAGGCCGAATACCGCGGCCGCGGCGGCGTACCGGCTTGCGGGGGCCGCGAAGAGCGCGGCGAGGGCGCGGCCGAAGCGAATGGACGCGGGGAGGCGCGCGGCGTTGCGCTCCGAAACGGCCACGCAATCGATCTCCAGGGATTCCTGGAGGAAACGTTCGGCGATGGTGGGCCGGCGCCACGGGACGCGGGAACGGGAAAGGCCCGACTTGCCCACGACGATCTGGGTGACGCCGCGCGAGCGCGCGTAATCCACCGTGGTCCTCACCACGTCCGCTGCGGGGAGCACCACCGTTTCGGCGCCGAGTTTCCGCGCGAGGTCCAGATTCCGCTCGAGCCGCGCCGCGTCATCGGGGGAAAGGTCCGCGCCGGGGTCGACGTGGACCGCGAGCCATTCCGCGCGCTGCGCGAAGGCCGCGCGGCGCGTCCAGCGTACCAGGTACTCCGAGGAAGGGGCGCTCCCCACCGCGACGAGGAGGCGAGCGCCCGACTTGGCGTAGTGGGCCGCGTCGCCCGCGCCGTAGGAAGCCGTGCGGGATGCGGCGTTCTGCGCCGACCAGCGCAAGGCTATCTCGCGCAGGGCGGCGAGGTTCCGCGGCTTGAAGAAGCGCTCCATCGCCTCCCGCGACTGCGCGCCTCGGTAGATCTTGCCGCCGGAGAGGCGTTCGATGAGTTCCTCCGGCGCCAGGTCGATGAGGCGGATCTCGTCGGCCCGGTCCAGGACCGAGTCGGGCACGCGCTCGCGGATCGGGGCGTAGGTCAAGTCCTCGACGACGTCGGCGACGCTTTCTATGTGCTGGACGTTGAGGGCCGTCCACACGGAGATGCCGTCGTCCAGGAGGTCGAGGACATCCCTCCAGCGCTTGAGGCGCCGGGAACCCGGCGCATTCGAATGGGCCAGTTCGTCCACGAGCGCCACCGCGGGGCGGCGCTCGCGGACGGCGTCGTAATCGGGCTCGACGAGGGAGGTCCCGCGGTAGGCGACCGCGCGGACGGGGATGCGCTCCAGGTCGGCGAGCATCTCCTCGGTATCCCTCCTGCCGTGGGTCTCCACGAACGCGGCCACGACGTCGAGACCCTCGGCGCGCCGCGCGCGGGCCTCGCTCAGCATCGCGTAGGTCTTGCCGACGCCCGCGGCCATGCCGAGGAAAATCTTGAGCCTGGCCCGGTCCTCGGTCATGGGCTCTCCCTCCCGTAGCGCCGATCCAGTTCCCGGTTGAGGCCGAGGACGTTCACGCGGTCGCTCCCGATGAAGCCGAAGAGGGG
>JAEXTK010000076.1 GCA_023406985.1 Spirochaetota bacterium | reverse complement strand
CCCCCCCCCCCGGGGCGCCCGGCGGGCCCCCGCGCCGCCCCTCCTCGGTTGGGCCGGAGCCTCCGGCCGGCTGAGCGCGGACGCCTGGATCCTCTTCGGCATCCTCTTCTTCTGGCAGTTCCCGCATTTCCTCTCGATCGAGATCATGTACCGGGAGGATTACGCGGCCGCGGGAATCAAGGTCTTGCCCGTGGTGGACGAGACCGGCCGCCTCACCGCCTTCCAGGTGGTGGGCGCGCTCGCGCTCCTTCTCGTCGTGAGCCTGTTGCCGGAGCTGACCGGTCTGGCCGGGCCGATCTACGCAGCGGGGGCCGGCGCGCTCGGCGCCCTGTTCCTCGCCGCGGGCATACGGGCGGTCATAACGCGGAAGGGCCTCCAGGCGCGCCGCCTGCTCCGCGCCTCCATCATCTACCTCCCCGCCCTGTTCGCCCTCCTGCTTATAAATCCCTAAGCTTCGGGACACTAGCGTCGGAAGGTATAGGATAGGTAGCCGCCGGCCTTGAGCCGGTAGGGAGTCTGGGTGTAGGGGCTGTCCGCCGCGTCGGCGAGCAGGTAGAGGTTGCCCGCGAGCAGGGTCACGGCGAGGCGTTCCGTAAACCGGTACTCGGCGCGGACGATGAGCTGGACGTCCCGGAGGCCCGCCCGGGCGCGGAAGGCGGCCAGCTTCGCGGTCGGCTCCTCTATCGAAAACCAGGCCGCGGCGTAGCGCCGGTCCATGAAGTCGAGGGAGGCCAGGCACGTGACCGTCAGGCGGTCGGTGACCGGTACGGGCGCGAGCCAGAAAATCGAGGGGATGAAGCCGTGGAAGAGCTCGTCCCCGTCCCCGCTCACGAGGGTCGGCTGATAGTAGAGAGCGGAGGCCAGGATGCCGACGGGGCTGATCCAGCCGAGCATCCCGAAGGCGTAGGCGGGGTTCCAGGCGGTGGGGGAGCCCGAGAGGAAGCGCGCGGTGTCGGCGCTGTGCTCCTTCGACCGGACGATGGCGCTGTACTCCTCGCTGTCCCGCTTCTCTCCGAGGTTGAAGCCGCCGCTCGCGAAGAGGCGGCGGTCCCGGTCCACGTATTGGAAGCCGAGTCCGTCGATGGTGGACGCGAAAAGCTCCATCTTCCGGCCGCCGTAGGATACGCGGACGTAGGGGAGCGGGGCCGCGAAGAACTCTTCGGCTCCGCAGTAGACGTTGGAGGCCAAGGCGCCCCCGCCGAGCGTAAGTTGCCAGCGCTCCTCCGCGACCGCGGCGGCCGCGCCGAGGAGCAAGACGGCGGCGATCAGGACCGCCCTTCCTACCTTCATCGCGTTCGATTCGACCTGCATTTTCCCCGTGCCTCCGCTCCCAGGGTACCGGATACGGCCGCCCGCATCCACCCCGCGGTGACCTCCGGCCCGCCGCCCAGGGCCGCCGACCCTCTTTTTCTTGACGCTTTCGGCCGCGCGGATCGATACTGCTCGGTGCGGCTACCCGGCCGCGGGAGGGTCCTATGGCGTCGAGTGCGAAGGATTCCGGGAACGGCGCAGTTCCGTTCGGCGTGAAGGTGGCGTACGGTCTGGGCGACATCTACGGCGGCGGCTCCTTCAACATCATCAACTTCCTCTACGCGTTCTACCTGGCGAACATCGTCGGCATCAGCACCGGGTGGGCGGCGGTGGTCATGATGACCGCCCGGCTCTGGGACGCGGTGAGCGATCCCCTCATGGGCGCGATCACGGACGCGACGCGGACGCGCCTCGGACGCCGCAAACCCTACTTCATCGCGGGCATTCCCCTCATCGTCTTGTCCATGATCTGGATCTGGTATCCGGCGGCCATAGAAAACGAGGCCCTCAAGGTCGCCTACGTGATGGCCGGCTACCTCTTCTACAACACGGTGGCGACCCTCGTCATGGTGCCCTATATGTCCTTGGCCGCCGAGGTCACCCTCGATTACAACGAGCGGAATTCGGTGAATACGGTGCGCATGATCTTCTCGCTCGGCTCTTCCCTCATGTGCGCCATCCTGCCGCTCGCCATCGTGAAGTCGGTGTCGGCCTCCACGGGAAGCTACGCGAGCGGCTACCTCGCGATGGCCGTCATCGTCGGCCTCATCTTCGCCCTGCCCTACGTCGCGGTGATTCTCGGGGTAAAAGAACGGCCGGACTTCTCCTCCGCGCCCTCCAAGGATTTCGGCTGGGCCCTCATGGTCAAATCCTTCCGCGTCCGCTCCTTCCGGCGCCTCGTCGTCTTTTACCTCGCGGTCTTCGTCTCGCTCGACCTCATCACGACGGCCTTCCAGTTCTACATGACCTACGTCCTCAAGCGGCCCGACGATTTCTCCGCCGTGCTCGGCATCCTCATCGTCGTGGAGATCCTGGCGGCCCTCCTCACCGCACCCGCGGCCAAGCGCCTCGGCAAGCGCGCCGCCTGCATCGCGGGCTGCCTCCTCTGGATCGTCGTCTGCCTTTCCACAATCTTCCTGACACCGGACACGGGCCCCCTCATCTTCCTCGCGGCGGCCCTCCTCGGCATCGCGATGGCGTTTCCCGTGGTGCTCCTCAACAGCCTCTTCGCGGACGTCACCGACGTCGGCGAGCTCTACTTCGCTCACCGGATGGAGGGCACCTTTTCCGGCGTCCAGACCTTCGTGCGGAAGTGCGCGTCCGCCGTGGCGAACGCCCTCTTCCTCGCCGCCCTCGGCTGGTCGGGTTTCATCGCGCCGACCAAGACGGTGGTCGGCCTCTCGGAGACCTACGTCTACCACGGCCAGCCGGACAGCCTCACGTGGATGATCCGCGCCACCGTCGCCTTCGTGCCCGCGCTGATGCTCGGCGTCGGCATCCTCGTCATGGCGCGGTGGCCGATCACCGCGGAGCGGCACGGGAAGATACTCCGGTACCTCGAGGTCAAGCGGGCCGGCGGGGAGCCGGAGCGCGCGTTGGCCGCAGAGGTGGAGACCCTCCGCGACACCGTGCTGTAGGAGGCCGGCCGCGGCCGGCGCGTCGGGAAGCGCTCAGAGGCCGAGCAGGACGCGGGCGTTTTCGGAGCTCACCGCCTCGAGCCATCCGGCGCCGAGATCGCGGCCGAATTCCGCGAGCCGCTCGAGCGAGGAGCGCTGATCGTCCCAGGGGGAGTCCGAGCCGAAGAGGAGATGCGTGCGGGGGTGGGTCGCCAGGAAGTCGAGCGCCGCCTCGCGGGAGAGGTAATCCAAGGAAAAGCTCGTGTCCAGGTAGATCGGCAGGCCGGCGAGCAGGTCCCGCGCGGCGTCCCAATCCTTCCACCCGCCGAGGTGGGCGGCCACGAGCGTGAGGTCCGGACACGCGTCCATGAGGGCGCGGATCTTGCGGGGCGAGGCGACGGGATCCGCGGGGAAGGCCATGTCGTAGCCGCAGTGACAGAGCAGGATGAGCTTGCGCTTCGCCGCGCGAGCGGCCAGGCGGATCACCGCCGGGGAGTCCAGGGCCGCGCCCTGGTAGTAGGGATGGAGCTTGAGGCCCTTGAAGCCCGCCTCCGCCGCCCGGTCCACCGCCTCCTCCGCATCGGCCGAGGCCGGGTGCACCGACGGGAACGGAATGAGCCGCGCTCCGCCTGCCCGCCTCCGTTCTCCGTCGCGCACGGCGACGCACCACTCCAAGATGGCCCCGTTCTGGGACGGTTTGGTGGCGATGGAGGCCACGACGGAGGCCGCGATGCCGGCCGCGTCCATGGCGGCCACGAGCCCCGCGACGGTTCCGTCGTGATGCGGCAGGAGGTTCTCCTCCGCGCAGCTCGCGGTGAGCTTGGCGATCGCCGTCGGCGCCAGCGCGTCGGGGAAGGCGTGGGTATGGAAGTCGATCGGGCCCATGACGGCATGGTACATCGATGCGCTCCCTCGGGGAAGGGGATCAGCGCGCGATCACGCTCACCGTGACGGTATCCCGATAGGTACCCGCGTCGCGGCCGGTCACGTCGCCGATCTCCACCCCGATCCGGTAGGATCGTTGCCCCCCGATCGTGGGCCCCTGGTTCTGGAGGGCGAGGATCCACCCCGAAGTCAGGCTCACCGGCGCGCCGTCGATCCTGAGCGTGTAGGGCACGAGGTCGCTCCCGCCCACCTGCCGCAAGTTCCCGTTGCGGCTGGAAGCGAGCGCCACATCGAAATAGATCGTGGAACTCACGACCATGTCGAGTTCTTTCGTCAGCCCCCGCCAGAGGTTCCCGAAATTGAGCGTATACGCTGAAGAACCCGACGCGTAGGATCCGCCCGGGCTCGCCAACCGGACGCCGAGGTACCGGGACGTGGCGAGGACCACGGGAACCGTCAGGCTCACCGCCGAGGAAGGATTATAGTTCGCGGGCGTGCCCGTGTAGAGAGTGAAAGTCAACGTGTCGCGGTACTCGCCCAACGGCAGGAACTGGCCCGCCGGCACGTAGATGGCATAGGAAGCGGTCGTGGTCTCGTACCACGAGGTGGGATCGTTGAAACCGCCGATGATGACGTTCGGCGCGGAGACGCCGGCCCCTGACTTGAGGACGTTGCGGGCCGTGAGGTTGTCGTAGATGTAGTACTCGATCCGGTTCGTCCCGGAGGTGGCGTAGCGCGGCTGGAAGGAGTTGGAGAGGCCGCCGTCCACGGTGACGAAGAAATCGATGTCGCCCCGGCCCTGGCGGGCTACGGAGAATGAGAAGGACTGGGAGAACGAGGAGTCCGAGGAATAGGCCTGGTAGTGGAGCCCCGGCACGTAGTACATCACGGCCGTCTGGCCGAAGAGGGGGACCGAAAGGGAGAGGGCGATCGCCGCGAGGCAGAGGCGGCGGGCGGTTCCGTTCAAGCTCATGGTCGTTCCATCCTCATCGATCCGAGATCCAGGTAGCCGGCGGCATCCCCCGGGACTTCCAGGAGCGCGCGCGCGCCGTCCTTGGGAGAGACGAGTTCCCACCGCCCCGGTTGCAGTCCGTACACCTCGAACATACCGCTTTCGTCGGTAAAAAATCGAATGGTCGCCGTCCCGTCGGCGGCCCGGGCCTCGAGCGGCGCGAGCGCGAGGGGTTCGCCGTCCGGTCCGGCCAAGACGCCGCCCGCGTAGACGGCCGCGCCCTTCCCGACCGTGACCGCGTAGCCGCTCCGGTAGGACGGGAACAGGAGGCGGGAGAGGTCTCCCGTGTCCACGTCGGCGGGGACCCGCTCCGCGTCCAGATCGATACGCTGGAAACGATAGGAGGTCAAGCCGCCGATGGCCGCCGGCCCGAGCGCGCCCGTCCGCTCTCTCCACGTATCGCCCGTCCGTACGCCCACGATCGCGTCGCCCATTGATTCGTGCGTGCGGACGAGAACGAAACTGTCGTTCACGGGCCGGCCGATCGCGAAGACGTTCCCCGCGAAGAGGAGCGCGGTCTCGCCGCCGCCCTCCAGCCGGTACCCGGACTCGTCGGCGCCTCCCGCGCCGTAGCCCTGGACCTGGACCTCGCCGCGGTTGCCGCCGTACCGCGCCGAGCCGTCCACGCGGTACGGCCGGTCGGCCTCGGGCGTGGCCGCGGCCGCCGCGCTCCAGCGGAAGGCGCTCCCCGGCTCCTTCCCCTCCCCCGAAAGCTCCACGCTGCTCGCCGTATCCCCGATGGTCTGGGTCGCCGCGCTCCGGAAGTTCGGCCAGCGGCGCGGGAAGTAGGTCAACGTGACGGTGCTCTGGAGACCGTCGGCCTCGTCGCCGGCGAGGTCGAAGCGGAGGCCGACGAAGAGCTGCAGGGATCGGCTGAAACTGGTCCGGCCCGAGACGGAGAGGCTCAGGACGTCGTCCGCGCCCGCCGCGAACCTGCCCCGGAGGCCGAACGAGGCGAGCGCGTTTTGCCCGAACCGGACGCCGAGGGAGGAGACGGCGTCGCCGAAGTACCGATTCCCGGCTTCGAGCGGGCCGGCGGAGGAGAAGTACCGCGATAGGAGGGAGCCGCTCAGGAGCAGGGAGGACACCATGGACCGCTGCAGGGTCAACCGGTAGGTCAGGGAACCGCGGAAGCCCCACCGACGATCGTCGCCCTCCCCGGCGCCGAGGATCGCCCGGCTCGCCGCCGCCGTCGATTGGATGGACCCGAAGGGGAAGGCGTTGACCGATTCCAGGCCGGTCATCTGGCCTTCCGGATCCAGGTGGGTGAAGGCGCCCGCGCTCCACTCCTCGGTGAAGCCGCGCCGGTAGAAACCGCTCGCCGCGGGGGCGGAGGCGTCGTCCTTGAGGACGCCGACCGCCGCCGCGTAGTCGGCCAGGCCCGGCCGGAGCAGGTCCGCGTCGTGCGGGATGATGAGGACCTGCGTTTCCCCGCCGGCCTCCACGCTGAGCTCGTTCCTCCCCGGCGAGAGCGCGAGGCCTTCCAGGACGTGCGGCCCCGCCGCGAGGCGCTCCGAGAAGACGTTCCTGCCGTTCAGGAACACGTTCACCTCGTCGCCGCGATCCAGGAAGAAGGCGGCCGTATTCCGCCGAGGGTCGAGGGTCGGGTCGAGTTCGAAGCGGCGCGAAAGGCCGACCCCGAGGATGTCCCGCCGGCCCTGCCCTTCGATCGTCGGATGCCGGAGGGTTCCCGCCTCGAACCGGGCCTTTTGCGGCAGGAGGTCGCGCACTAGGCGATACTCGGTGAGTTCCAGGGGGGTCGGCTCGGTCGTATCGTAATGGACCGCCCCCTCCAGGACCCAGCCCCGCGCGTTGAGGAAGGGCTCCGCCCGCCCCAGGAAATCCACGGTCGGCTCGGTCCCGGCTTCTCCGCCGAGCCGCTCGTAGGCCGACCGGCCGTACAGGTTGACGCCGCCCGAGAAGGCCTCGCTCACGGCGGTGACCTCCCCCTGCGCGTGCGCGGCGGACAGCGCGTGCGTCTGGACGAGCCGCAGGCCCGGATCGAGGTCGAGCGTCAGGATCAGGCCCACCACGTCGAAGGTGAGGAAGAAGCCCCGTCCGGCTAGTTCGTCGACCGTCCACCATTCCTTCTCCGCCCGGTCCGCGGGCAGCCGGGCCCGGTCGGCGACGAGATCGAAGATCTGCCGGTGTACGAGGGCGAGGTGCGCGTAGGCTTCGTCCACGCGGACCGCCACGTCGCCCACGGTTCGGGCGTCCAGCCGAACGACGACCCGGAGGTCCACGGTCTGCGCGGCGAGGTCCGCGAGGGGGAGGAGGAAGACGAGCGACGCCAGAGCGAGCCGGGCCTTTCGGGGACGTACGCTACTTGATCTCAAAGTCGATTTCGGCGGCGAGCGGCCCGTCGGGGAAATCCGGGGGCAGCGTTATCGGCTGCACCCGACGCAGGGAGGCGAGCATGTTGGCGGCCGAGAGGCCTTTGAGCTGCTCGTCATCGACGCGGAACGCGGGGCCGGACGCGTCCGGTCCGGTTATGGTGACACGAAGATTGTGGATGACGACGTGTTCCGTACCGACGTTCTCCAGGACGAGGTTCACGCGGTCGGCCGCGTCGGTCCGCTCCACGGTCGCGACGACCTTCGGCGCGACGTCCGCGGGTTTCACGTAGACCGCCCCGAGGTACCGGAACAGGATCTCGATGCTCACCTGATCGTTCCCCGGCGCGCCTGCGGCGAAGTCCACGGGAACCTGCTCCGCGAGGATGCGGTACGCGAGTTCGCGCTCCGGCCGCGCGGCGCCGAGCCAGGAAAGGCGGACCGCCCGGGACTGTCCCGCCTCCAGCACCACCGAGGCAGGAAAAAGACCGAACGTGCCCCGATCCACCGGGTTCTGCCGCTCGCTCCCGTCCTCCGCGATCTCCCGCGTGAGGATACGGAGTCGGACGGCGATCGGCTCCTGGCCCGGATTGGATACGGTGAACGTCGCCGAACTGTTGCGCCCTTCCGGCGCGAGGTCGACGTTCATGGGGCGGAACTGGAGTTGCGCGATCGCCGTTCCCGCTCCGAGGAGCAGGAACAGCGAACGTAGGACCGACCGTTTATCCATGCTGCGCGCGGCGCTGCGCCGATCCGGAGGCGGCGTCAGTTCGCCGTGATGGTGAAGGTCAGGCGATCCCGGTACGAGTCGGGAACGAGGGAGGTGGAGCCGGTGTAGGAGATGAAGACGCCCGTGCTCACGTCGGTGAACTGGGGAGCGGATACGTCGATCACGTCGCCGGGGGCGGAAATATCCGTGGCGCTCCCTGCGGTCAGGGTGTACGGGAGTGCGTTGAACTCCGCGCGTCCGTCTTCGCCCGCCAAGGTGAAATTGTGCGCAGAGGCGACCGAGATGGAGAAACCGTCGGCGTTGTTGCAGCGATAGGTCAGGGTGGCCACCTGGAGATCGTTTTGGGTGGTCGCCAGGTTGAGGCTGGACGCGCTCGCGAGCGGGGTGACGCTGATGACGGCTTCCACGCCGACCGTGCCCACCAAATCCAGCGTGGCCGTCTGGGCCGCCGCGCCGAACGCGACGCCGAAGGCCAGGACCGAGAAGACGACGAGTACTTTGATCTTGGTCATGTAGCGCTCCTCTACTTTTATCCGTAGACTTTTTTCGCCGGGCGTTTCCGCGCACGGCATTCGAGACCTTATCGGATTGTCGGCACTATGCCGTTAAATCTTTAGCGGGGTCAAGCCCGAGGGGCGCCGAGGCTCCGGACCGCCTCGCGGAGACGGGCCCGCGCTTGTGCGGAAGGCCGGTTTGGGCTACCATTTGGGCAATGAATCGTCACCTTCCTTTCCTTTTCGCGCTGGCCGCGCTCGCGTGCGCCTCCTGCGCGACCGTTCCCTCCCGCGACGCGGGGAGGGTGGAGCGGCTCGTCGAGGAACTGAATTCCGCCGACGAGGACCGGATCGTCGAGCTGTGCGCCCTCCCCTTCCTCCTGGACGGGGAGACCGTCGCCCGGGAGGAAGACCTCCGGACCCTCTGGCGCAACCTCCGCGCCTCGGGTTTCGTCTTCTCCGAGGCGGAGGTAGGAGGCATCGCCGAGGCGGGAGCCGATTCGTACGCGGCCTTCGCCGACGACCCCGAAGTCTTGGCCTTCTTCAAGAAGTACGTCGGCAAAGACCCGGCGGTGGTGACCGTGGAGACCGGGCGCGGCACCTTCCTCCTCCTGACGGGCGGCAGGGTTTCCCGATTCGGCCGCCTTCCCAAGCTGTACGGCTTCACCGGCCCGGAGGGTAGATGACCATGAAACGCCGCTTCCTCGCGGCCGCCCTGGCCTTCGCCGCGGCGTCCGCCTTCGCCCAAAACGCCGAGGTGGTCTACCTGGAAGGCGCCCCGGACCTGCGCACCGGCGCGGGGACGATCCGCGAAATCGATTACGGCACCGCGGTGAAGGTCGGCGACTCGATCCTCACCGGCCGCCGCGACCTCGTGGACCTAAACCAGGGCGCGGACACCGTCATCCGCGTGCGGCCCGACACCGTCTTCACGATCCGGGAAATCGAGACCGGGGGCAAGAAGGAACAGGTGCTCACCACGGCCGTGGGCGCGGTGACCCTGCGGTTCAAGAAGCTCGCGGGCACGGAGCCGCGCGTGGGCACGACGAGCACCGTCGCGGGCATCCGCGGGACGGAGCTCACGGTCTACGCCGGACCCGACGGCAGCTCCCTCTTCCTCGTGGATTCCGGCCTCGTGTCGGTGGAAGCCGGGGGTACGACCGTGGACCTCGCGGCGAACGAGGGCGTGGAGGTGTCCGCGGGCGGAAGGGCCGGGGAGAAATTCTCGGTGATCGGCCGCGAGCTGGACTTCTCCGCCTGGGCCTCGGGCAAGACCGAGGCGTTCCTGGAGGACCCCGTCGGCGCCTTGGCCGAGATCCGGACCAAGATGGCCGATTTCCGCGCGGGCCTGGAGGAATGGACCGCCAAGTACCGCGCGGCCAAGGTCGATTCCGACGCCGCGGTCGCGGCCATGAACGCCATGACCGACAAGGCGGAGCAGATTAAGTATCGGGACGAGGTCTGGGCGCCCCTGGCCGTGCAGACCGGAAACGCGGTCCTCAACTACCGGTACTACGCCCTCTCCGCGTTTTCCCTCAGGCGCTACGTGCTCGGCCCCATGTACGTCCAGATGAAGAGCCGCAACCTCGCTGACGCTTCGGCCGGCTACGAAGCCTTCCTCGCCGAATACCGGTCGGTCCTGGCCGAGTACCAGACCGCGTTCAACCCGTACCTCGGTACGGTGGACTATTGAAAGGAGATCCCCAGATGAAGACTCGAACCAAGAACCTGATCGGTATCCTCGCCTTCATCGCCCTCGCGGCGTGCTTCATCGGCCTCTCCGGCTGCGCCCTCGTAGAGGACGAGTCCATCCGGGACGTGATCGATAAGTTCGTCGGCGCGGTCAACGAGGGAGATCTGCAAGGCATTAAGGAATGTCTTGATCCGAAAGCAGATCGCTACGCCCTCGTGCTTACGGCAGATTACTTTAATTTACTAATGCCTGGCACGACATTTACCATTACCGATTATCAAGAAAGCGGCAATGTGGCGACCGTGGAACTCACCAATGAAATCTCGGTGCCGTATGAGTATACGTTTACGATGGTTAAAGTTGGAAATACTTATAACATTACCCAAATTGAGATAGCCGGGGTTCCAGAGCCCATTTTCAAATAACGCCTCCGCGGGCCCCGCTCCGCGCGGGCCCGCCCGCCGAGGCCCCGAAGCCGCGGTTTTTATTGGGCTTCGCGATCTTCGCGCCTTTGCGCGAAACCAGACCGCGCTAACCGCGGTATAATGACCGCGCGAAACCATACCGAAACGTTCCGGAGCAGGTGAAGCATGACTCGGATAGGGATGATCCGCACCGCCCTCGCGCTCGCCGCCGTCCTGCCGTTCGCGGGTTGCGCCTCGGGCGAGGCGGACATGGAGGGCGTCGTGTCGGACTTCATCGCCGCCGTCGACGGCCGGGACATCGAGGCGGTCCGCGCCTGCCTGGACGCGACGGCCGCGGACTACGGCGAGGGCTGGGACTTTTGGACCGACGAAACGCGGTTCGGGACCGCGACCGACCACGCGATCGCCTCCTTCGAACCGCTCACCGACACCACCGCCCGGGTCGACTTCTCTTCGGCGACGGGGGGCGGCCGCACGTTCTACTTCAGGATGCGGAACGGCGGGAATCGATTCTACATACGCATGATCGACAACGACCCGGATCTCATGTCGCCCACCGTTTTCCAATAAGGAGCCGAGAATCGCATGAAACGCGCACTCTGTTTCGTCGCGCTGGCCGCGACGGCCGCCGTCCTCTGGGCCCAGGGCCCCGCGGGGAAGAAGACGCTCTACGTGTACGACGAGGTGAACAAGAACTCCGCGCCGTACATCGAACTGTTCCGCTCCGGCCTCGCCGAGCGCGGCATCGCCTACGACGAGGCGACCGCGGCGGAAGCCGAGAAAAAGGACCTCGCCGCCTACGACCGCATCCTGATCCACGGCATGGTCATGGCGTTCGCAGGCAAATCGCCGGTGCGGGATTGGCTCAAGTCCGATCCCGCCCTCCGCGGCAAGGAGGTGCACCTCTTCGTGACCGCGAATCGATGGAAACTCGAGAAGCTCTACGGGCAACTCGCCAAGCTCCTCCGCAAGGACGGCGCGGTCGTGGTGGACGCCGTCTCCATGGCCACCAAGGACCTGGACGACGCGGCGAAGGCGAAGGCGGTCAAGGACCACGTGGCGCGGCTCAAGTAACCGCGCATGGATCGAAGGACGCGGACCGCGGCGTAGGCGCGCCCCGGCCCGTTTCCCTTTCATTTGGCGGAACGCCCCGGCCGTGAGTACCTTTTCAGGAAGGTACCCGGCCTTGACCGCCCGCAAGCTCGTTTTCCACGGTCCCTTCGATGTTCGTATCGAAGAGACGGAGCTACCGCCGCTCCGACCGGGGTCGATCGCCGTCCGCGCGCGCTACTGCGGCATCAGCGCGGGCACCGAGCGCCTCATCTACACCGGCTCGATTCCTTCCGGCATGCGGCTGGACGAGGGCATACCCGAGCTCTCGATGCCCGCCGCGTACCCCTTCCCCTACGGCTATTCCCTCGTGGGCACCGTGACCGGCGAAGGCCCGGACGAAGGCGAAAGCCTCATGGGGAAAAAGGTCCTCATCTTCCACCCGCACCAGGATCGGGTCGTCGTGGACAGGTCGAGGGCGGTCGTGCTGGACGACGACCTGGACGCCGCGCTCGCGACCCTGATCCCCAACGCCGAGACGGCGGCGAGCCTCGTCCTGGACGGCGCGCCCCTGCTCGGCGAACGGGTCGGCGTCCTCGGCCTCGGCATCGTCGGGCGCATCACGGCCGACCTGCTCGCGGATTTTCCCGTGGCTACCCTGGACCTCGTCGACCCGTCGCCCTATAGGCGCGCCCTCGCCGAGCGGATCATGCCGCCCCGGCTCACGCCCCGCGTCGCGGATCGGCTCCGCGACGACTACGACCTCCTCTTCGAGCTGTCGGGCAATCCCGCGGCCCTCGCGGCCGCGATAGGGGCCGCGGGGTACGACGGCCGCGTCGTCGTCGGGTCCTGGTACGGGTCCAAGCCGGTCTCCCTGGACCTGGGCACGGATTTCCACCGCAAACGGCTCCGCCTGCTCGGCAGCCAGGTATCCACCATCGCGCCGCCCCTCCGCGGCAGGTGGGATGCCGGCCGCCGCCTGCGCCTCGCCCTCTCCTGGTGCCGCCGCCGTTCCGCGGAGGACTGGGTGAGCCACCGCATTCCCTTCTCGGCCAGCCGGGCCGCCTACGAGTTGCTTTTGGATTCGGCCGCCGAGTACGCGCACGTCGTGCTCTCCATGGAGGAGTGACCCATGTACACGCTTTGCTTAAGACGCGATTTCGTCGCGCGCCATTTCCTCACGGCGGCCGGCGGCGGCCGGGAAAGCCTGCCCCACTCCCACGCGTACGTCGTCGAGCTCCGCCTCCGCGGCGAAGCCTTGGACGCCGACGGCTACCTCGTCGACCTGCGCGAAGTCGAGCGGGTCCTGGACCGGACCGTCGACCTGTTCCGCGACCGGCTCCTCAACGACCTTCCGGCCTTCACCGGCCTCAATCCGTCCTTGGAGCGCTTCTGCCGCGTCATGGCCGAGGAACTCCGCGGAGGCGAGGGCCTCCGCGTCCCGAACGGCCTGGAGGTGCGGCTTTGGGAAAGCGAGGACGCCTGGGCCTCGTGGAGCGCCGATTGAGGGTGGCCCTCGTGATCTTCGGCGACCTCGACGAGCGGTCGGGAGGTTTCCTCTACGATTCGATGCTCGTCCGCCGCCTGGAGGCCGCGGGGGACGAGGTGCGCGTGGTCCCGCAGCGGGACGGCGGCTTCCTCCGCCGCCTCGCGGGGAACGGAAGGCGGACGCTCAAGGCCTTGGAGGCGGCATCCGCCGACGTCGTCCTCATCGACGAACTCAACCACGCGGCGACCTTCCTCCTCCTCCCCCTCCTCCGGAAACGCCTCGGGGCTCCCGTCGTCGCCGTCGTCCACCACCTCCGCGCGGAAGAGTCGCTGGGGCGGGCGGCCAGGGCCGCGGAGCGCTGGATGGAGCGGCGGTTCCTCCGCGGGGTCGACGCCTTCGTCTTCAACAGCCGCGCCACCGAGCGGTCGGCGCTCGCCCTGGCGCCCATCGCGGACCGGCCCCGCCTCGTCGCGTACCCGGGCAAGGACCGGTCCCTCGCCGACGCGGTCGGGACCGGCGCGGACCGCGCGGCCGCCGCCCGCGCGATCCCCGCGACCCGCGCGGCCGCGGAGCCGCGGAAGACCGGCGCTCCCCTCCGGATCCTCTTCATCGGGAACCTCATTCCCCGGAAAAACCTCGACGCGCTCATCCGCGCGGCCGCGGCCCTCGGCCGGGGCCGGTGGCGCCTCGACGTCTGCGGGGACGACCGCGTCGACGCGGCCTACGCGGCCCGCGTCGCCGGCCTCGCCCGCGATCTCGCCGGCGACGCGGTGGCCTTCCACGGCAGGGTCGACGACGAAAGCCTCGCCCTGCTCTTGGGCGGCGAGGACGTCCTGGCCGTACCGTCCGACCTGGAGGGTTTCGGGATCGTGTACCTGGAGGCCATGGCCGCGGGCGTCGTGCCCGTGGCGACCTCCCGCGGCGGCGCCGCCGAACTGGTCCGCGACGGCGTGGACGGGTTCCTCGTTCCGCCCCGGGACGAGGAGGCCCTGCGACGCGCGCTCGCCGCCCTCGCGGAGGACGGGGCCCTCCTCGGCCGCATGCGGGCGGCCGCGGCCGAACGCGCGGCGGCCTTCCCCACGTGGAAACAAAGCATGGACGAGGTCCGCGGCTTCCTCCGCGGCCTCGCGGGAGAATCGCCGTGAGAGACGCCGCTCCGCCCTTCGACGCGTACCTGGACGCCAAGCGGGCCTTGGACGACCGGTCCGTGCACGGCCCGACGTGGCGGGCCTACCTGCACCGCCTCCGCGAGCGCGGCGCCGGGCAGGAATCCGCGCCCGCGGTCCTCGAGCTCGGCTGCGGCCTCGGCGCCCTCCTCGACCGGACGCTCCGCGACTTGGATATCGGCGCGGGGGGAGGTCCGCGCCTCGCCTACGTCGCCGTGGACGCTTCCGCGGAGCGCCTCCGCGCCCTCGCGTCCCGGTTCGCGGCGACGCGCGGCAGGCTCGCGGTCGCCTTGGAGACGCGGGCGGGCGACGCGCTCGCGGAACTGGCCGCCCTGGCCGCGGAAGGCCGCCGCTTCCGGGCGGTCGTCTCCCACGCCTTCGCCGACCTCGCGGACCTGCCGCTCCTCTGCGCCGCCGCGGCGAAGGTCCTCGTCCCGGGCGGCTGCGTCTACCACTCCCTCGTCTTCGACGGCGTCACCGCCTTCTTCCCTCCCGGCCCGGATGCCGCGGAGGACGACCGGTACGTGGCCGCCTACCACGCGACCATGGCGCGGCCCTGGAACGGGTCGAGCCCGGACGGCGGGTCGGCGGGCGGCGCGCGGGGGCCGGTCGGCGGCCCGGTCGGGGCG
>JAEXTK010000040.1 GCA_023406985.1 Spirochaetota bacterium | reverse complement strand
ATCGTAGACTGCGAGCGGGACTACGGCCGCTGCGAGGACGGGGACCGGGCCGCCGGATGAGGCGCCGCGCTCACTTCGCCTCGCAGAGGCTCTTGAGCTTGTCCAAGGCCTTGATCCAGGCGGCCTTCATATATTCCTCGTACGCGGCCGGAACCTCCACCTCCACCGTGAGTGCGGTGGAGGTTCCCGATCGCTCGAACGTATAATTCTCAAAGGCGGGGGCCCACCCCGCGACCTCGTCGCCCTCCGTGACGTCAACGCCGTTCTTGACGATGCCGAGATGCTTGATGGAAACATACTCGTGCGGCCTGTTCTCGGCGATGACGGCGGTCATCCCGCCCTCCCCTCCGGGCCCCAGGAACCGGATGCGCGCGCCCTTCTCCCAGCTTCCTTCGAAGTAGGATCCCTCCTGGAACGCGGCCGTCCATTGCCGATAGGTTACGTCGCCGAGCATCGTTTCCCACACCGTCTTGCGGTCCGCCGAGATGAGGCTCGTAAATCGTAGCGCTGCCATAGGTTCCTCCTTGTCGCTCTGGGATAAAGATAGGGGGCGATCGACGCGTCGGGGCGGGGCGGATACGACAAAAGGCGGGGGAAAGCGCGTCGGGGCGTCGGGGAGCGCCGTCATTTCTTTCCCCAATCTTCGTGACACAAGGGAGATATCGTTTTTAACCGACCGGTCTCGTTGACAGGTTTCGCGCCGCGGCGCTATGGTGACGCCCCACAAGAGGTACGAAGATGCTCGCCTGGATCTGGACCTACGTCCGGAAATACGCCCTCGTCATGTCGATGGGTCTCGTCCTGTCCGCCTGCGTCTGCGCCCTCAACATGGTGAACCCCACCCTGTCGGGCGAGATCGTGGATCGGGTCATCGTCGGCGGGAAGACGGACCTGCTCCCCACGTTCATCGCCCTGATGATCGGGGCCACGATCCTGAAATCGATACTCCGTTTCTCCTATCAGATGGCCTTCGAGCACGCGTCGCAGAGCGTTATCCGCAACCTGCGAGGCGACCTCTACGATACGGTGCAGAGCCTCGATTTCACGTATTACGACCGGACCAAGCCCGGCGACGTCATGACCCTCATGACGAGCGACCTGGACGCGGTCCGCCACTTCATCGCCTGGGTGGTCTACCAGGCCTTCGAGACCGTCGTCCTCCTCGTCTTCTCGGTCGCCCTCCTCGCCTCCATCCATCTCCCCTTCACGCTCGCGATGCTGTCGGTCTCGCCGCTCATCGCCGCCTTAGCCGTGGTCTTCGCGCGGAAGGTCAGGCCGCGGCACCTGGCCGTACGCGACCAGTTCGCTCGGCTCAACTCCATGGTCCAGGAAAACATCGCGGGCAACCGGGTGGTCAAGGCCTTCGTGCGGGAGGACCACGAGCGGGAGCGTTTCCGCGCGGAGAACGAGGCCTACCGCGACCGCAGCCTCGCGTCGGTGGCCGTGCGCGTGAAGTACGTCCCCCTCATCGACGCGATCACGGGTCTTTTACCGGTCATGCTCATCCTCTCAGGCGGCCTCATGGTGATCCGCGGAGAGCTCACCCTCGGCGAACTCGTGACGTTCAACGGCCTCATGTGGGCCATCTCCAATCCCCTGAGCCAGATCGGCGGCCTCGTGAACGACTTCCAAAAATTCCGCGCGTCCCTGGAGCGCCTCCACGAACTCTTCGGGCGCCGAAGCCTCATCCGCCAACCCGCGCCGGCCGTATTCCTCGGACGCGCCGCGGGAAAGGTCGAATTCCGCGGCGTGGGCTTCGACTACGGCGGCGGCAGGGTGCTCGCCGAACTGGACTTCGTCGCGGAGCGCGGCATGACGGTCGGCATCCTCGGGCCGACCGGTTCGGGCAAATCGACTCTGGCCAAGCTCATCTGCCGCTACTACGACGCCACCGAGGGGACGGTGCTCGTGGACGGCCACGACGTCCGTTCGCTCGACCTCGGGAGCCTAAGGCGGAACGCGGGCATGGCCATGCAGGACATCTTCCTCTTCTCCGACACGATCGAGGGGAACATCGCCTTCGGCAGGCCGGACGCGCGCATGGAGGAAATCCGGGCGGCCGCTCGCCTCGCGGACGCGGACGCGTTCATCCGCGACCTGCCGCAGGGCTACGACACGATCGTGGGCGAGCGCGGCGTCGGCCTCTCGGGAGGGCAGCGCCAACGGATCGCCCTGGCGCGCCTCCTGCTCGCCGATCCGCCGGTGATGATCCTGGACGACGTCTCATCGAGCGTGGACGTGGAAACCGAGGAGCGCATCCGCGCGTCCCTCCGCTCCCTCTCGGGCCGGAGGACGATGTTCCTCATCGCCCACCGCGTCTCCGCCCTCGCCTCCGCGGACTTCATCCTCGTGATGCGCGGCGGCCGCATCGCGGACCGGGGAACGCACGCCGACCTCATCCGCCGCCGCGGCTACTACCGCGACGTGTGGGAACACCAGACGGCCGGCGGCGCCGCCATCGCGGCGGGGGCCGGCGTCGGCCCAGGGGCCGCGGCAGGGGCGGAGGCGCGCTATGGCGCGTAACACCTTCGAGGTGGACGAGGCCGACGAGGGCGGCATCCGCATGCACTACGTATTCCGGCTCCTCGGCTATCTCCGCCCCTGGGGCCGCCGCGTCGCGGCGGCGGTAGCGCTCATGATGGGCGCCGCCATCGTTTCCCTCTCCGGCCCCTACCTCATCAAGCTCGCGATCGACGTCGCCATCCCGGCCGGCGACGAGGGGGCGCTCGTCGGCCTCGCCCTGCTCCTCGTCCTCGCGGTCTTCCTTTCCTGGCTCTTCCAGACCACGCGGGTCCGCATCATGACCCGCATCGGCCAGGACGTGATCGTCAAGATCCGCGCGGACGTCTTCGCCAAGCTCCAGGTCCTGCCCTTCACCTACTTCGACTCCCGGCCGCACGGCAAGATCCTCATCCGCGTCGTCAACTACGTGAACTCCCTTTCCGAGCTCCTCCAGAGCGGCTTCATCCAGTTCATCGCCGACCTGTTCAGCCTGGCCTTCATCATCGCCTTCATGCTCTTCATCGACGTGCGGCTCACCCTCGTCTGCATGGCCGGCCTGCCCCTCCTCTTCGCCGCCGTCTTCGCGGTCAAGCGGCGGCAGCACGCGGCCTGGCAGGACGTGAGCCGCAAGCAGGCGAACCTCAACGCCTACGTGAGCGAGAGCCTCTCGGGCATGAAGATCACCCAATCCTTCGCCCGGGAGGAGGAGAACAAGCGGATCTTCACCCGGCTCTCGGCGGCTTGGCAGACGGTCTGGATGCGGGCGGTGCGCGTCACCTTCACCATCTGGCCCGTCATCGACACCATCTCCACGACCGGCGTCTGCCTCGTGTACGCGGCCGGCGTCCTCTGGCTGCGCGGAAGCGTGAGCGTCGGTACCCTCGTCGCCTTCTCCGGCTACATCTGCGGTTCTGGGCCCCGATCCAGAACATCGGGAACTTCTACAACATGATGGTCACGACCGGCGCCTACATGGAGCGCATCTTCGAACTGATCGACGAAAAGGTGGACATCGCCGACGAGGCCGGCTCGACGCCGCTCCCGACCATCCGCGGCCACGTCCGGTTCGATTCCGTCGATTTCTCCTACGAGGCGGGCCATCCCGTACTCCGGGATGTCTCCTTCGTCGTGGAGCCGGGAAAGACGATCGCCCTGGTCGGGCCGACCGGCGCCGGCAAGACCACCATCGTCAACCTGCTCTCGCGCTTCTACAACCCGGACGCGGGGCGGGTCCTCATCGACGGCATCGACCTCAAGAGCGTCACCATCGCCTCGGTCCGATCCCAGGTCGGCTCAATGCTCCAGGACAGCTTCCTCTTCTCCGCGAGCGTCCGCGACAACATCCGCTACGGAAAGCTGGACGCGACGGACGCGGAGGTGGAGGCGGCGGCGCGCGCGGTCCGCGCCCACGGCTTCATCATGGCGATGAAGGACGGCTACGACACCCAGGTGGCCGAACGCGGCATGCGGCTCTCCATGGGCGAACGCCAGCTCATCGCCTTCGCCCGCGTCCTCCTCTCCGACCCGCGCATCCTCATCCTGGACGAGGCCACCTCCTCCGTGGACACGGAGACCGAGCGGGCGCTGCAGGAGGGCCTCGCCGCCCTCCTCGCGGGCCGCACCTCCTTCGTCATCGCCCATCGGCTCTCCACCATCCGGAACGCCGATGCCATCTTCTTCATCGACAAGGGCCGCATCCTGGAGTCCGGCACCCACGAAGAGCTCGAGGCGCGGGGAGGGGCGTACCGCGCGCTGTACGCGTCGGCTAGATAAGCGTCTCCCAGTCCGCCTCGACATATTTCCGCAGCCGGTTGAGGAAGCGGGCCGCGGGGGCGCCGTCCACCGCATCGTGGTTGAAGATGACCGTGACGGCGAGCATCTCCCGTATCGCGATCTCGTCGCCGCGCACCACGGGCTTCTTCATCGAACTTCCGATGGCGAAGGATACGGCTTTGGGGCCGCCGCTGTAGGGGATGACGGCCCCGGGGATCGACGAGAACATGGAGACCGAGGTGACGAAGACGGTCCCCGACAGTTCCTTGACCTTGGCGTGGTTCTTGAGGACGCCGCGGAAGATACCGAGGACGACGGCGCGGGGAAGGGACGCGAGGATGCGCTGGACGAGCGGGGAGGCGAAACCGGTCCGTCCGTCCTCGTTCCGCTTGGCCTCCGCGATTTCCGCGTCCACCGCGGTGAGCGTCTTGGCGTTGACGTTCCGGATGACGTGCTGCTTGGTCGCCCAGTTTCCCTCGTGCACGATCTCGATGGGGATCGCGATGTCCACCTCGTCGAAGGTCGTGGTCCGCTTGAGGTCGACCATCGCGTTGAGCTCGGGGTGGGCGGCGAGGCTCGCGCCGATGGCCTTGAGGAGGAAGGCGAAGAGCGAACCGCCCGCGCCCGCAGCCCGGGCGTTCCGCAGGCGGGAGCGCAGGTCCGTGATGTCGAACTCCAGGAGCGCATAAAAATTATGGCTCCCGCCCACCATCTCGAAGCCGTAGATGGCCAGTTTCCTGGCCGCGCTCGTTTTCCGTCGTACCATGGCGCCAGCATACCACGATTATGCGCGCCGCCTCCGCACCCGATCCTTCCCGGCCTCTATACTTCAAGGCGGCCGTGTCGAATTGGGAACGCGCCGTTCGATAATGCGGTATGGAGGAAACCATGAAGTACCTTTGCCTCATGTATTGCGCGGGTAAGCGGTTCGACGAGATGTCGCCGGCCGAAGGCGCGGCGTTTCAGGCCGCCTGCAAGGCCTATGACGAGCAGACCGCGCGGAGCGGTCACTTGCTCCAGGCCCAGGCCCTGGAATCTGCGAAGACCGCGGTGACCGTCCGCGTCCGCGACGCGAAACTATCGACCACGGACGGCCCCTTCGCGGAGACCAAGGAAGAGCTCTGCGGTTTCGTCCTGATCGAGGCGAAGGACCGGGAGGAGGCCGTGCGGATCGCCGCCGACGAACCCTTCGCCAAGATCGGCAGCGTGGAGATACGGCCGGTGATGGATTTCTAGCGGCGGGGCGCGCGCCTCCGCCGGCCGGCCGGCCGGGGTAGGAGGGGGGGGGCCGGTGGGGCTGGGTAGGCTCCC
>JAEXTK010000011.1 GCA_023406985.1 Spirochaetota bacterium | reverse complement strand
TCGTGTGAAGGCACCGAGGACGGCTTCAATACGAATGGCGACGAAACTGCCCGCCGTTTCCCCGGCCTTCAAAAGTCGTACTTTTGCAGGCTCCTCCGGTTAGGCGGCGGATCAAGACGTTTAGGCTCTTTCTTCGCGCACGTGGTTACGTAGCTCCGAGCGCTTTGAGTATCTCTTTCGCGTGCTTCTTGGGGGTGGCCTTGGGGAAGACCTTCTCTACGATCCCGTCTTCCCCGATCACGAAGGTGCAGCGCAAGATGCCCATATAGCGCCTGCCGTACATAGATTTCTCGCCCCAGGCGCCGAAGGCCTTGATGACCGCCTTGTCTTCGTCGGCGAGCAGCGTGAACGGCAGGTCGAACTTGGCGGCGAATCGGGCGTGGGAGGCGCTCGTGTCGGCGCTCATGCCGATCACGGTGAGGCCCTTGGCCCGGAGTTCGGGCAAGGAATCGCGGAAGGAACAGGCCTCGTTCGTGCAGGCCGGCGTATCGTCCCGGGGATAGAAATAGACGACGAGCCGTTTCCCCGCGAGGTCGGCCGATCGCACGAGGTTCCCGTTCTGGTCCGGAAGTTCAAAGACCGGCATCCGGTCCCCTTCGGTGAGCATGCGTCCTCCTTGCGGCTCCGCGCCGCCCGAGCCCACGCCCGAAGCTATCGCGGTTCGGATTCCTTCTGCCCCGCGGCCCAGTCGGCGAGGATCTTCTTGAGTCCCTCGTCCAGGAGCTTGAGACGGCCGCCGTCGGCGGAACAGACGAAGCGGCCCTCAACCATGTTGGCCTTGGCGCAGGCGATGCAGTACGTCTTGAGGCAATTGGGGCAGGTTCCCGCGGGAAAGTCGTCCGGGGGTTCGGCGACCAGGCGGAGCGCCGGAGCGGGCGGCGCGTCCTTGGGCACCCGCCACGTCCTGCCGCACGAGGCGCAGGCGACCTTCCGCGTGGTCGCTTCGGTCAACCGTTCGCGGAGTTCGGCGGCCCCCGCGGCGGCTTCGGAGCGCGGGGCCGCGGCGGCTTCCAGGCGGCCGATGACTTCCTCGGCGCTCTTCCAGCGCGACATGGCCAGATAGGTCCACGCGAGGGAAGCGAGGATGCCCGTATCTTCCGGGGCGAGCTCCAGGGCGAGGCGGCACGCCGCCTCCGCGCGGGGCAATTCGCCCTTCTTGGCCGCGACGTAGGCCGTGAGCTCCAGGGTCCGCGGCGAGGGGTCAACCTCGTACGCCTTGGATAGGAGTTCGTCGGCTTCCCCGAAACGGCTGAGCTCGATGAGGCAGGATGCCCGGTTCCGGAGGTATTCCGCGTCGGCCGGCGCCGCGCGGAGGGCGCGCGCGTAGGCCGCGTCGGCCTCCTCGTAGCGGGAGAGGCGGACGAGGATGTTGCCGCGCTCGGTAGCCGCGATGCCCTGAGGGTCGGCCGATTCGGCCTCCGCGAGGCCCGCGAGGGCCGCTTCCGCGTTTCCCCGCAGGAACTCGAGTTCCGCGCGGTTCGCGAGGACGGCCGGTTCGGCCGGCAAGGCGGTCGCGGCCCGCTCCAAGTGGCGGGCTGCCTCTACCAAGTCGCCGCGGGCGAGGGCCACCTGGCCCGCGAGGTTCGCGATCCAGCCGTCTTCCGGTGCAAGCGCGAGGGCCGCCTGGAGATCCTCGGCGAGTTCGGGGTCCCGCGCGTCGTGCGAAAGGAGGAACCGGCATTCGGCCAGCCGGAACCTGAACGGCGCGTAGTCGCTTCCGAGCTTCGCGGCGCGTTCCAGGAGGGGGAGGGCGGCTTTCCGCTTGCCCGCTCGGATGAGGAGGAGGGCGCGGAGGTAGGGGACCGCCGGGTCTTCGGCGCGCTGAAGATCCTCCGCCCCACGGGCGGCCTGGAGTTTCGCCGCCGCGTCCAGCTCGAGTTCGGCCTTGCGCCAGTCTTCCAGGGCGAAGGCCCGCTTCCCCGCGAGCGCGTGCGCGGCCGGATCGGAGCGGCCCAGGTCAAGGAGCCGCGGCTCCACGATGGCGAGCTCGTCGTAGTCTTCGGCCGCCAGGAACGCGCGGCCCGCGCGGAGGTACCGGTCCACGGCGCGGGCCGCGTCGCCGAGCTTCTCGTACGCCTGGGCCGCGTTCCGCGCGATGAGCCCGTTCTCCGGATCCAGGTCCAGGGCCGCGTCGTACGCCGCGGCCGCGCGCTCGGGAGAACCGAGATTCCAGTAGGCGTGGCCGAGGAGGGCGCGGAGGGCCGGATCGGAGGGAAAGAGGCCGATCGCCTCTTCGGCGTGGTCCTTGAGTTCGGCGTAGCGGCCGTCCAGGTAGAGTATCTTGGCCTTCTCCGCCACCGCGCGGCGGGCCTCGTCGGTATCGGGATCGATCTCGATGCAGGAATCCAGGTAGTCCTCGGCTTCCCTCGTGAGGGACAGCCGCATGGCGCAGTCCGCGGCCAGGAGGAGTTCCGCCTGGGTCCTGCCGGTTCCCGCTCGTTTGAACTGCACGAGGGCGGACATCGGCTGCCCCATCGCCGCGAAGGTTTCGGCGAGCCGCATGCGCGCGGAGGCCTCTATGCGGAGGAGCGCGTTCCAGCGGAGCATGGTCGCCTCCACCTCGATGGGGCGGGACTCGATCTTGAGGCTCTCCAGGCGGGCCGCGACGCCGCTTACGTCGTCGTAGGAGGCGACGGCGAAGGCGATCCTGCCCGAGGTCAAGGTCCCGTCCACGACCTCGGCAGCCCACGCGTCGTCGATGGTCACCGTGATCCGGTCCGAGAGGGCGATCACCCGGAGGCGGATGGACGGGGCTTCCGCCTTCGACGTCGCGTTCCGGGCGGAGTCGGGCAACTCGGTCCAGCCGACGAGCGGCATCGGCGAGCGGTTGAAGACCGCGTCGACGCGGAAATAGCCCTTGGTGGAGACGAGCACGGAATAGTAGCTGTCTTCGTCGGCGCACCGGAAGAGGAGCCCCGCGGCCGCGTAGGCCGTCGGGGACGGCAGGTCGGCGAAGCGGATCGTCGCCTCGGCCACGAGGTCCGCGTACCGGAACTGAGGATCTTCGGCCCACGCCAGGCAGGCTCCCTTCTTGAGCCGGAGCGCGTAGGCTCCGTCCTGGAAGGAGGTCTCGTACGCGGCTTCGCTCACCGCCGGAAAGCGGGCCTTCTGGGGGCGCGAAAAATCCGCGGACCAGCGTTCTTCCCGGATCGAATCGGGATCGGTTTCGCGTTTATCGAATAGTTTAATGCGGACTAGATCCCTGAGGATGCGAAGCATGGCACAAACCTTGTAGCGCAAATGAGGCGGAAAGTCCATTATGGTCCCATGCCGCGCGGCTTCATCGTCCACGGTTACGCGGACCGAAGGCACAATAGGATCCTCTTGGCGGGCCGCTTGGAAGGCGGCGAATCCTTCGCCGCCGCCGTCTCCGGCCGGAGGCCTTCCCTCCTCGTCGCAGCCTCCGACCTGGACCGCGTCCTCTCCCTCGGCGGCTTTCCCTCATGCGAACGGGAGGCTTCTCCGCTCGCGGCCTTCGATTCGTCCTCTCCCCTCGTCCTCCTCCGCTTCTCTTCCTTAGAGGATCACGGCCGGGCGGCGACGGCGATCAGGAACGCGTCCATCCCGAGCCCCGACGCCGACATGAAACCGGCCGACGCCCTCCTCATGGAGCTCGGCATCCGGGGCCCCGTGGAGATAACGGGAGTGAGCCGGAAGGGCCGGAGCGTCGACCTCGTGTTTCCCGGAGCGGACCTCCGTCCCGCCGACTCCGCCTTCCGCGCCCCGCTCCGGCTTTCGTCCATCGACATAGAAACCGATGAGCGGACGCGCGAGATCCGCGCGGTCTCGGTCGCCACCTCGGACGGCGGAGCTATCCGCGGCCTCGTCCGCGTGGTGAGGCCCTCCGGCGGTCCGGCCCTCGGCGATCGGGACGCCGGCGCGGGCCAGGATGCCGGCCCCGCCGGCCGAATCGACCTCCGCTATCACGAAACCGAGGCCGACCTGCTCGCCGCGTTCGCCCGGGATATCGTCGAGGCCGATTGCGACGTGCTCACGGGGTGGAACGTCCTGGACTTCGACCTGCCGCGGCTCGCCGAGCGGTTCGCCGCCCGCGGCCTCCCGTTCACCATCGGCAGGTCGATGGAAGAAGCCCGGTATCTGGCAGGGGAGGGCCGCCGGTCGGCCGCGGTCTTCGTGAGCGGACGGCAAGTCTTCGACGCGCTCCGGGCGGTCCGCGCCGGTCCGGTGCGCTATGAGGATCACGGGCTGGAAACCGTGGCACGCGAGGTCCTCGGCGAGGGGAAGCTGGTCTCCGCTACGGGGGAGGACAAGATCGCGGAGCTCGATAGGCTCTACGCCATGGATCCCGCCGCCTTCGGCGCGTACTGCCTCCGCGATTCCGAGCTCGTACTCCGCATCCTGGAGAAGACCGGCCTGTTCAAGCTCGCCGTGGAGCGCGCGGTGCTCACGGGCGTCTCCATAGACAAGGCGTGGACGAGCGTGGCGAGCTTCGAACGGGTGTACGGCCTCTCCCTCCGCGAACGCGGCATCGCCGGCGCGAGCGCGCTCTCCCGCCGCGTCTCGGGGGCCGCGGGCGGCACCGTGCTGGAGCCGATCGGCGGCCTCTTCCGCGACGTGGCCGTCTTCGACTTCCGGAGCCTCTACCCGACCCTCATGCTCACCTTCAACATCGACCCTTACGCCTACGAGCTCGCGCTCCGCGGGGCGGAGCATCCCATCGTCGCGCCGAACGGCGCTGCCTTCGACCGGACGCCCGGCGCGCTGCCCGCGCTCATCGAAGGTTACTTCGCCGCGCGCCGCCGCGCCCTCGCCGCGGGGGACGACACGGCGGCCTACGTCTACAAGATCCTGATGAACTCGTTCTACGGCGTGCTCGGTACGCCGACCTGCCGCTACGCGCGGACCGAGCTCGCCGGGGCCATCACCTCGGCCGCGCGCAAGTGGCTCCGTTTTTCCCGCGACCGCTTCGTCGCCCGCGGCCTCCGGGTCCTCTACGGCGACACCGACTCCCTCTTCGTGGAACTCGCCCCCCTGTTCGCCCCGAGCGGCGAGACCGCGTCGCCCGAAGAGGCGGCCGGTCTGGGCGCGCGGCTCGCCGCCGATATCAACGCGGCCCTCGCCGAGGCGATCCGGAGCGAATACGCGTTGGAATCCCGCCTGGAACTTCGATTCGAAAAACTCTACCGGCGCTTCCTCATCCCGCCGCTCCGTTCGGCCGCGTCGGCTCCGGCCGCTTCCGCCGCGTTCTCGGCCCTGCCCTCGGCCTTTTCCGGTGACGGCTACGCGGACGGTGCGGCGCGCGGGCGGGCCAAGGGATATGCGGGCCTGCTTCGGAACGCGGACGGCGACGAGGTGGAGGTGAAGGGCATGGAGGCGGTACGCAGCGATTCCACCCCCCTCGCGCGGCGGCTCCAGATGGAACTGCTGGACCGCGTCTTCCACGACGCGGAAGAGGCGGAACTCCTCGCGTACCTGCGGGGCGAGGCTCGGCGCCTGGAAACGGGCGAGCTGGACGGAGAACTCGTCTACCGGCGTCGGCTCGTCCGGTCGCCGGAGTCCTACACCGCCTCCACGCCGCCGCAGGTCAAGGCTGCCCGCGCCCTCGGCTGGAAGGGGAAACGGGGCATCGTGGAATACGTCTGGACGACCGCGGGGGCGGAGCCGGTGTCCGCCCAAACGTCCCCGATCGATCGACGGCACTATCTGGTCGCCCAGCTCCTCCCCTTCGCGGAAGCCCTCTTCATCGCCGCGGGCTGGGATGCCGGGCGCCTCCGGTCCACCTTGCTCGGCTCCGCCGAGGGGCAACTGGATCTGGGGCTCTGACCCCGGGACGAAAAAAGGCCGCCGTCCGGAATGAAGGAACGGCGGCCCGGAAGGAGAGGGAGGCCCTTAGAAGGAGTAACCGACGCTGAGGGTCTGGGCGTACACCACGTCCTCGTCCGCGCCGAAACCGGAGAGTTCACCGTCCGCGCCGAAAGTCCAGGCGCCGACCGGGTACTCCACGCCGAAGCCGATCGTAGAGAACTTGGCGTCGGGAGAGATCGCGATGCCCGCGGAAACGTACGCGGAGAGGTCGCCGAAGCTGCCGCCCTCTTCTATGTAGAGATCGAAGGCGGAATCGGGTACGAAGGCGATGGGCACGGAGACCAGGGTGTAGTACGCGCCGTACTCGAGGGTCGCCTCGGGCTCGATGCCGAAGCTGGATTCGTCCTCTTCGGCGTTCGTGTCGAAGGCGTACGCCAGGGTGAGGCCCGGGACCAGGGTGAGGGAGTCGGAGAGGGCGAAGGACTTGGAGCCGTAGAGCTCCAGTCCGATGGTCCCGTCGACGTACTCCTCGTACACGGGGAAGTCGTAGTCCAGGGTCACCGACGCGTCGATACCCGCGACCGTGCGGTTATACGCGATCGAAGGATCCAGGGAGACCCCGATATCGGATTCGAATCCGGAGATGCCGATGTCCAGGCCGAGATCGATCCCGATCGGCTCCGCCGCGGACAGTCCGAAGGCGACCGTAGCCGCCAGAAGAGAACCAAGAAGAAGTTTCTTCATACCATCACTCCTTGTTGTGAACGTTTAGTTAGCTTATGCTAACATTAAAAATTTATTCCGTATACGGTACGTATAGATTTCGGTCAAAGGCCGGAAGGCGCCGTTCTGGATTTTTGGATCCAGGAGGCGGGCAACCGTCGCGTCTCGACGCCGTTCATTCATAAGCGACTCCTT
The DNA here is from genome assembly GCA_023406985.1 of Spirochaetota bacterium. GTDB lineage: Bacteria > Spirochaetota > Spirochaetia > Treponematales > Breznakiellaceae > JAEXTK01. Next base: position 13,502 of record JAEXTK010000011.1, on the reverse strand, counting down.
GGAACCTGGAATCACGGCTCGGCATGCGCCGACACCGCAGCTTATGACCGGTTATAGGTGATCTTGCGGATTGAATCAAGCAGATTTACAAAAAATGTAGGAAATTATGCAGTGGTTTTTTGAGAATATTAATCAGTTGAACGATTCAAATTCCCGTATAATGCAAAAAAGGGCATAAAAAAACAATAAGTTACATTTAAGTACCAAAATTATATAAAAGATACCTTGATGTTGGTCTAGTTGTGACGTACGCAGTGGCCTACCGTATCAACTCCAAGCCGAGGAAGCGAGCGTACCGCGCCGCCGCTTCTGCGATTCCCGCCCGTTCCGCCTCGTCGAAAGAACGGAACGGCGCGGCCGTCACCTTTACGGTCTTCTTTCGGATATCCCGCTTCCAGGTCCCGATGACGCGCCCCCCGGATACGACGGTCGGGGCGAACACGCCGTTGTTGCCGGGGCATATCCGATCGGCGAAGGCCTCTTCCAGGGCGGCGGTCCGGTCCTTGTAACCGAGCATGAATTCATCAAACCCGGGGAGAAGGAGGATTCCGTCCGCTCCGGGGGCGGCCTGCGCGCTCGGCGACGGCCGGCTCCAGTATTCGCGCCCTTCGCAATCGATGCGCTCCAATGCGTCGGCGACGGCGGCGATTCCCGCGCGCGCCTCGCGGACCGTGAGGTCGGTCCAGCCGACGAAATCCTGCAGCGTCGCGGGGCCGTGCGAGGAAAAGTAGCGGAGCGCGAGTTCGGCGCGCGCTTCTTCGCCGGCGAGATCCCTCCCCTCCGGCACCCACTCGTCCAGGAGGACGAAGTCCTGCTCGGTACCGTTCGGCGGTCCCTGGCAGATCACGCCGTCGTTGGCGGCGCGCCAGATCAGGTGGTACCCCCGGCTGTCCGCGACGGAAAGACCGGCCTCCTGGAACTTCGCGAGGATGGCGTCCCTGTTCAGCGCTCGGCCTCCGCCGAGGGCCGCGACGAGGACCTTTCTGCTGAGCGCGAAGTCGGCGTCGTCCAGGCCGAGCCGTTCGCGCCGCAGCCTGCTCCCCGCGACGAGCCGGTCGGCGATGAGGGCGCGCATCCAGCGGAGGTCTTCGGCGGCGACGAGGTGGAGGGTGCCGCGGAAGAGCCAGGTCCGCACTGCGTGCCGCTCGCTCAAGGCCGCCTCTACCGAAGCCTCCGTGCCGCCGCCGAGGCGCGCTCCGAGGGACCAGAGCGCGCTCCGGTAATCCTGGGCTTGCGCGGCGCCGAGCCGCGCGACGGCGCGGGCCGCGTCTTCCATACCCCCGGGTACGAAGCCGAGATTCCCGAGCCGCGCGCGGGCGATGTCGTTCGGTGTCATGAGGAGAGTATACTAAAATGGTCAGCTATATCTGAGCCTTGTCAGAGGCTTTCGTACATCGTCCGCTTGATGTCCGCCGCGGCGTCACGCGCGAATTCTTCCAGCAGTTTCCGCTGCGTATCTTCGCTCGCTACGGAGGCAGCAGGGATCTTGCGTTGCGCGCCGCAGGTCTTCGCGGCGACGAGGTTCCCTTTCTTGTCATAGGACTTGATGCGGAAGGTCGCCGAGATGCCTTGGATCTTGCGGTCGTTGCTGAGGGTGATGATCGGATCGGCGATGACGATCGATACCTTGTAGAGATATTTCGCGGCGGCGCCCTGATCCTGGACGCGGAAGAGGTCATCATCGGCGACGCCATCGATCAAGTTTTGCTTGATGCTCGGCGAAAGGCCGCCCGCGGCGTCGTTCCCCCATACGTTGGTGCCGACGTCGAAGTCGATGACGAGCGTCTGACCTTTCCATTCGGGCTTCGGTCCCGTCCCGTTCGTCGCGCGTGCCGCGGCGGCCGGTTTCGGCTCCGGATCGGTAGTGGCGCAACCCATAACGGCGATGAAGGCTGTGAGTAATGCAAATATAACAAATACCGAGCGGCGGGTGATGATGCGGCTGTTCATTTCTCTTCTCCTCTTTTTTTGCTGGTTCCGAGCTGCGTTTCTGGCCTGGCGCTATACTTTTTACGCTGCTACCTGAAAAGATAGTAAGTCTCGATGCCGATGGAAATTGGCCGTTTGACCATTTTTCATGGAGCGGCATACCTTCCGCTCCGTTCGAGCGAGATAGATGCAGCGGGAAAAATCAGAAATCGATCAATCCCAATTTGAGGGCCTTCGCTACGGCGAAGGCGAGATTGTTTACTTCGAGTTTCTTGAAGATGCTTTCGCAGTGTCGCTTGACGGCGGATTCGCTCACTTCCAATATTCCGGCAATTTCGGATTTTGTTTTCCCGCGCGAGACCCAGTGCAGTACTTCTCGTTCACGATTCGTAATGGTAAGCCCGGCATTTTGATTCATACTCTACCGACTCCGGTAATACACTTTTAGGATGATAGATAATTAATATAGTAAGATCATAACTATTCTCTTTTGGGAATTGGCCGAACGGCCAAACCAATAGACCACTTTATTGAAGAAAATAGCTTTTATTGAGCGGATCGAGGGGCCGTCGGCGTCGCGACAAAGCGTGTCCGTCCCGCCGCTGCGCGGCGCCGCCAACCAAATGGGCGGCCTGGGCGCCTGAAACGAAAAAGGCCGGCCTCGCGGCTGGCCCTTCAAACGCCATATTCAGCGTTTCTCTTTGCTTAGTAATCCATCCCCATTCCGCCCATCCGCCGCTTCGCGTCGGGCGCTAATGGAATGGGTTATATGCGCGGCCGAATGGCCGCGCGGAGCGTGTCCGCCCGCCGCTGCGCGTCGCCCTGCTCACCCGGCGGCATGGGCGGCCGTGGAAAAAGAAAGAGCCCGTCTTTCGGCGGGCTCCCATCTCTCGCAGTATTCTGCGATTAGTAATCCATCCCCATCCGATGCTATGCATCGGGCGCTAGTGGAAGTGGTTGTATGCGCGGCCAGTCGGCCGCGCGAAGCGTGTCCGCCCTGCCGCTAGCGCGGCGCCGCCAACCGAATGGGCGGCATGGGCGCCGGAAAACAAAAAGGGCCGCCTTGCGGCGGCCCCTTCAAACGCCATGGGTAGCGTTTTACTTCTCTTAGTAATCCATCCCCATTCCGCCCATGCCGCCCTTGCCGCCGCCGCCCTTGGGGGCGGCGGGAGCCTTGGGCTCGGGGAGGTCGGTGATGGCGCACTCGGTGGTGAGGAGGAGGGCCGCGATGGAGGCGGCGTTCTGGAGGGCGCTGCGGGTGACCTTGGCGGGGTCGATGATTCCGACCTTCACCATGTCCACCCACTCCATCTTGGCGGCGTCGAAGCCGATGCCCTTCTTCTCGCTCTTGGCCTTGTCGGCGATGATGGCGCCGTCCACGCCGGCGTTCTCGGCGATCTGGCGGATCGGCTCCTCGAGGGCGCGCTTGACGATCTTGAAGCCGACCTTCTCGTCATCGGTGAGGCCGGAGATGTCGGCCTTCTCCAGGGAGTTCGCGGCCTGGATGAGGGCGAGGCCGCCGCCGGGGACGATACCCTCGTCGATGGCGGCGCGGGTGGCGGACAGGGCGTCCTCCACGCGGTGCTTCTTCTCCTTGAGTTCGACCTCGGTGGCCGCGCCGACGTTGATGACGGCGACGCCGCCGGCGAGCTTGGCCAGGCGCTCCTGGAGCTTCTCGCGGTCGTAGTCGGAGGTGGTGTCCTCGATCTGGGCCTTGATCTGGGCGATGCGGTCCTGGATGTCCTTCTGCTTGCCGGCGCCGTTGATGACCGTGGTGTTGTCCTTGTCCACCTTGATCGTCTTGGCCTTGCCGAGCTGGGAGATGTCGGTGTTCTCGAGCTTGAGGCCGAGCTCCTCGGAGATCACCTCGCCGCCGGTGAGGATGGCGATGTCTTCGAGCATGGCCTTGCGGCGGTCGCCGAAGCCGGGGGCCTTGACCGCGCAGGTGCGGAGGGTGCCGCGGAGGCTGTTCACCACGAGGGTGGCGAGGGCCTCGCCGTCGACGTCCTCGGCGATGATGAGGAGGGGCTTGCCGCTCTGGGCGACCTTCTCCAGGAGGGGAAGCATGTCCTTCATGGAGGAGATCTTCTTGTCGTGGATGAGGATGTAGGCGTCGTCGTAGACGGCCTGCATGGTGTCGCGGTCGGTCACGAAGTAGGGGGAGATGTAACCGCGGTCGAACTGCATACCCTCGACGAAGTCGATGGAGGTGTCCATGGTCTTGGACTCTTCCACGGTGATGACGCCGTCCTTACCGACCTTCTCCATCGCGTCGGCGATCGTGGTGCCGATCTCGACGTCGTTGTTGGCGGAGACGGAGGCGACGTGGGAGATCTCTTCCTTGTCCTTGATCTCCTTGGCGCTCTTCTTGATCTCGTCCACGGCGATCTCGACGGCCTTGTCGATGCCGCGCTTCAGCTCGATGGGCGTCATGCCAGCGGCGACGGACTTGAGGCCTTCCTTGACGAGGGAGTACGCGAGGACCGTGGCGGTCGTGGTGCCGTCGCCGGCGACGTCGTTCGTCTTGGTGGCGACTTCCTTGAGGAGCTGGGCGCCCATATTCTCGTAGGGATCGGCGAGCTCGACTTCCTTGGCGACGGAAACGCCGTCCTTGGTGACGGTCGGGGCGCCGAATTTCTTGTCGAGAAGTACGTTCCGGCCCTTGGGACCGAGGGTTACCTTCACCGCCTTGGAGATCTGCTCCACGCCCGCGAGCAGCTTGCGCCGGCCTTCCTCGTTGAACATCAATTGTTTCGCCATAGCTTTCTTTCTCCTCTTCTCCCTGCCGGCTCGTCCGCGCGGTAATCGACCCCGAACGGGGTTCCCGTACGCTGAAACGGTTCCGGCGTAGTTTGGTATGGGTGTGTCGCCCGCGGCACCCGCCCCGGGCTCGTCGGTAAAGATACTCAATGATCGGCACGCGCGGCAATAGGAAAAATACGCTACACTGATGTCGGAGTTGCCTATGCCGAAGGATAACGTCTCCGTTTTCGACATCCTCGGACCCGTGATGATCGGGCCTTCCAGTTCCCATACGGCCGGCGTCGCCCGGATCGCCTTCCTCGCCCGGAAGATGTTCGCCCGGAAACCCGACGCGGCGAAGGTCCGGTTTTACGGTTCCCTCGCGGCGACGTGGCGGGGGCACGGTTCGGATCGGGCGGCGATCGCGGGCCTCCTCGGCGTTCCCCCGGAGGACGAGCGGCTCGGCCGCGGAAAAGAGCTCTTGGAGGAGGCATCGGCGACGGGAGAGGGCTTCCCCATCGAGCTGGAGAGCGTGGGCGACTTGCCGGCGACCTGGCACCCCAACACGGTCGCGGTGGAACTGGAAGGCCGGGGCGACGACGGCAAGCCGAGGCGATTGCGCCTCAGGGCCGCGAGCATCGGCGGCGGCGCCATCCGCATAGAGGAGATCGACGGTTACCGGGTGAACCTCTCCGGCGAACTGGACGCCCTGCTGGTTCTGCACCACGACGAGATCGGCGTCATCGCCATCGTTTCCCACATCCTGGCCGCGAACCGCATCAACATCGCGGCTACGTCGAGCCATCGGAAGGAGAAGGGCGACGAGGCCCTCCTCGTGGTGGAGACGGACGGCGCGTTGCCGCAGGCCGTCGTAGAACAGATCGAAGGGCTCCCGCCGGTGTACGCGGTGGTCCGCGTGCCGGCGCTGGGCGCGTGAGCGGAGACATCGCATGAAATTCCGTTTCCTTTCCTTTATCGAACTCGAGTCGATCCTGGCCGAATCGGGCCTGAACGCCGCCGAATACGCGCTCAAGCGGGAAGCCTTCATTTCGGGGCGCGGCGAGGCCGAAATCGCCGTGGAGCTGGATCGCCGGATCGCGGTGACGCGGGCGGCCCTGGAGAAGGGGCTGGCCGAAGCCCAGCGCTCGCGGTCGGGCCTCACGGACGGCGCCGCGGTCAAGGTGGCCACCTCCGGCCGCCGGCTCCTGGCGGACGGGCTCGTCACGCGGACGATCGCCTATTCCTTGGCGGTCAACGAGGTGAACGCCTGCGGAGGGAAAGTCGTCTCTTTCCCGACCGCTGGCTCCAGCGGGATCGTGCCCGGCGCGATCTGGGCGTGGTGGGACGAGCGCGGTCCCGTTCCGGCTCCGCCCTTGCCGGCGGCCCCGCCGTCGCCGCGGCAACCCTACGACGGCCGCGTCCGGGGCGCCTTCCTCAACGCGAGCCTGGTCGGCGTGCTCATCGCCCAGGCGGCCACGCTCGCGGGGGCCGAGGGCGGCTGCCAAGCGGAATGCGGGGCGGCCGGCGCCATGGCCGCGGCCGCCGTCGCGCACCTGGAAGGGCTCCCGCTCGCGGATTGTTTCGCCGCCGCGGCCCTCTCGCTCAAGAATTCCCTCGGCCTCGCCTGCGATCCGGTCGCCGGCCTCGTGGAGGTTCCCTGCGTGAAGCGTAACGCCTTCGTGGCGGCCCAGGCCCTGGTGGCCGTGGAACTCACGCTCGCGGGCGTGCGGAGCGCCGTCCCCTTCGACGAGGTGGTCCAGGCGATGAAGTCCATCGGGGATTCCATGCCCGCCTCCATCAAGGAGAACGCGGAGGGCGGGCTGGCCGCGACGCCGACGGGACTGGCGTACAAGTCGAAGATGGGTGTATAGGTATACCTATATACTGCACGGAGGCTGCAATCATGGATAAACTCAGGATGGGCGTCCTCGGATGTTCGGCCCACTACTTCAAGCGCGTCGCCGTTCCCTTGCGCGAGTCGCTCCTCGTGGAGCCGTACGCCATCGCCTCCCGCGACGCGGCCAAAGCCGCGGAAGCCGCGGCGGAGTGGGATTTCCCCGTCTCGTACGGCTCGTACGAGGCGCTCTTGGCCGACCCGAAGGTCGATTTCGTGTATAACCCGCTCCCGAACCACCTCCACCTCGAGTGGATCAAGAAGGCGGCGGACGCGGGTAAGCACACGCTCTGCGAGAAACCGCTCGGCCTCAACGCGGCGGAGGCGAAGGCCGCGGCGGATTACTGCCGCCAGAAGGGCGTCCTCCTCATGGAAGCCTTCATGTACCGGTTCCACCCCCAGTGGCGCCACGCGCGGTCGCTCATGGACGGAAGGGAAATAGGGCAGGTTCGCTCGGTGCACGGCACGTTCACCTACAACAACAAGGACCCCAAGAATATCCGCAATATCGCGGAATTCGGCGGCGGCGCCCTCCTCGACATCGGGTGTTACGCGGTCTCGTCCGCGCGGTTCCTCATGAAGGCCGAGCCGGAACGGGTGGTCTGCCTGGCGGAGAAGGACGGCCGGTTCGGCACCGATATCCTGGCTTCGGGCATCCTCGATTTCGGCGGCGGTCGGCGGTCCGTGTTCACGGTCGGCACCCAGCTCTACCCCGCCCAGCGCGTGGAAGCCTTCGGCACCGGCGGGACCCTCTCCCTGGAGGTCCCGTTCAATATGTTCGGCGACGTTCCCGGCCGCGTCTCCGTGACGACCGACGTGGCCCGGCGCGTCGTGGAGACGGAGATCGCCGACCAGTACCTCCTCCAGTTCGATGCCTTCGCGAACGCGGTGATCGAGGGGACCGAGGTCCCGACCCCCCTAGAGGACGCGATCGCGAACATGGCGGTCCTCGATGCCCTCTTCGCGTCGGCGGCCTCCGGAACGTGGGAACGGGTCAAGAAGTACTGAGCGTAGGGGAGGGAGTCGTCCGAAATTCCGGCGGGCGCTCCCTTTTTCTCTTGTTTTATACTATGAAACATAGTACTATGTTTCATAGTACCGGGGGGGGTAGATGTCCGCCGTCGATCTCGTGATCCTGGGATTCGTCAAGAAGAAGCCGCTCAGCGCCTACGATTTGGCCAAGATCATCGACCGGACGGAGATGGCCAGATGGCTCAAGCTCGGGCTGCCCACGGTTTACCAGAACCTCCGCAAGATGGAGGGCCGCGGCTACTTGAGCGCCGAGGAACGCGAAGGGGAGTCGGCGCCCCCAAAGACCGTGTATACGATCACCGCGAAGGGCGAGGCGCACTGGCGCGCGCTCATGGAGCGGTATTCGTCGACGCCGGGGGGTATCTTTTTCGACTTCAACGCATTCGTCGTGAACGTGGGGCTCCTGGATCGGCCGTCGCGCCTGGTCCTGCTCGGCAACTTGCGCCGCCATTTGGCGGAACAACGGGACGGCGTCGCGCGGTCCCTGGAAAGAGCGAACGCGAACGGACAATCCGCCGGGCGCCCGCTCATGGAACAATACGAGCGGGTGTACGGCGTACTGGTAGCCTGGATTGAGGACTATATCGCGGAGCAGGAAGGTCAATGAGGAGGCCGTATGGATTCGATCATGCAATGGGCGCGCGATTTGAGCCTGGTGGAGTCGTTCTGGATCTTCACGTTGTTCTTCGTCATCCACGAATTCGAGGAATGGAACATAGCCGATTTCGAGGGGCGCCACTTTTCAAATCTTCCTCCTACCCACTCGTCCCGTAATGCCCGGGCCTGGATAGGCGTGGTCTGCGCCATCGCCCTCGTGTGGGTCGCCGCGGCATCCATTCCTGGGCTTCCTGCGGCCTATATCTTCCTTCCCGCGGTGTACGTGGCGATCCTCAATGCCCTGCAGCACTTCTATTGGTCCGTTCGGTTCCGTACCCCCGCTTCGGGCGTGGTGTCGGCCGCGTTCCTCATCGTACCGGCGGGCCTGTACTTGGTATGGAGATCCCTCGCCGAGGGCCACGTCGCGAGCTGGTACGCCGCCAGCCTCGCGTCCGTAATAGTGGTGGGCCTTTGGGGAACGATCCGTTCAGGACGCGTGGCGCCCCCGATCTTGGCGGCCATCTACGGGATCGGAGGCTGCGCCGTTCGCCTTTTCCAAGGCAAAAAGGCAGGATAGCGCTTCAACCGTCCGCTTATCCGGATGGCTGCTTGCTCGAGGGCTCGCTAACAAGGTATCTTAGCGCCGTAGCGCCATGATTAAGACCAACAACCTCCGCATCGTCGCGGAACTGCCCCTCGTATCGCCCGCCGAGCTCGCGCGGGAGATACCGATGACCGACGAAGCCGCCCGAACCGTCGCGGACGGACGGCGACGCGTCGTGGATGTCCTTTCCGGAAGGGACGGCCGCCTTTTGGCGGTGGTCGGCCCCTGTTCGATACACGACCCCGAAGCGGCGATGGACTACGCCCATCGGCTCGCCGACCTCGCGCGCAAGTACGCGGACCGCCTCCTCATCGTCATGCGGGTTTATTTCGAAAAGCCCCGCACGGCCCTCGGTTGGCGCGGACTCGTCATGGATCCCGGCATGGACGGGAGTTACGATATCGCCCGCGGCCTCCGCACCGCGCGCTCTCTCCTGGTGAAGATCAACGATCTGGGATTGCCCGCAGGCAGCGAGATGCTCGACCCGATCGTCCCCCAGTACATCGCGGAGCTGCTTTCCTGGGCTTCCATCGGCGCCCGTACGACCGAATCCCAGCCCCATCGGGAGATGGCCTCAGGCCTCTCCATGCCCATCGGGTTCAAGAACGCCACCGACGGCGACGTCCAGATCGCGATCAACGCCATGGTTTCCGCGGCGAGCCCCCACTCCTTCGTCGGGATCGATCGGAAGGGAACGACCATCGTGATGCGCACCGCCGGGAATCCTGACTGCCACCTGATCCTCCGCGGCGGCCGCTCGGGCCCCAATTTCCATCGGGTGCACGTCGACGAGGCTTCCCGCCGCATGCTGGCGGCCAAGCTGAACCCGGCGGTGATGGTGGATTGCAGCCACGGTAATTCCGAGAAAAAGTTCGAGCGGCAGGCCTTGGTGCTCCGCGACGTGCTCGCGCAGCGCATGGAGCCGGGCTCCCCGATCGCGGGTTTCATGCTGGAGAGCAACATCGAGGCGGGTTCCCAGGATCCCAGTCCCTGCTGCGAAGGCCTGCGCTACGGCGTGTCGGTCACCGACGCCTGCATCGGTTGGCAGGAGACCGCGGAACTCCTTGCCGAAGCCTGGGCACGCACCGATCCTTCTGCCCATTTGTCGGCCCGGCCGTGACGGGCTCAACAATCTGGGTTAGGATATAGAGTCGGGTCCGAGACTTCGGATTTCGGGAGGCCGCATGCGTCGTTTTCGCGTTTCAGCCCTGGCTTTGTCGTTTCTCTTCGTCGGCGCTGGACTGCAAGCCGCTCCCGTCGTGATCAAGCTCGCGAGCATCGCGCCGCAGCGGAGCCCGTGGGGTGAAGCCCTCGACCGCCTGGCGGGAGAATGGCGCAGCGTCACCGGGGGGGAAGTGGAGCTCCGCGTGTACCACAACGGCGTCGCGGGGACGGAATCCGACATGCTCAGCAAGCTGCGGCTCGGGCAACTGCAGGCGGGCGTCGTCACCTCGGCCGGACTCTCCACGCTCTCGCCCGAGGTCCTCTCGCTCAGCATTCCCTTCCTCATCCGCAGCGACGGCGATTTCAACCGGGCCTTCGCCGGCACGCGGGAACTCATGGAGGAGCGCATCGCCAAGAAGGGCTTCACGGTGCTCGCCTGGAGCAAGGCGGGCTGGCTCAACTTCTTCTCCAAGAAGCCGGTCCGTACGCCCGCCGACCTCAAGGCCATGAAGCTCGCCGCGGGCGTGGAAACGGATACCCTGACCAACGCCTTCAAGACGCTCGGTTTCCAGCTCGTCCCGATCCCCATCAACGAACTCATCACCGCGCTCAACAGCGGCATGGTGGATTCCTTCTTCACGAGCCCGCTCGCGGCCGCGGGGTACCAATGGTTCGCCGTAGCGCCGAACATGCTCAACCTCCGGGTGGCCCCGTTCATGGGCGTGATCGTCATCACGAACGCCGCGTGGCGCCGCGTGCCGGAAAAGTACCGCGACCGGCTCATGGAGATCACGCGGAAGACCGGCGCCGATCTGGAGGGGTCGATCGCGAGCTTGGAAACGTCCGCGATGGACGTCATGAAGAAGAACGGGCTCGTCCTCATCGACCCCACGGAAGAGGAGATCGGCCTCTGGAAGGCGGACATGGACGCGGGAGTGGACAAGACGCTCGGTCCGGTGTTCCCCCGCGATATGTACGAAGCGATCGTGAAGACGCTCGATGCGGCCGCGGCGAACGGCGGTGAACGGTGAGCGCTCCCACCAAACCGAGAAGGGCCTTCGCGATCGCCGAAGATACGCTGGCCTTCGTCACGCTCGGCCTCGTGCTCGGCCTCTCGCTCAGCGAGGTGGTGGCCCGTACCTTCTTCAAATCCGGCGTGCCGAGCTCCGCGGCCCTCATCAACCACCTTACCCTCGCGTTCGCCTGCGCCGGAGCGGCGGTCGCCGGTAGGGAAGGGCGCCAACTGGGCTTGGCGGACGCCTGGAACCCCCGCGGTCTCCTGGGGGCTACGCTCGCGGCGCTGCGGTCCCTATTTTCCCTCGCGATCCTTTCCGCCCTGTCGATCTCGTCGCTTTCCATGACCTTCCAGGCCTTCGATCCCTCGGCCACGGTCGCCTTCGTGCCGACCAGCGTCTTCGCGGCCGCGGTCCCCCTCTCGTTCGGCATCATGACCGTGCGGACCATGATCCGCGCGCTCCGCAAACGGCCGGCGATCGCCGTGCTCGCGGTCGCCCTCGGCTTCTTCGCTTCATCCGGAGCGGTGACGGGCCTGTGCGCGGCGATGGTCGGGGACGTCCCCGCCCAACTCTGGGCCGTCGCGGACGCCTGGTCCGCGTTTTCGGCCGCCGCCGTCTGGCCGCTCGCCCTCGTCATCCTGGCTTCCACGATCGCGGGCGTTCCCCTCTTCCTGGCCCTCGCGGGCGTCGCCTACGTGGCGTTCGCCGGCACGATGGGCGCGGTCGAGGTCGTTCCCTTCGCGGCCTATTCCATGTTGACGGGCAACATCATCCCGGCCATTCCGCTCTTTACGCTCGCGGGCTACGTACTCGCCGATTCGGGAGCGGGGAAGCGGCTCGTCGCGTTGATCCGCGCCCTCCTCGGCTGGTTGCGCGGCGGTCCCGCGATCGCCGCCGTCGTCGTCTCGGCCTTCTTCACGACCTTCACGGGGGCTTCGGGCGTCACGATTCTCGCGCTCGGCGGTATCCTCGCCTTCATCCTGAAGGAAAACGGCTATAACGAGGGGAGGGCGGAAGGCCTCCTCACCGCCTCGGGCGCGATCGGCCTGCTCTTCCCGCCGAGCCTCGCGGTCATCGTGTACGGTTCCATCGCGCAGGTGAGCATCCTGGACCTCTTCATCGGCGGCATCCTGCCGGGCGTCCTCCTCATGACGGTCCTCGCCGCGGCCGGCGTCGTGGGGGATACCGCGGGCGTCCGCACCCCGTTCGAACCGCGGGCCGCGGCGATCGCGTTCCGCGACGCGATCGGGGAGCTCCTGCTGCCCCTCCTCGTGGTCCTCGGTTATTTCACCGGCTACTTCACCCTCGTGGAAACCGGCGCCTTCGCCGCGGCCTACGTCATCATCCTCGAGGTTTTCGTGCGGAGGGACATCGCGTTGCGCGCCTTCCCCAAGACGGTGTTGAAGAGCGTTCCGGTCACGGGCGGCGTCCTCATCATCCTGGCCGCCGCGCGCGGGCTTTCGGATTTCCTCGTGGATGCCCAAGTGCCGATGGTGCTCGTTCAGCTCGCGCAGGACCACATCCCCTCAAAGTGGCTCTTCCTGGCCCTGCTCAACGTCCTGCTCCTGATCGTCGGCTGCCTCATGGACCTCTAGTCGGCCATCCTCGTCGTGGCCCCGCTCGTGATCCCTCCGGCCCTCGCGTTCGGCGTGCATCCGGTGCACCTCGGCGTCCTCTTCCTCGCGAACCTGGGGATCGGTTTCCTGACGCCTCCGGTGGGCATGAACCTGTTCATCGCCTCCTACGCGTTCGGGAAGCCGCTCAGCCGGATCACCCGCAACGTCCTGCCGTACCTTGGTCTGCAACTCTTGGTGCTCATCCTGATCACCTACGCGCCCCTGCTGACGACGGTGTTCTTGCGGCCGTGAGGCGTGCCTGCGCGCGACCCTGAGCGCGCGCACCTTCTTGAGCGGGCGCATTTCCCTGAGCGGGCGCACTTCCCTGAGCGGGCGCACTTCCCTGAGCGCGCCGAGCCGGGGTATAAGCGTGACATGAAAATCGATCACGTGCTCGTATTTACGGACGGCGGCTGTTCGGGTAATCCCGGTCCGGGCGGTTGGGCCTACGTCCTCGTCGACGGGAGCGCCGGCGCTCAGGGCTCGATCCTGGCCGAACGCTGGGGTGCCGAGGCCGCGACGACGAACAACCGGATGGAACTTTCCGCCGCGGTCGCCGCGCTGGAAAAGGTCGCGAGCGACCCGGATTTGTCCTCTTCCCGGATCACGGTCTATACGGATTCCCAGTACGTGCAAAAAGGCATCAGCTCCTGGGTCGCCTCATGGAAGCGCAACGGATGGCGAACCGCGTCCAAGGAGCCGGTGAAGAATCGGGAGCTTTGGGAAAAGTTGGACGGACTCGCGTCGGCCAAGCCCATCGATTGGCGCTGGGTCAAAGGCCATGCCGGACATGAATACAACGAGCGATGCGACCGGATGACCCAAGAGGCGATCGCTTCCTTGCGGATGTGAGGCCCGGCGGCCCCGCCCTCAAGCATCCGGCGCCGAGAGCGCGGCTTCCCAGAGCA
>JAEXTK010000288.1 GCA_023406985.1 Spirochaetota bacterium | reverse complement strand
CCTCGGTGGCGCGCCGCGGGGGAACCGTTCACCGTGGCCGCGGGGCGAGCCGACCGCGGCCGGGGCGGCTGAAACGCGGCGGCCGCTCTTCATTACGGCAGCCGCCGGTCGCTCGGCCGGTAGGCGGAGCGGAAGTACCGCATCGTCTCGCCGGGATGCCGCCCCTCGTGGTCCAGGTCGCCGAAGGCGGCCTCCCACTCGTGTCTGTCGGCGCCTTTTTCCACGGCGCGCTCCAGGAAAACGGCGAGGCGGCCGGCGTCCCGCGCGGCTTCTTCCCAAAGGTCCGGGACACTCGCCGCGGAGGGCCGCCCGTCGCAGGGCCGCAGCCAGAGCGCGCGGGAGTCGTTGGCGTAATCGATCCTATCGCCGAGGGGCGGATGGTCCGGCCGCATCATGGCCCGGAAGAGCGACTTGACGCCGAAAAAGTCGAGCGCGGTCCCTTTGATGCCGTGGGGATCCCGGGTGAGTCGGCGCACCGTACCGTAGTCCTTCCACGCCGCGCGGAACTGGCCGGGCGCCGCGCGGTCGGGGAAGGCGCCGGCGAAGAGGGCGTCGATGGCGTCCAGGGCCGCCCCGTCAGCGGAGGGAGCGCGCCACACCTCGGCCAATCCGCCCGGCCTCCGGCCGACGAACGCGGAGGCGAGGGCGACCTCGAACCTCATGTGGTCCATCGAATAGATGCCGAGCGGAAGCCCTTGGCCGTCGAACCCGGTGCGGTAGTAGACGTAGGGATGGATCGTGCGGTCCAAGACGTAGTGGAGCAGGAAACCGTAGAGGTACGCGGACAAGACTGCCTTTTCGTCGGCTGGCGCGGCGGCGACGCCGGCCGCGAGCGGCGGGAAGACGTCCGCGGGCGCCCCGCCGTGGATGAAATCGGCGAAGGCATGGACCTCATCGGGAAGCTGCCGCGGCCTCCAGGGGATGCGCCCGTAGACGTAGAAGGGGTCGCTCCCCTGGGTTCCCGTGAGCACGGCGCCGCGGAAGGCCGCGGGGATTTCCGCGAGCCCCGCCGCCTCTCGCCGCGCGAGGCAATCGTTGGCGAACTGGATGTGGTTCGGGGCGGCGGGCATCAGGCCGCTCCTTCCCGCTCGCCCTTCTCGGAGAGGCGGAACAGGGCGGCGCCGGAGACGAAGAGCACCACGAGGGAGAGCACCCCGAAGCGCATCGTGCCGCCGCTCAGCCCTCCCGTCGCCCGGTAGACCAGGAGTGATATGCCGCCCACGAGGGCCGGCCCGAGGACCGCCGCGAAGCGGCCGAAGATCGTGTAGAAACCGAAAAACTCGTTGGCCATGTCCTTGGGGATGATCTTCCCGTAATAGGAGCGGGAGAGGGACTGGATGGCCCCCTGGGAGGTCGCCACCATCATGCCGAGCACCCAAAAGTGGGCCACCGAGGTGATGAACACCGCGAAGACGGCGATGGCGCAATAGACGCCGATCGTCACGAAGAGGAGGGTGCGGGTCCGGAATCTCTTGGAGAGCCAGGCGAAGATGAGGGCGAAGAAGAAGGCGACCACCTGGATGGCCAAGAGGATGGGCAGGAGGATCTCGGTGGCGTTGTCGGCGGTGACCGCCTCTATGGCGTCAGTGGCGAAGGGGACGGCCATCGAAATGACCGTGTGCACGCCGTCTATGTAGAGGAAGTAGGCGGCGAGGAAGAGAAAGACCGGCTTGAAGGAGCGAATATTCGTGAAGGTCCTGCCGAGCCGCACGAAGGAATGGCGCAAGGGGGAAGGCTCCGGATCGATACCGTGGACCTGGCCGACGTTGCGCACGAAGGGGACGGCGAAGAGGAGCCACCAAAAAGCGGTCAATACGAAGGTCACGCGGAAACCGGTGAGCAGGTCGTACGGGAAGGAAATGCCGAGGAGGGACAGCCGCCCGTCCACGGTCAGGCCGGGGAGGACCTGGAGCAGGACGATGGAGACGATGAGGGGGATCGTGCTGCCGCCGATGTACCCGAAGGCGTAGGCGGTGGTGGAGACCCTGTCCATGTTCTCGTCTGAGGTCGCGTCCACGATGAAGGAATCGTAGAATACGTTCGTGCCCGCGTAGCCGATGGAGGCGAGCGAATAGGGGATGAGGACGACCCACCAGAGCGCGGGATCGGCGGGGAAGAACCCGATGAGGAACGTGAAGACGATCCCCACGACGAAGAAGCCCATGAAGAAGCGCTTCTTGTAGCCTCGATAGTCGGCCACCGTCCCGAGGATGGGGGAAAGGACCGCCACGGACAGGCTCACCGCGGAGACGAGGAAGCCGTACAGGGACGAGGCCCCGGGCAGGTCCCGGCTCAGGATGCCGTAGAGCATCGGGAATATGAACGCGCTCACGATGACGGTAAAACAGGATTCGGCCCAATCGTAAAAGATGTAGGACCACTCTTTCTTGTTGAACTTCGCTATAGCCATAGTACCACCATCATACACGTTTCTCGCCCGCCGTGCCCGAACTCGGAGTCGATACTATAATGAAAAATGAAACGGCGCGCCGTCGCCCCATGAGGTATACTGAAATCGATTCGAATCGATACCATAAACGGGAGCACAAAATGTGGCGACTCGGCATGGGCGTTGTTGTGGGCGCGGCGTTGTTCTTCCTGTCTCCCCGAAGCGTAGGCGCGCAGGCCCCGGGACCGACGGACGAGAGCGCGATCGTCCTTTCGCGTTTCCTGTTGCTCGAGTCGGCGCGGGCGGAGCGGGCCCACCTGGATCTCGCAGCCGATACGAACGGCGCCGTCGAATACTCCGGCGGCATGCTGCCGAAGCGCGGCGGGCAAGGCGAGCGTATGTACACCTTCAGGACGACCTTCGCCCTCGGCGAAGGACGCCGGGGACAGGACCTTTCCCTCTACGTCGGCCTGACCGAATACCCCCTACGCCTCTACCTCAACGGCAAGGAGATCCTCGCCAAGGGGCGCTACAAGGACGGACGCTATAATTCCAGCCTCCGCGCCGTGAGCGCGGTCTATCTCTCCCCCGACCTCCTCACGTTCGGCGCCGAGGAAAACGTCCTCGTCATGGAGATCTATCCGCAGTTCGAGACCTGGGGCCTGGATCGCCTTTACATCGACACGACGGAAAAGGTCGCCCGCGCGGTCTTTTTCCGCAACTTCCTCGGCATCAACCTCATCCAGGCGGCCTTCGTCCTTTCCCTGGTGATGTCCCTCTACTTCCTGGCCCTCTTCTTAGCGGAGAACCGGGGGAGGACGGCGTACCTCTACTTCGCGATCATCTGCGTCGCGTTCTGCCTCTCCTACTTCAACGTGACCGTCCACTACGAGGCGAACGACGAGGTCTTCCTGGAAGCCCTCTCCAAGGCGGGGCTCGTGCTCCTGTCCACCTTCATGTTCTTCTTCTGCATGGATTTCTCCGGCGTCTTCCGGCAGCGCCGCGTCTTCCTCCGGGCGATGCTGGCCCTCGGCGCGCTCGGCGCGGCCTTCGTGCTCATCCAGCGCTCCAAGGCCGCCATCCTCGGCAATTTCGGCCTCGTGATGAACTTCCTGATCGTGCCCCAATTGCTCCTCGATATCTTCATGCTCGTATACGCCCTCCTCCGGAAGCGGAACCGCGGCGTGCTCCCGCTCCTCGGCGCCTTCGTGGTCGTCATCAGCACCGCGGTCCACGACGTCCTGTATTTGAACCGGTCGACGATTCCCTACGCCTGGTTCACCGCGTACGGCTACTTCGCCCTCATCATGGCCATCTTCGCGAGCTTGGCCACGGAGCAGGCCCAGCTATACCGCGACGCCCTGATCCGCGAGGGGGAACTCGACCGAAAGCACAAGGAGCAGAACGAGCTCATCGACCGGATCAAGCTGGTCAGCGAGAACCTCGTCGGCAGCGGAGCGGCCCTGGAGAAGACCATCCGCAACTCCACGGAGATCATCGCGCACAGCACCGAGGCGGGGCGAGAAGTCAACCGTTCCGTGGCCGAGCGCTTCGATAAGCTCAAGTCGATCATCGATATCCTCAAGGACCGCATCGAAAAGTCCGCGGACCTCATCCCCGCGGCCCTCTCCAAACAGACGGGCGCGGTGGAGCAGATGTCCCTCCAGGTGGCCAAAGTCAATTCCCACATGGAGTCGATCTACGCCGCCTCCTCCGACAGCGGCACGGAAGCGGCGGCCCTCGCGTCCCTGGCCCAGCGGAGCACGGGCGTCATCCGGCAGTCCGGTTCCTCGATCCAGGCCATAGGCCAGTACTCGCGCTTCATCGAAGAGGTGCTCGAGGCCATCGAGGACATCACCGCGCGGATGAACATCCTGTCCATCAACGCGGCGATCGAGGCGGCCCGGGCCGGCAAGACGGGCCTCGGCTTCGCGGTGGTGGCCGGCGAGGTGCGACAGCTCTCGGCCCGGTCCCAGGAGCAGCTCGATTCCAGCTTCAACAAGATCAAGGACATGACCGGCGCGATCAAGACGAGCGAGACCCTCGCGGGGGAGGTTTCCCAGAGCCTGGAAACGATCATCCGCAAGATCCAGAGCACGGCGGAACTCGCCGTCACGATCAAGGACCGCCTGGCGGATCAGCAGCAGGAGACCCGCGGGATCCAGCGCGCCCTGGAAGACCTCCTGGAGAACACGCGGATCGTGGAGAGCATCTCCCGGGCGAACACCGAGGAGGACAAGCAGTTCAGCGCCTTGCTCACCGAACTCAACGACACCTTCATCTCGATTATCGAGATGATAGAAGAGCAGCAGGCGGAGAACGAGCGGCTCCAGGAGCACATCCGCAACATCGAACGGGAAAACGGCAAGAAATTCCAGAACGTCGGTATCCTCAACCAGAGCG
>JAEXTK010000098.1 GCA_023406985.1 Spirochaetota bacterium | reverse complement strand
GGCCACGGGCGCGGCCACGGGCGCGCGGCGGTGAGCGGCGCTGAGCGGTGGATCGGCCGATGGCCGACCGCGGCGGAGCGGCCGGCGGCCGACCGGCGAGGCCGCCGGCGCAGTTCGGAATGGTGTACGAAATAGCCGAATCTTCCCCGTTCCTCCGCGCCGCAAGGGGCGTATAATCGGCGCGTACATCCACCGATCTGCGAAGGCGAGGGCTCCGTATGGGGAGAAGCGCGCGTCCGTTCCATGCCTGTTGCATTCTGGCCGTCCTGCTCGCGTCGTGCGGGGGCGGGGAACGGCGACGCGTCGCGGCCGCCGCGCCGGTCAGCCTCGGCGCCGAATGCATCGCGTACGCGGACGGGCCCTTGCACGGCATCGCGGCGGACGAGGACGGTACGATCTACGTCGGCAAGATGGGCACGTCCATCGCGCGGCTGGCGCCGAACGGATCGATGGAGGATTTCGTCGATCTCTGGCAGGCGGGCGGTAATTTCTCCGATACCTACATCTACGATCTGGACTTCGGGCCGGACGGCAACCTCTACGCGGCGGCCCGGGACTCCGTGCTCCGGATCGGCCGGGACCGCACGGTCACGGTGCTGATCCGCGGCGCCTTCGCGGGCCGCTACGGGGCCTGCGGCATAGAGGTGGACGCGAACGGCGACCTCTACGTCTCTTCCGCGAACGTGATCGCGCGATTCGCCCCCGACCTATCCCGGCGCGTGTTCCTGGACGGCGGCGAGGTCCCCGCGGTGGGCGATGCGACGATCCTCGGCATGGAGCTGGACGCCGAGCGGCGCACGCTGTACTTCTGCGCCAAGGAACGGGGCCGCATCTACGCCTGCCCCATCGGCCGGGACGGAAGGGCAGGGCGCCCCGCGGTCATTTTCGAGGATAGCGAGTACGGAAGCGAATACATCGCCCTCCGCGGCGGCACCCTCGTCGCGAAGGACGTCGGACCGCGGTACTTCTACGCGATCGGACGAAAAATCGCCACCCGGGTGGACGTGGACAACGTCCAGCAAAAATACAACGGCATAGAGACCATCGCGTTCGGTAGGACGGCCGGAGACCGGAACGTCCTGTACGGCACCGCCTACGATTCGGGTAGCCTGTATCGCATCCCCTTCGGCTCCCTCGTGGAACCGTAGCCGCGGGCGGTCGGCTTCACGCCCCGCGGGACTCGGCCCAGAGCCTCAGGTTTCGGTCGATGAGTTCCCGATGGAAGCGCACGTGGTCGATGTAGGAATCGAGCCAGGATTCCAGGCCCACGATGCCGAAGAAGTTATGGTCGTACGCGAAGGCCGACCAATCCTTTTCCGCGATGGACCGGAGGTGGGCCGCCGTGTAGGCGCGGAGGGCCTTGAGCAGGCCGATGGTCGCGCCCAGGTCGTGGGAATGGTAGTCCAGGGCGGGCGTCCAGACGACCTCGTCGAAGCCGAGGACCTTGGTGCCCGGTTCGGCGACGGCCCTCCGGTACCGGTGGTAAGCGGCGAGGTCCGCTTCCAGGAAATGCACCACCTGCTCGTGGATGGTCCACGCGTCCGGGGACGGCCTGAAGCGAAGGACTTCCTCGGTCATCCCGAGCGTGTCGTCAAAGGCGCGCGCTCCGCGCTCGAACTCGTCTATCTTCCGGAGCTTTTCGCTCGTGGTCATATTCGCCTCCCGCAGGACCGCGCACGGACCCCGCAGGGAAAGTATCTACCGGATCGGCGGGCGTCGCGCAAGGCGCCGGTCGCCGTTCTGCCCTATTCCGGACCCGGCTCGGCGCGCTCCGCAGCGGATCGGAAGTACGAGAAGGTGATGTCCTCGGGTTGGAGCGGCCGCTCGAAGGAGACGACGAGCTCGTTCGATCCGTTCATCCGGAGGATGAAACGCTCGCCGTCCGGGAAGGCGAGTTCGATCCGGCGCGCGCCTCCCGACCCCGCGCCGCGGCCGCGCGCCGCCGCCGCCAGTTCCGCGTGGACGCTGTCCGCGCGGAGCGCCTCGTAAACCTCGCCCGTCTTCGTGATCGAGAGGTAGCGCTTCCGCTCGCCGACGCCGTTCTCCCAGAATTCCCAGAGGCCGACGAAGGGATCCGGCCGCGGCTGGCGCGGCCGGCACGAGAGCGCGAGCGCGCCGAGGGCGAGGGCGAGGGCGAGGCTGGCGAGGATCGGAAATGAGGGGCGCATGCAGGGTTTATACCGCGGCCGCGAAAGCGCGCACAAGGTCGGGAAACGGCGTTATAATACAATATTATTTAAACGAAAGCTTCTAAACGATTGAAGAGGCCATCCAAAGGAGGATCCTATGAACAGGATCAGACTTCGGACGGGAGCCGTACCGCTTTGCCTCGCAATCGCCTTGCTCCTTTCCGCCTATTTATCCTGCGATCTGCTTCCCGCCGAAGATGAAGACGAAGCCGAGTTGGAAGGGTCGTGGCTCGCCTTCCCCGCCGCGCCGTACGCGTACGACGAAGGAAGCACCGCGGACGCCCTGCTCTTCGAATTCTCGGGCTCCGCGCATAAACTGGTCTTCTATTCGGATACCGCGCAAGTCGGCGGTACCCGGGGCACCTTCTCGGTTTCCGACGGCGTGATCACCTTCGCGACGACCCAGGATTGGAGCGACACGGACTTTTGGGTCGCCTCGAGCGGATCCTTCAGCATGCCCTACACCTGCGACGGCTCTACGCTCGTCATCGACGGGCCGGACGGAAAAGCCACTCTGATCAAACGGACTTTCGCGCGTCCGGCCTCCCTCGTGGGCGCGTGGTTCGATATGGACACGGGGAACGCCCACGTCACGCTCAACGCCGACGGGACCTACGCCTACGACGATCCCGAGCCCTACGCGGAAACGGGAACCTGGGACGCCATTCCCTCGCATCTCCGCAGCGAAACCGTCACCATGGAAGGCGTTCCCGGCGTCAAGGGCTCGCTCACCGCCTACGCGCTCGAGGGGGGCGCGCTCACCCTCGTCTATCCCGCGCCGACCGGAGCGGTGCAGTTCACGAAGTAACCGCGGCCGGCGCTTCTTTCCGCACGTTCCCGAGGATACCGTCCCGGTGGATCGGAGGAGGTCTGCGTATGAATCGAACCTTGATCCTGTTGGCTCTCGTCGTGCTGGCTTTATCCAGTACCGGCGCGAAAAACCCGGAACAAACCCGGCCCGTACGCGAGGGCTTCGTTCAATCCAAAAATCAGCGGATTCACTATCTCGTTACGGGGAGCGGGCCATTTCTCGTCATGGTCCACGGCATGTTCGGCCGCGCCCAAGACTGGTTCGATTCCGGCTGGGTAGAACGGCTGGCTCTCAGCCATACGCTCGTCATCATCGATATGCGCGGACACGGATTGAGCGATAAACCCACGGCCATAGCGGACTACTCCCTCGATACGATGGCCGAAGACGTCATCGCGGTCATGGATACTGAAGGGATCGCGCGTACCGACTATTTAGGATTTTCTATGGGGGGCAAGGTCGCCTATTCCCTGATGGGGCGGCATGTGGACCGTTTCGGATCCTTCGTCATCGTTTCCGCATCTCCCGGCGCCTACGATCTCTCCGATTACCGAAAAATGCTCAAGAACGATTTTCCCGATCATTGGGTTTTTCCGGATTATCCGGTGATCGATGACGATTACAAGCGCTATTTCCGGTCCTTGAATAAAGAATCGTTGCTCGCGCTCACCGATGACAGCAACTGGACGGATCGCACGCGACTGTACGTATGGTGCCAAAAACCCGTGCTGGTCTTCTACGGCGCCGATGAACCCGAGAGCGACAAGAAAGACATGCGCGAAAAAGGCCAGTACGCGGCGAAGAGCACCATCATCGAGATACCCGGATGCGATCATATCGGGTTGATGGTTTCCAGCGGTATCCTCGCGCCGACCGTGCTTGAATTCTTGACGGGCAAGAGGGAGTAAATCGGCCTTCGCTATCGCCAACCGGGCCTCCCGCGTGGTGAGCACGGTGCCGTTCCTCCAAGCCGCTGCCGCGTCAGTGCAATAGGCCGCTTCCCTACGCTACTGACCTCGGCTCCGCGTTGCATTTCGCGCCGCCCTGTCTATGCTTTACCCGTGGACTTGTTGTTCGACGCGATGACCGAAATGGTGGTTCTCCACGAGCTCGTGCTCGACGCGGACGGGAAGCCCGCCGACTATCGCATCCTTGACTGCAACCGCGCCTTTACCCAGGTTACGGGCATCGAGAGGCGAGACGCGGTCGGCCACTTGGCATCCGTCGTGTACGGGCAGGAGAAAGCCCCGTACCTCGACATCTACGCGCGCGTCGCCTTCTCCGGGGAGCCGCTCTCGTACTCCACCTACTACGCGCCCATGCGCAAGCATTTTTCCATTTCCGTAGTGTCGCCGGGAGCGAAGCGTTTCGCGACCATCACCACCGACATCACCGAGCTCAAGGAGATTGAGGCGGCGCTCCATATGAAAGTAGAGGAATTGGAGATACAGAAGGAGCTATTCACCCTCTTCATGGACTACCTCCCCGCGATCGTCTTCATGAAGGACGACGAAGGCCGAACGCTCTACACGAACAGGGAGATGAACCGCGTACTCGGGGCGGAGGGCTGGATCGGGAAGAAGGCCGCCGAGATCTTTGACCGGGACGTCGCGGCGCGAGTGGAAGAGGACGACGCCCTGACCATGCGCGAAGGCTACCGCAGGATCAAGGAAAGCTTCCCTTCCTCGAACGGGGAAATCCGCGATTATGAGACGCAGAAATTCGTGATCCCCCGCTCGGGCCGGAGACCCCTGCTCGGCGGTATCGCGATCGACGTCACCGCGGAACGGCGCGCGGAAGCTACCCTGCGGGATAAGATCGAGGAGCTCGACATCTACTTCGCTTCGAGCCTGGATCTCCTCTGCATCGCCGATACGGGCGGCCATTTTCTGCGCCTCAATCCGGAATGGGAGGCTATCCTCGGCTACGCCGTCGGCGAGCTGGAGGGGAAGGCTTTCCTGGATTACGTGCATCCGGATGACAAGGAAGCGACCCTCGCCGCTATCGCAGCGCTCGGGAACGCGGAGGACGTACTGAACTTCGAGAACCGGTACCGGCACAAGGACGGATCGTACCGCTGGATCGAATGGCGCTCCCGGCCGCGGGGAGGCCTCATCTACGCGGCCGCGCGGGACGTTACGGAACGGAAAGATATAGAAGGAGAGCTGCGCAAGCAGGTGGCCGAAAAGGAGACGCTCCTCTCCGAAGTCCACCACCGCATCAAGAATAATCTCGCTTCCATCAAGGGACTCCTCGTGTTGCAGCTCGCCGAGACGGAGAGCGAGGCGGCGCGCGTCGCCCTCCAGGACGCAGCCGGCCGCATTGAAAGCATGCGCGCCCTCTACGAACGGCTCCTCCTCGGCGACGAATTCGCCCAAACCTCGGCGCGGGAATACGTGGGGAGCATCGCGGAATCCGTGCGGGAAATCTTCCCCCGCGACCCGCCCGTTGCCCTGGAGCTCCGGGTCGCCGACCTCTCCCTGACGCCCAAGCAGCTGTTCCCTTTGGGAATCATCGTCAACGAGCTGCTTACGAACGCGCTCAAGTACGCTTTCGAGGGTAGGATCGGCGGCTTGGTCTCCGTCGAGCTGGAGAAGACCGGAGAGGAAGTGGTGCTCACGGTGGAGGACGACGGCCGCGGCCTTCCCCCGCACTTCGATCCTGAAAAATCGGGAGGCTTCGGCCTCATGCTCGTCGGCATGCTCTCCGAGCAGCTGCGCGGAACCTTCTCCATGGGGAGCGCGAAAGGCGTCCGCAGCGTCGTACGGTTCCCCGCGTAGGCCTTTCCTATTCCCCTCGGCGCGTCGGATGGCCGGCGCCGAGCCTAGAGCGACACCCCAGCCTCCTCCCATCCCAAAGCTTCGCGACACTGACTTCGCGACACCAGCTGAGCGGCAGCGCATTCGCGCCACGAGAGTCGACACGGGCGCGGCCTCCCCGCTATACTCCAAACCCTGTCCGGGAGAGGCGCCTTCCCGCGTCCCCACTCGCCGGGCCATCTACAGTTCACGGCCTCCGTTCCATGGAGGCCGAGCGGTCGGCAGGACCGGCCGCGACAGGAGTTTCTCATGGCAGAACAAGAGACCGAGTACAAGGGCGCCGCCACGATGGAGAAGATCACGTCGCTCGCCAAGCGGCGCGGCTTCGTCTTCCAGTCTTCCGAGATCTACGGCGGCCAGTCGGGCGCCTGGGACTACGGCCCCCTCGGCATCGAGCTCAAGAACCGCATCCAGCGGCTCTGGTGGAAGGAGATGACCCAGCTCCACGACGACATCGTGGGACTCGACGCGGCCATCATCATGTACCCCAAGGTCTGGGAAGCCTCCGGCCACGTGGAGAACTTCACCGATCCCCTCGTGGACTGCAAGAAGTGCAAGAGCCGCTTCCGCGCGGACCAGATCGACCAGGAGAAGCTCGCCAAGAAAGAGTGCCCCGAATGCGGCGGCGAGCTCACCGACACCCGCAAGTTCAACCTCATGTTCAAGACCCACATCGGCGCGGTGGAGGAGTCCTCCTCCATCATCTATCTCCGCCCCGAGACGGCCCAGGGCATCTACGTCAACTACAAGAACATCATCCAGAGTAACCGCATGAAGATCCCCTTCGGCATCGCCCAGGTCGGCAAGGCGTTCCGGAACGAGATCGTCACCAAGAACTTCATCTTCCGCACCTGCGAGTTCGAGCAGATGGAGATGCAGTTCTTCGTGAAGCCGGGCACCGACGTGGAGTGGTTCAACTACTGGAAAGAGCAGCGCTGGAACTACTTCAAGAAGCTCGGCGTGAAGATGGAGAGCCTCCGCTGGCACCAGCACGGGCCGGACGAGCTCGCGCACTACGCCAAGGACGCGTACGACATCGAGTACCTCTTCCCCATGGGCTGGAAGGAGCTGGAGGGCGTGCACAACCGGTCCGACTACGACCTCTCGCGCCACATGCAGTACTCGGGTAAGGACCTCCAGTACATCGACCAGGACAACAACAACGAGCGCTACACCCCGTACATCATCGAGACGTCGGCGGGCCTCACGCGCGAAGTGCTCATGCTCCTCTGCGACGCCTACGACGAGGAGAAGGTGGCCGACAAGGGGAACGACGACGACTGGCGGACGGTCATGCGCTTCCACCCGACCATCGCCCCGATCACCGTGGCGGTGCTGCCCCTCATGAAGAAGGACGGCCTGGCCGAGCTGGCCCAGGAGATCCGGCAGGAGCTCAAGGAAGACTACGCCACCGACTACGACCAGTCCGGCGCCATCGGCCGCCGCTACCGCCGCCAGGACGAGGCGGGCACCCCCTTCTGCGTCACCGTGGACTACGAGTCCAAGGAGAACGGGACCGTCACGCTCCGCTTCCGGGATTCCATGGAGCAGGTCCGCGTGCCGCGGGCGGAGCTGGCGGAGCGGCTGAGGAAGGAAATCAAGGAATATAAGCGGATCAAGTAAAACCTCGCGCGCCAAATTGCTGTCATGGAGAAGCGTAGAACCGCAGGTTCGTCGCGCTTCCCCAACGGTATGGATGCCGCGGGCGCGTCCCGCCGGAGGCGGGACCGGGTTTTCCGCTTGTATCTCCGCCCCGCGGGGCGTTTCTAGAGCGCGGTCTCGGAAGAGCCCGCGCTCTTGCTTTCTGAGGCGGGGCGGAGGATACCGCTTCAATCCCTCGCGCGGGGGATCGGCGCTGCGCCAGCTCGCGATCGGCGCTCATCGAATCGCGATCGGCGCTCATCGAATCGCGATCGGCGCTCATCGAATCGCGCCTCACCCTCGTTCCAGACTCCTCGAACGAAACGGCGTCCGCTGGGCGCCTTTTCGTTTTCCGGGGTCTTCCGTTACCCCCGCGCCTTACGGGTAGGCGCCGAGTGTTTATACCTATATTATCCAATTATACTCATCCTTGATAATATCGATAAATTGAGTATAATCATGGCATGGACCCGGTAACGAATCCCTTTGCCCCCGGCGCGGGCACCCCGCCTCCGGAGCTCGCCGGCCGCGATGACATCCTGGAGTTGTCACGGATCGCGATCGAGCGGACTCGTCGGACGCTCCCCACCAAGAGTTTCCTCCTGGTGGGCCTGCGCGGCGTAGGAAAGACGGTGCTCCTGGATCGGATCAAGACCGACGCTGAAGCGCGCGGGATCCATACGGTGCGGATTGAGGCTCCTGAAGGTCGTTCCCTTCCCGCGTTGCTCGCGCCGCAACTGCGGCAAGCGCTGCTTCGACTTTCTCTGAATGAACAGGCAAAGGAAAAAGCTCAACGCGCCTTGCAGGCATTGTCCGGCTTCGCCAAAGCGTTGAAGGTCAGATACGGCGATATCGAGGTGGGGTTTGACCTTCCTCCCGAACCGGGCTTGGCTGATAACGGCGACCTTGAGCACGATTTGCAGGATCTCCTGAGCGCCGTAGGAGAGGCCGCGAAGCACGCGGACTCAGCGCTGGCCTTATTCGTCGATGAACTTCAGTACGTGGAAGAGGAACAATTGGCCTCGCTCATCACGGCCTTGCATCGCATCGCGCAGCGTCAGCTTCCGGTGCTGATGGTGGGGGCCGGATTGCCGCAGCTACGCGGCCGGATGGGACGGGCCAAGTCTTACGCTGAACGCTTGTTCGATTTTCCCGAGATCGGTCCTCTGCCTCAGGACGCGTTGCGCGCGGCTATCGAGCGGCCTCTACATGAGAACGGCGTCGATATTCAATCCTCCGCGCTCAACGAAATCGCGCGGACGACTCACGGGTACCCGTATTTCGTGCAGGAATGGGGAAAACATGCTTGGGATGTCGCCGTCGCGTCTCCTATCACCTTGGACGATGTACGACGGGCTACTACCTTGGCGATCGCCGCGATGGACGAGAGTTTTTTCCGCGTGCGGTTCGATCGGCTCACCCCCCTGGAGAAGAGGTATTTACGGGCCATGGCGGAGTTGGGAAGCGGCCCTCACCGGTCGGGTGACATTTCGGATGTGCTCGGCCGCGGTGTGACCGCCCTTGCCATGACCCGGAATAAATTGATAGCCAAAGGTATGGTGTGGAGCCCGAGCCACGGGGATACCGCGTTTACGGTTCCACTATTTGATGAGTTCATGAAGAGGATCATGGCGGGGGATGATTGGCGGAGCGAATGAAGTTTGAGCCGTCGTCCTCAAACCCTCTATTCAACGAGCTTTTGAGCGAATCGGCACATGAGGAGTCAGGCCTTTGAGCTCCCTGGACCTCCTCGGAGAATATCACGGACTCCTCACCGAGGGGACTCGGACAACGAGCGACGCAAGGACCGCTCCCGGCCGGCCGGATGCGGCCCGCGCTACCGCCCGGCGGTAGCCGCTTGATTCTTCCTCCGTCCCTTGAATTGCGAGGGCGTCATGCCGCTCACGGCCTTGAAGGACGCGTTGAATACCGAAAGGGAATTGAACCCGCAGTCTTCGGCGACCGTGATGATCTTACGCTCGGCTTCTTCTTCCAGCATGCGTATCGCCGCGGCGACCCGCTGTTCCTTGAGGAATTGGGGGAAACTCTTGCCGAGGCGCGTGTTCAGTATTTCGGACAGTTGGTGGGGCGCGATGCCGACTTTCCGGGCCATCTTCTTGAGGGTGAGTTCCCCGTCCCGGTACAGCTGTTCCTCGGTCATCAGGCGGTGGATGTTTTTCACGACGGCGTCTCCGAGGTTCGCCGCCCTCGGGTTGAGGTATCCCTCCCGGTACGCCTCGAGCTTCACGATATTCAACAGGAAAGGAAAACGATAGCTGACCAGGAAGATGGCCACGACGAAGAGGGTCATGCGGGTTTCATAGAACAGCTTGAAGGCGTCCCGGGCGAAATAATACCCCACGCACACCACGAAGCTGTACGCCATCATGCCCACGATCATGAGGATGGTCAGGAGGTTCGACCGCTTCGCCAAGTCCGCCCGCAGGATGGCAGGCAGATAGGCGCGGGTAATCAAAACGCCGTAGAAAGCGGTCTGGATCCAGGTGCCGATCGCGTTGATCCTGTACGCGGGATCGGTGTCGAATAGGTAACCCCGATAGTCCTCAGGCCGGACGGCGGGATCCGCGGGGGATAGGCTGAAGAAGATTAGCAGGATCGCACCGAGCGCCGGAGGGATGAAATGCGCCAGCATGCCGGGCTTGAATCGGAAGTCCGGGGTACCCAGGGACATGAGCCACAGAAAGGTCAGGGGCAGCAACGAATACACGAGCGTCGAGGAGACGAGGTTCGCGTACGGGAACAGCTCGTGCCAGTTGGGCAATTCCCGGAAGATGAAGAATTGGCTCGAGACCTGGAACAAGGCCGTATCGAAGAACACCAGCACGATGAGGTAGTTCCGACGGTTCTTCTTCACGAGGAGTATCTGGGACAGCCCGAGGAAGAACGAGGTGAGGGCTCCGAACAGGATGATGAATCGGTGGAGTTCGGGGTACGACACGGAGCGGATTATACCATGGGGCTCCCGAATGCCTAGCCGGCGAAAAAAAACAAAAAAATATGACGAAGTTATAACTTCGAAAGCCCGCGCCTCCTCGGGCTTCTATATTCTCGCTGTCCCACGGATCCGAGCGGCATCCGGGGAACGAAAAACAAGGAGATGCGAAATGATCAAGAAAATGAGCGCCCTTCGTACTCTTGCGGCCACGACCTTAGCGGCCGTCGCCTGTCTCGCCGTCAGCGGGTGCGAGTCTCTCGGCGAAGCCATGAAGCCGACGGCCGTCGAGCGGGTCACCTACAAGCCCGTAGCGAAACCCGAATGGAAGGACCAGACCATCTTCATAGACTTCGACGTGAACACCAACATTTGGGGCAGCGAAGTCGCGAGCAGCCTTTCGCTCAACATCCGCGACAAGCTGATCGAGGGCACGGTGGAAGACAAGATATTCCACGTCCAGGACCAGAACACCGGCGCGAAATACCTCTATAGGATTTGGATCGTCATCGCGGACCCGGTCATCACCGTGAGCGCCAACGGCGTCATCCAGGGCATTTCGGCCACCTTCAGGATCAAGTCCTACGACAAGAAGGGGAACCTGGTCACCGCCAAGACGCGGGAGGAGCGGTACAAGGCTCCCTCGTTCACCGTGGCGTCAGGCGATTCGCAGCGGAAGCTGCTGGATGATTTCGCGCACAACGCCGCCGAAGGCATCAGGCAGACCATGTACGAAAGCCTCAATTAAAAAAACGGATTGCCGCGG
>JAEXTK010000201.1 GCA_023406985.1 Spirochaetota bacterium | reverse complement strand
CTTCCCGCGGCTCCCGTTGGGATGCTTTCTCTGTTTCGCTTCCATGTCGGCCCTGGGCCTCGCGTTCCCCGGCGATCCCTTTCCCTATACCGGCCTCTTCTTCGCCGGCGGCCTGGCCGCGGCGAGCCTCATCGGCGCCGTCCTGCCCGTCCTCGGCAGCCCGCGGAGGCCGCTCGCGCGGCTCGAACTGAGCCTCGGCCTGGGGTATGCGGCGGCGGCTGGGCTCCACCTCGCCTTCTTTCCCCGCCCGGCCTACCTCTACTTCGGAGTGGGCGGGCTTCTTGCGGTTTCGCTTCTGGATATCGCGAGCGGCGTAATCCTATCGATCCGGGCCGGCCGTCCGGGTCCGGAACGGACGCACCTCGCCCTCGCGTTCCTTCTCCTCTTTTCGCTTCGCGGCGGCGCGAGCGGGACGTCGGCCCAGGAGGCCGCGACCCCGGCGGCCGCGCTTCGGCCGGCGACCGAGGCCGCGACCCCGGCGGCCGCCCATGCAACCGCCCCCCAAGCGGCGGCGTCCGGTGCGACTCCCGGGAATCGGACCGAGGAAGAAATCTTCGCCGCGCTCTTCGGCGAACTTCCCGCGGCGTCTTCCGTGAGCGGATCCGCGGACGACATCCTCCGCGTGGCCGCGATCCGCGTGGAAAAGCCCGACTGCTTCACCGAAGCCTACGTCCGCTCCTTCGCCCGCGAACTGGAGACCGGCAGGCGACTCACGCGGGGCGAGCTGGAGGCGATCCTCCGGACCATCGGCGAGCGTATGGAGTTTTCGCAGCGCTTCTACCGGGCCGGCGTTTCGTACGTCGCTCTCCCCGCGGCCAACCCGGACGCGGCGGCCGTGGCCGCGGCAGCCGAGAAGGCCAAGGCGGACGCGGCTGTCGCGGCTGCTGAGAAGGCCAAGGCGGCCGATGGGGTCGATGGGGCCGCGGCGACCGAGGCCGATACGGACGGCGCGCCTGAGGCGACCGAAGTGGCGGTGACGATCGCGGTTTCGGACGGCTTCTGGTGGGACTTCAACTTCGAACCCTTCGACCTGATGATCGGACATCGCAACCTCTTCCGCGCGGGCAAGGAGCTGGCCGTGGTCGCCGGGCTCAACACCCAATCGGTCCGCTACCGGGACCCGGCCGTGGACGAAGGCGTTCTCTATTGGTCGGCCGCGGCGGGGCATCGGGTGGAGGAAGACGAGCACGCGGCGGGTGAGGGCTACCTCTACGAAAGCGTCTCGGCCGAGGGTGAGGCGGGCCGCGCCTTCGGCGACGATCTCCGGCTCGCCCTCGCCGTCGGCTACGCGGCCTACCGGGCGCCCGCCGGCTATTTCTTGTATGCCGACTATGACCCTCCCGCGCCGGCCGAGCTCGAACTGCTCGGTATGGGCGGAAGCGCGGGCGAGTACGCGGGCATCGCGACCTTCGCGGTCCGCGCATCCGCGGGCGCCTATTCCTTCAAACGGCGGGGCGGCCTGAGGGCGCGGGCGGAGGGCAGCCTCGCCGCCCTCGCGCCGGAGGGGGATCTCGCGGGGACAGAGCTCAAGGCGAGCGCGTCGGTCGACCTTCGTCTGGATTTTCCGCGGCTCGACGCGGCGCGGGATACCTCCGGGGCGCGAGATACCTCTGCGGCGCGAGGTGCCGCCGCGGCGCAGGACGAGGAGCGGCGCCTCTATCTCGCTTGCCACGGAAAGATCGAGGGCTTCCCCCGAAGCCTGGAAGGGAGCGCCATCCCCGAACCCCTCTGGGCCGACATCGACGAGGGGCGGTATCGGACCGGACTCGTCTCGGGCGAATTCGCCTCTCTTGCCCGCGTCAGCCTGGGCCTGGATCCGCTCGCCGCGGCGGGACTCGGCTTCACCCGCCTCAGCCTCATACCGGAGCTCTACTACGAGTGCACGGCCGTACGGTTCGGGGCGCCGGACCACGCTCCGGCCTGGGCCCACAACGTCGGCGTCCTCATCAAGGGCGCGTTCAGCGCGCCGGTGAACCGGGTCTTCAGCGTAGGCCTGGCCTGCGGTTTGCCGGGTCCCGGCGCGGGCGGGGAAGCGTCGGGCGACCGGGGCGGCGGCTGGGCCCTCTTCTTGGAAATCGAGTGAACGAACCCTCACGCAGGGTATTTCGAATAGGGAGGTCAAGATGAAAAGATCGATGAGCGTGTTGGTCGCCGCGATCCTGGGAGCGGCTATGTGCGCGCCCCTCGCCGCGGGAGAAGCGTCCAAGGGCGCGCCGGAGGCGGAGCTCGGAAAACTCGCGGCCGCGGAGGCGCGGTTGCCGGCGTCGGCGAAACCGGAGAAGGGACTCGGGCAGGCCGAGCGCGAACGGGTCGCCGCGGCGTTTCTGGAGGCGGGTAGGCTCTGCCACGACCTCCAGAACGCGTACGCCGAGCCGCTCGGGAAAAAGGGCGTGCGCTACCTCAAGGCTTCCCTGGCCTACCGCGAGTCGCCCCTGACCCGCGCGTACCTGGGCTCCCTCCACATGATCCAGGCGCGGGACGCGTCCTCGGTGATCACCAAGGTGAAGGAGGTGGACGACGGCCTCAAGGAGGTCGATGCCGCGGTGAAGGCCGCGCCCGCCGACATCACGGTGCGGGCCATCCGCGTGGAGTGCACCATCGAGCTGCCGCCCATGTTCAAGCGGCTCGATACGGTGACCGCGGACCTCCAGATCCTCCTGGACCGGTACGCGGCCGAGCCTGAGGCCTTCGTCGACGCCTTCGAGCCGGCGCGCCTCTTCGAGCTCAAGGCGCAGGAACTCGACCTCCGCGGCAAGCCGTCCCTGGCCCAGAAATACCGGGAGAAGGCCGCTTCGATGCAGGGGGCCTCCCGATGAACCGCACCTCCATCGCCCTCGGCGCGGTCCTGGCCGCCCTCGCCCTGACCTCGTGCGGCGGTCCGTCCTCCGCGGAACGGAAGGCCGAGGCCGCGCGGCTCGCCGATGCGCGGCAGCGCGTCGCGGCCCTGGAATCGCGGATCGCCGCCGCGAAGAGCGACGAGGAAACGGTCGAAGCGCTGCGTTCGATTCTCGCCGTCCAAGCCATGGAGCTGGACGAGAACGCGGCGGCCATCGACCGGTTCCAAAAGAACGAGGCCCTCCTGGCCGACGACCGCATGGCGCGGATCTACCTCGCCGTCGCCCAATCCAAGATGGCCGGCGAGGCCAAGAAGATCGAAGATAAGCTGAGCTGGCTGCGGAAGGGCATGGCCTCCTTCGAGGCGCTCCGGGAGGAGTGGCCCGACGACGAGCTCGTCTTCCTCTACCAGGCGTCCACGTACGCCTCCTTCCCGTCCGAAGTCGGCGCCAAGGCGGAGGTCCTGGACCTGCTCGCGGAAATCCGGGACCGGTACGCTTCGGGGGCTTGGACCGTGAGCCGGGGGGCGGTCTCCCAGCTCGCCTGGGTCTTCGTCGCCCTGCGGAAGAACTATCCGGACGAGGATAGCCGGGCGGAGATCGACGCGGTCGAGGACGGTTTCCGCGCGGCCTTCCCGCCCTACGAGGCGGCCGCGCGGGAGAAGGCGGCGGAGGCCGACCGTGGGTGAGGCCGTCCTCTCCCTGAGCGCCGTGACCCGCGAATACCTCCTCGGCGAGACGACCGTGCGGGCCCTGGACTCGGTCACCGTGGAGTTCGGCCGGGGCGAATTCGTCGCCCTGGTCGGGCCTTCGGGCTCCGGCAAGTCCACCCTCCTGCAGCTCGGCGCGGGCTTCGACCGGCCGAGCGCGGGAGAGGTCCGGTTCCTGGACCGCGACCTCGGCGCCCTCTCCGACGCCGAGCTGGCCCGCGTCCGCAACCGGGACATCGGGTTCATCTTCCAGAGCTTCAACCTGCTGCCGGTGCTGAGCGCCCTGGAGAACGTCCTCTATCCGGCCCTGATCTACGAGCGGCGGCCGGAAGCGCGGCGCGCGGCGGGGAAGCGGGCGGAGGACCTCCTCTCCCGCGTGGGCCTTTCGGACCAGATGCGCAAGCGGCCCCACCAGCTCTCGGGGGGCCAGCGGCAGCGCGTGGCCGTGGCCCGCGCCCTCATGAACCGGCCGCAGGTCGTCTTCGCCGACGAGCCGACCGCGAACCTGGACCACGCCACCGGGAAAGGCATCCTCGACGCGCTCGAGGAGCTCCGGGAAGCCGAGGGGACGACCCTCATCCTGGCGACCCACGACCCCGCGGTGATGGGCCGGGCGGGCCGCGTCGTCCGCATGGCGGACGGCAGGGTGGAGGCCGACCGACCGCAGGCCGATCGTCCGCAGGCCGGCGAGGCGGAAAAATGAGCCCCACCTTCGCCATCGCCGGCCGCAACCTCCTCCGCTCGCCCCGGCGGAGCCTCGCGCTCCTCTCGCTCCTCACCGCGGCCTTCCTGACGGTCACCCTCATCCGCGCCGGCTACGCCGACATGTTCGACCAAGTGAAGAAGTCGCGGTACGCGTCGAACGGGCATTTCTCCTTCAGCCCCCGGGCGGGGACGGAGCTCGGCTGGGAAACCTACCGCGCGGTCGCGGAAAGGGCGGCCGCGGACGGCCGCTTCACGCGGCTCTCGGCCGTCATGGAGGTGGAGGGCCTGGTCGGCACGGAGGAACGATCGGCCCCGGTGAGCGGCGAGGCGGTTGAGGGCGCCTTCGCGGAATGGGAGCTGCCCGGCGGCGCCGTGAAGGCCGAACTCGGGTCGGCCCTCGCCGCGAGCCTGCGGCTCCGCCGCGGCGACGAGTTCTCCGCCTTCGTCGGGGGGATCGGCTTCACCCTCGTCGTGGACGACATCGTGGAGACGGAGGTCGCGATCCGGGACCGTTTCTTCGTCCGCCTCCCCCTGGAGGCCTTCGTCGCCCGCGGCGGCGCGGAACGGATAAACCGGGTCCGCCTCTGGACCGGCGTAGCCGACGCCGACCGCCGGGCCCTGCTCAGCGAGGTCCGCGCGTGGCCTGGCCTCGCCGATTGCGAATGGCAGGCCGCCGAACTCGGCAACACCGAGATCAACGCCATCATCCGGGTCTACGAGGACAACTTCCGGGTGATCCTCGCGGTCACGGGCGCCGTGATCCTCCTGGCGTTGGCCAACGTCATGCTCCTGTCCCGTTGGGAGCGGGGCGTGGAGTTGGGTACCCTGCTGTCCCTGGGGACGCCGCCCTCCCGCCTCGCGTCCATCCTCACGCTGGAATCCGCCTTCCTCGCCCTTGCTTCCTGCGTCGTCGGCGCCGTCCTCTCGCTCGCGGTTTGCGCGGTCGTAAACCTGGCCGGCGGGGTCACCCTGCCGCCGCCGCCCACCGTGGATTATCCGATCCGTCTGACGCTCAAGAGCGAGCCGCGGGCCTTCCTCCTGGCCGGCGGCCTCTCCCTCGCCTGCGCCGTCGTCGCGGGCCTCGTCGCCGCCGCGGGATTGCGGCGGACGGCGCTCATCGACCTTCTCTTTGAAAGGAACTGAGGAGTAATCATGCGAAAGAACCGGGCACGGAGCCTCGCGCTCGCCCTCACCTGTTTCCTGGCTTCGCTCGCCGCGCGCCTGCCCGCCGAGGAGAGCGTCGAGCTCGCGAAGGCCGATTCCTATCGGCTCTTCGCCGAAGGCGGCTTTTCCTACGATTTCTGGACCGAGGACGCGGCGGGCGAAACGAGCCTGATGCGCGTCTCCGTCCGCTTGGACGGGGAGGAATCGGCCCTCGTGCGCTACCTGGAACCCGTCGGACAGCGCGGCCGCGCGGTCCTCGTGAAGGGCAACACCTTCTGGTTCTTCGAGCCGGGCATGAAGACGGCGCTCCGCATCTCGCCGCGCCAGATCCTCTTCGGCCAGGCGTCGGCGGGAGACGTCTCGCGCATCAACTACCGCACGATGTACGCGGTCTCGGGCAGTGGGGAGGAGGACGGGAAGCGCGTCCTCAAACTCACCGCCAAGCGGGGCGCGGGCGCCACCTACGACGCCGTCGACCTCGTGACCGACGCGGACTACCGGCCGCTCGAAGCCCGCTGCAGGGGGACGAGCGGCACCCTCATGAAGACGATCCGCTACGAGAAGTACGAATCGATCGGCGGCAAGACCCTGCTCGTGGAGTTCACCCTCTTGGACGAGGTGCGCAAGGAGAAGCAACGGGTGAAGCTTTCGCGGTACAGCCCGGAACTGACGCCGCTATCGGCCTTCTCGGTCCAGGCCCTGAGGCGCGCGCAATGAAGGCCGTCGTCAGGGAGATTTCGCGCGGAGGCGCGGAGGATGCGAAGCAGCGAGTCGAAGGGTTCGATCGGAGGGCGAGGAGGAGACGGCTCGGCGACCGCGGCGCCTTCGCGCGGAATGGGAGCGGGTTGTTTGCCCGCGGGTTCTTTTTCGGCCTCTGCATACTCGCGCTCGTCGCGGCGCCCAGCGGGTCGGCAGCGGCAACGGAGGCGGCTCCAGCGGCCGCGGCGTCCGAGGCCGATGCCGCCGCGCCCGCAGCCGGAGCAGCCGCCACGGCAG
>JAEXTK010000165.1 GCA_023406985.1 Spirochaetota bacterium | reverse complement strand
GAATCCGGCTGACGAGCGGCGTCCGGTTGTCGTATATTGATCCGGATGGAAGGGCGAAGCGTGCTCAGGAAACCCGATTGGATTCGCGTCCGGCCGCCGAGCGGCGGCCAGTGGCGAGAAGTGGATGCGGTCCTCCGGAAGCGCGGCCTCCACACGGTCTGCGACGAGGCGCGGTGCCCGAACAAGGCCGAATGCTGGGGCTGCGGCACGGCCACCTTCATGATCCTCGGGGACGTCTGCACGCGCGGCTGCCGCTTCTGCGCGGTCGCGACGGGGAAAGAAGGCCGCCCCGTGCGGCCGGAAGAAGCCGGGGAACTGGCCGCGGCCGTGGCCGAGCTCGGCCTCCGCTACGCCGTCCTCACCTCCGTGGACCGCGACGACCTCGCGGATCGCGGTTCCGCCCACTTTTCCCGCTGCGTGGCGGCGATCAAGGCGGTGAATCCCGGCGTCAAGGTCGAGGTTCTCGTCCCCGACTTCATGGAAGGCGAGATCGAGGCGGTTATCGCTTCTCGGCCGGACGTCGTCGCCCATAACGTGGAGACGGTCCGCCGCCTCCAGGGCGTCCGCGACCGGCGCGCTTCCTTCGACAAGAGCCTGCGGACCCTCGCCCTCGCCAAAGGCCTGGGCGCCCCCCGCACGAAGTCGAGCATCTTGCTCGGCCTCGGCGAGCGGCGGGACGAAGTGCTGCAGGCGATGGACGAGCTCCGCGCGGGCGGCGTGGACGTCCTCGTCCTCGGCCAATATCTCAAGCCCACGGAAAAACAAGTCGACGTCGCCGAATACATCGAACCCGAACAGTTCGCTTGGTACGCGGAGGAAGGCCGGAGCCGAGGATTCTCGTCGGTGGTGGCTTCCCCCTTCGCGCGCACGAGCTATCACGCGCGGGAAGCGGAAGCGGAGGTCGCTTCCTCCTAGCCGCGCGAAAGGAAAAAGGAGATCGACGCCATGACCATACACGGAGTCGGCAAACCGGCGGGGTGCAAGCTCCTCCGTTTTGACGCGGACATAGACGACGGCATCGTGACGCGGATCGCGGTCCGCGGCGATTTCTTCGCGACGCCCGAAGAGGCGTTCGAGCGGGCCGAGGGGCGGCTCGCGGGGACGCCCCTGGAGGCCCTCGCGGCGCGGTTCGACGCGCTGCTCGCGGAGGAGGGCGTGGAGCCCTTCGGCATCACCGGATCGGGACTCGCGGAAGTCGTGAAAGGAGCGATCGATGGCGCACGCGTTTAGGCTCCTCGCCACGGGCGAGGGCACGGCGGCCTTCAACATGGCCTTGGACGAGGCCATCCTGGAGGCCGTCTCGGCGGGGCAGGCGGCGCCGACGCTCAGACTGTACGCCTGGAAGCCCGCCGCCATCTCCATCGGGTACTTCCAGGGCCTCGCCGAGGAAGTGGACCTGGACGCCTGCGCGGCGAACGGGGCGGACGTCGTCCGCCGCATCACGGGAGGCGGGGCCGTCTTCCACCAGGCGGAAATCACCTACAGCATCGTCATCCCCGAGGGGCATCCGCTCTTCGTCCGTTCCGTCCTCGCGTCCTACGAGAGGATCTGCGCGGGCGTCATCGCCGGCCTCGGCGTCCTCGGTATCCAGGCGGCCTTCGCGCCGATCAACGACATCGTCGCCGGCGGGAAGAAGGTGTCCGGCAACGCGCAGACGCGCAAGAAGGGCTGCATCCTCCAGCACGGGACGGTGCTCCTGGATGTGGACGTGGAACTCATGTTCGACCTGCTCAAGGTGCCTGCGGAGAAGGCTAAGGGTAAACTCATCGAGGACGTGAAGCAGCGGGTCACGGGGCTCCGCGCCCTCCGCGGATCTCCCGTTCCCTACGCCGAGGCCGAAGCCGCCATGGCGGTCGGGTTCGCCGAAGCGTTGTCCCTGGAGTACGGGACCCAAGCCGCATCCGGGCAGGCGGCGCCGAGCGCGGCCGCCGGCGCCGTTCTCCCGACGCCCGCCGAGCTCGCGGCCGCGGCCGTCATCGCGGCGGAGAAGTTCGCGACGGAAGCCTGGACCGCGAAGCGTTAGGCTCCGAGGCTGAGGCCCGCGGCTAGCCGCCGCGGGCGCTTTTTCCTATAATCGACCGGAAATGAACATCATTCAGTCAGACTCCTCCGACCGACTCGGGACGGACCCGATCGGCCGACTCTTGGTCGCTTTCTCGGTGCCCGCGATCATCGGCATGCTCGTCAACGCGCTCTACAACATGGTGGACCGCATCTTCGTCGGACAGGGCGTCGGTTCGCTCGGCATCGCGGGCATCGTCGTCGGCACCCCCGTTTCCACCGTGCTCATCGGGACCTCCATGCTGATCGGCATCGGCGCCAACGCCCTCTTCGCGATCCGCCTCGGGGAAGGCCGCCGCCACGAGGTCGAATCGATCATGGGCAACGCCTTCACTCTCCTCATCGCCCTACCTGCCATCTTGGCGGGCCTCTGCCTCATCTTCCTTGATCCGCTCCTCGTCTTCCTCGGCGCGAGCGAGGCGGTCCTGCCCTACGCGCGGGATTACCTCAGGATCATCCTCTGGGGGGCGGCCTTCCAATCGGCAGGCGCGGGCATCAACCACTTCATCCGCTCCGACGGCCACCCGCGCACTTCCATGCTGACGCAGCTCGTGGGAGCCGCGCTCAACACCGTCCTGGACCCCCTGTTCATCTTCGTCTTGGATATGGGCGTGGCGGGGGCGGCCTGGGCCACGATCATCTCGCAGGCGGTCTCCTTCGTCTGGGTGATGGCGTACTTCAACTCGCGCTTCACGAAGCTCCGCTTCCGGCCGGCGAACATGGCGCTCCGCGCCCCGATCGTCCGCGCGACGCTCGCCATCGGTTTCGCGCCTTTCGCGATGCAGTTGGCCTCGGGCTTCCTCGGGGTGGTGATGAACCGATCCCTGCTCACGTGGGGCGGCGACAACGCCGTTTCGGCAATGGGGCTCGTGACGAGTATCCTGAACCTCCTCATCATGCCCCTCATCGGCTTGAACGGCGGCGGACAGCCGATCATGGGCTATAACTACGGGGCCGGAAAATGGGGCCGGGTCAGGCGCGTCTTCACGCTTTCGACGATTTTCGGCACCGGCCTCATGACCGCGGGCTTCATCGCGGTCCAGCTCTTTCCCGCGGTCTTCATCCGGATGTTCAGCCGGGACGAGGAGCTCATCGCGCTCGGGGTGCGCACCCTGCGCATAGCGACCATCATGCTTCCGATCGTCGCCTTCCAGATCGTCTCCTCCAATCTCTTCCAGTCCATCGGCAAGCCGCTCCAGGGCACGGTCTTGAGCCTGTCGCGCCAGGTGCTGCTGCTCATCCCCCTCGTCGTCTTCCTCCCGTTCCTCTTCGGCCTCAACGGGGTTTTCTTCGCCCTGCCCGCCGCCGATTTCCTTTCCACCATCATTTCCGTCGTGCTCGTGAGGAGTGAGTTGCGGCGACTTGCGGCCCCCCTCGCCGGGAGCACCCCCGAAAGGACGGCCTAGAGCCGCCTTCGCCCCTCGCGCGCGGCCCCCGGTGTCCCGAAGATTGAGGAAAGAATAGTGGAGTTCGGGGGGCGTCAGGGCAGGTCCCGCGCCCACCGTCCATCCGGCACGCCCCCCGGCGGCGGGCCTCCGCGCTCAGGACCTTCGGTCCTGCGCTGTGGGGTCCCGCCGCTCCCCGGGAGCCTTTTCGGAGCGGAATGGACCGAA
Organism: Spirochaetota bacterium; assembly: GCA_023406985.1. Taxonomy (GTDB): domain Bacteria; phylum Spirochaetota; class Spirochaetia; order Treponematales; family Breznakiellaceae; genus JAEXTK01. The sequence continues at coordinate 168 of JAEXTK010000165.1, read as the reverse complement.
GCGTTGGCCTTACGGCGGCGCGGCGGCATACGTCGCTACGCGCCGTTTGCCGATAGGAAGGGGTTGGAAGCGCCCGGGGACCCAACGCATCGCTGCGCGATACGCGTCCCCCAGACTTGGCGCCGCGATATACAGTTGATGATTTTTTAGTCGGGCATCCCGGACTCG
>JAEXTK010000159.1 GCA_023406985.1 Spirochaetota bacterium | reverse complement strand
GCCAGCCGACGGTGTCGAAGGAGGGCGCGAGGGGCACCACGCCGGAGGCGTCGACCCTGCCGTGGGTGGTCCTGAGGCCGTAGAGGCCGCAGTAGGCCGCCGGCACGCGGACGGAGCCCCCCGTGTCGGTGCCGAGCGCGGCGTCGACAAGGTCCGCGGCCACGGCGGCGGCCGACCCGCTCGACGAGCCGCCCGGCACGCGGCCGCTCGCCGCGGCGTTCCGCGGGGTGCCGTAATGGACGTTGTTTCCGTGGATGCTGTACGCGAGCTCGTCGGTGATCGTCTTTCCGCGGAGCGCGGCCCCGGCGGCCAGGAGGGCGGCGACGGCTCCGGCGTCCCGGTCGGGCACGGGATGGGTGGCGAGCCACGTCGGATTCCCGGCGCCCGTGGGTACCCCCGCCCAGTCGTAGAGGTCCTTGACCGCGATCGAGAGGCCCGCGAGCGGGCCGCGCGGCGCGCCCGGCCGGACGAGGCGGCCGTGGGGGACGAAGGCGCCGACGGGGTCGGCGAAGGAGGCGTCCACGTCAGCTGCCCCGGTACGTCGTGTACCCGAAGGGGCTCAGCAAGAGGGGCACGTGGTAGTGCCGGCCGGGATCATCGACGACGAAGGTCACGGCGACCTCGGGGAAGAAGCCCGGTCCGAGCGCGTCCGGCGCGTCGCCCGTGGCGAAGGTCAGCCGGTAGGTCCCCGGCGCGAACGCGCCCTCCGGCCGGAGCAGGTCGGAGACGCGGCCGTCCGCGTCGGTGACGCCCGTCCCGAGGGGCAGCCACCCTTCCTCGGCCTTGCGTTCCAAGACCACGGCCATCCCCGCGACGGGCCGCCCGCGGGCGGTATCCAGGACGTGGGTGGTGATGGGGCTACGATCCATCGACGACTCCTCGCGGGCCTTCCCGGGCCCGGTTTTCCAGCTGGGACAACCGGAACAGGGTGATCCGGTGGTGCTGGGCGGACGCCTCGACCCATTCCTCTTCGATAGACCGGAGGAGGCGCGCCTTTAGGATAGCGAGCATAGCATCGGCCGTCTTCCCCGTGGCGAAAATCAGGAAGGGAAAACCGAACTTCGATCGGTACGCCTCGTTCGCCCGCTCCAGTTCGCGGAGCGTGTCCGCGGAGGCGCCGGCGACGCCGGCCTGTTCCCGGTTACCCCGGTACTTCGCGCCGATGTCCGGGTGGGCCGCGAACGCCGCGAGCCGCTCGCTCCGGTCCAGGGAGTTCCAGAGCTCGTCCGCGGCGCGGGACAGGGCGCGGAAATCGCCGAAGGGTCTGCGGGCCAGCATGCCGCCGACCCACGAGGCCGAGGCGCAGCAGCGCGCGAGTTCCGCGCGGGCCTCCCCCTCGCCGAGGGCATCGAACTTTTCCGTCCTCCGCACGAGGGAGACGCCCCGCGGAGCGCCGACGCCGCGGTCCGCGTCCCATACTTCCTCGCCGCCGAGCCAGGTCCGGCGCACCGCGCCCGCCCAGGTCCGGCCGCCGTAGGGCGTGATCTTGTGGCGGTATTCGATGGCGTCGGCCGTGATGGAGAACTCGGCCTCGGGATCCCAGGCGACGAGGTCGGCCCGGTAGCCCGCCGCGATCCGGCCCTTGCGGTCGCCGAGCCCGGCGAAGGCCGCGGGGCGGACGCAGAGCCACTTTTCGATCTCCGCGAGGCCGAAGCCGCGCCGCCGCGCCTCGGTCCAGACCAGGGGGAGCAGGAACTGGATGGACGCGATGCCGCCCCACGCCTGCGCGAAGTCGCCGGTATCCAACCGCTTCAACGCCGGGGGACAGGGCGAGTGGTCGGTGGCGATGAAGTCGATGACGCCGTCGGCCAGGCCGCGCCAGAGGCGGTCGCGGTTGGCCCGCTCCCGGATGGGCGGGGCGCACTTGAACCGGGTATCCCCGTCCGGAATCGATTCGGCCTCCAGGACGAGGTAGTGGGGACAGGTCTCCACGGTGACGGGGAGCCCCTCGGCCCGCGCCGCCGCGAGCATGGGGAGGGCGTCCGCGCAGGACAGGTGGACGATGTGGACGCGGGCGCCCGTACGGCGCGAGAGGTCCAGCACCAGCTCGATCGCGTCGAGCTCCCATCTCCCGGGCCGCGAGGCGAGGTACCGGCGGTAGCTCCGCGGATCGGCCTTCCCTTCCACGGCCGGACGACCCGAGACGTCGAGCTCGCAGTGCACGAGGAGGGGCAAGCCCGTGGGCGCGAGGAGCGGCAGGGCCCGTTCCAGATCGGAACGCGAGACGTTGGGGAAGTCCTCGATGCCGGAGTGGACCAGGAAAGCCTTGAGACCGAGGACGCCCGCGGCCAAGAGGCCTGGCAGCTCCTCGATATCGGCGGGGACGACCCCGCCCCAGTAGCCCACGTCGACGGTCAGGACCTGGGCCGCCGCGAGTTTCGCCGCGAAGGAGGGGGCGCTCGTGGTCACGGGCGTGGAGTTGAGCGGCATGTCGATGAGGGTGGTGACGCCGCCCGCGGCCGCGGCCCGGGTTGCGGTCGCGAAGCCCTCCCAGTCGGTGCGTCCCGGCTCGTTCACGTGGACGTGGACGTCGGTGAGGCCCGCCATCAGGACCAGGCCGCCGAGGTCATCCACCGGGGTGTCGCCGAGGGGGGCGTCGTAGGGTTCGACGGCCGCGATGCGGCGGTCCTCGATCACCACCGTCCGCGGGGCGACGACGCCGTCCTGGAGCACGCGGCGGCTCCGTAGAGCCCGGCGGCTCCGGAGCGCGCGACCGCCGCCGGTCGCGGCGCGCCCGTGGTCGGATCGATCAAAATTCCTTGACATCGTAGGCCTCCAGGTCGGCGAAGAAGGCCTCGGCGTCGTCGCGGTAGAGCTGCCGGGTCACCTCGTCCACCAGTTTGGGCAGGCTGTATTTGAGCCCGGAGATGAAGGCTCCCGCGAAGCCGAGGCTGGGCAGGCCGGCGTACGTGTAGCAGAACAGCGAGGATATCCAGGGGTCGGTGTCCCGAACCTTGGGGATGAACTGGCCGCCGCCGCCCAGATAGGGGTGGCGTCCGAGGCCTTCGAACCGCCAGCCCTCGGGGGGCGCGTAGCGATCCTCCCAAAGCGCGATCTTGTCCCGGACCGCGGCCAGTTCGGGCCGGAGGCCGAGGTCGGTGACGAAACCGGTGCCGATGATGAGGAAGTCGAACTCGAAGACGCCCTTCGGCGTGGTCACCCGGACCGCCTCGCCCGCGGCCTCCACCGCCCGCCAGGGCGAGCCGGGGTGGAGGGAAAAACCGGGATGCTTCCGCGCCCGCGCGAGGGTATCCGCGGGGGGCAGCTGGCCCATCCTGAGGAACTGGACGGTGAACTTCCACCGCAGCGCGTCGTCCAGGTCCGCGTGGTGCTTGAGGAAGCCGGTGAACTCGGCCCAGCGGTAAGGGTTTACGTCCACGAGCTTCTCCCGCCGGAAGAAGAGCGCGACCTCCGCCCCCGCCTCCAGGGCGACGGACGCGTTGTCGAAGGCCGAAGCCCCCGCGCCGAGCACGCCGACCTTCTTCCCCGCGAGGGACGCGAAGTCGACGGCCTCGTGGGTGTGGGCCCAGAACCGCTTGGGGAGGGCCTTCACCTCGGGCGGCGCCTCCCACCGGCCCGCGCCGTCTATGCCGGTGGCCAGGACGACTTTCCGCGCCAGGAGGGTATCGGTCGGCGCCGAGGCGGCGGCCGCCTGGGCAGAGGCCCGGGC
>JAEXTK010000022.1 GCA_023406985.1 Spirochaetota bacterium | reverse complement strand
GCGGCGCCGCCCACCCCCCCCGCCCCCCCAGGACTCGGGGAAAATGCGATCCACCGCGTAAAGCGGCGGACCGGCTCGTTTATTTCTTCTCTTCGATCGCCGCGCCCTCGGCGGCATCCTTCTTATCGGCCTTGGCGGGCTTCTCGGCCTTCTCGACTTTCTCCACCACGACGGAGGCGATGGCGCTGCGGCTGAATTCGATCTTGGTATTCTCGTCCACCTTGATCACGACGGTGCCGCCGTCCTTCACCGCCTGGACCACGCCGTGCACGCCGCCGATGGTGACGACCTTGTCGCCCTTCTTGACGGCGTTGAGCATCTTTTCGGTTTCCTTCTGCTTCTTATTCTGGGGCCGGATGATGAGGAAGTAGAAGATGAGGATGACGAGACCGAACGGAATGAACGTGGTCAGGAGTTGTCCGGTGGAGCCGGCGGAACCGGCCGCGTCCGGGGCCCCCATGAGGAGGGGAAGGGCGAATGTATTCATACGGAAACATCCTTATGTCAGAGTTCCCGGTAAAATAGCACAGCCCCCCCGCTCGGTCAAGGCAGCGCAGGAAAGGCGATTAGAGGATTTGCGCCCGTTGGGCGTCCACCTTGAAGACGCCGAAGAGGCGCCCGAAGGGCGCGTCGCGCGTATACGCGGTCCCCGCGGCGGCGTTGTAGGCGGCGGCGACGATATCCAATTCGGCGGGATCTTCGCTCCGCAGCGCCGAGGCATAGGCGGCCCGAAACAAGCCCTTCTCCGCGAGTTCCCGCGTGGAAAGGGCGCCGTACGCCCGTTTGGCCTGACCGTCGACGAGCGCGACGGGGCCGTCATAACCGATGGTGAAAATGAAGTCTTCTCGGGATAGCATGGTTCCACTATAGCATGATCGATCGGAATCGCGCTGCGATTCCGCGGGAAGCGCGGAGCGGCCGCTTCGGGATCGCTCCGCGCTAGAAAAACGAGGCGTCAGTCCGCCGCCGAGAAATCTTCCTTTCCGGCGCCGCACATCGGGCAGACCCAGTCTTCCGGCAACTTCTCGAAGGCGGTCCCGGCCGCCACGCCGTTGTCGGGGTCGCCTACTTCGGGATCGTAGATATACCCGCACACGTCGCAAACGTACTTCTGCATCTTTCGCTCCTTATGCTCCCGACTCTCCCGGAGGTCGGTTAATTGGATACCGTACTCAAGCCTTCCACAAGCCGTGCAGGTTGCAGTACTCCCGCGCCGTAACCTTGGAAGCGCTGACCTGGAAGCGCGCGGTCGGCGCATCGCCCGGCTTCAGGAACTTCCGGTAGGAAATCCCGTCGGCGATGAGCTCGATCCACTCTATCCAATGCTTTTCTTCCATTGGATGGGCGATCGATCCGACGGAAACCGTATACCCGTCCTGAGTCTTCTCGATCACCGGCACGTGCTTTTCCTTGGAGGCGTCCACCGTGTTCTCAGCGACGGCCTTCATGGGCACGCCGCAGCAAACCAATTCCCCGTCGCCCGCGTGGAGCACTTCCACGATGTTGCCGCAAAGCTCGCATTTGTAGATTGCCGCTTTTTCAGCCATATCGACCTCCCGAATATACTACGCGCGAAAACGCGAAACACCAAAAACTTACCAGTTTTCTCCGAGGAGCTCGAAATAGGACTGGGGATGCGCGCAGGCGGGGCAAGCCTTCGGGGCTTCTTCCCCTTCGAAGATATAGCCGCAGTTGAGGCAGCGCCAGACTTGGGCCTTCTCGCGCTTGAACACCTTGCCCGCGTCCACGTTGGCCTTGAGCCCGCGATACCGCTTGGCGTGCTGCTTCTCCGCCACCGCGATGGCTTCGAATACCGTGGCGATGGCCGAGAAGCCCTCCTCGCGCGCGACCTTGGCGAAACCGGGGTACATGGTCTGCCACTCGTAGTTCTCGCCGCCCTCGGCCTCCAGGAGGTTCTCGCTCGTGGTGCCGATCACGCCGGCGGGGAAGGTCGCTTCGATCTTGACCTCTCCCCCCTCCAGGAACTTGAAGAGGCGCTTGGCGTGCTCTTTCTCCTGGTCGGCGGTCTCGGTGAAAATCTGGGCGATCTGCATGAATCCTTCATCCCGCGCCTTGCTCGCGAAGTACGTATACTTGTTGCGGGCCTGGGATTCCCCGCAGAAGGCGGTGAGGATGTTCTTCTCCGTCTGGGTACCTTTGAGGCTTTTCATGGTTCATCTCCTGAAAATGGGTGGTGGTGGTTGGGCGGGGAACGACGGCGCGTCGCCGCCGAAGTTCCGTAGCCGACAGGGTACATTCTTATATCGAAACCGGAACTTTTCAAGTATTCAAATAATCTTTTAACGAATAATCGGAACGAATTCCAAGACGGGCGAGCGAGAAATCGAAGCGGACCGGATCGTCGGGGTCGAAGGCCCGGAGGGCCGCGGTGACTTCCAAGGCGGCGGCGAGGTCCGCCGTCGCGCGGGAAGTGAGGCCGAGCGCGCGGGCGATGCGGTGGATGTGCGTGTCGAGGGGCATCACGAGCTCCGCGGGCGAGACGGAGGTCCAAGACCCGATGTCCACTCGATCGCGCCGCACCATCCAGCGCAGGAAGAGCATGAGCCGCTTGCACGCGCTGCCGTCCCGGGGCGCCGGAAGCAGATTGCGGGCCAAAACGCCCCCAGGCGCAGGTAAATCGGCCCGGCTCGCGAGGGCGTCCGCGACGGAGGGTGATGCGGCCGGGCCCGCGGAGCCGTCGGCGGCGAGCGCGGCACGGCGCGCGGAATCCAGGACGAGGTCGACGAAGCGGTCGCAGGCCGCGAGGAGACGGGCGGGAGGGCCCGCGTACGGCGCGTCCCGGCCGTCGCCCTCCCCCGGCCGCGCCCGCCCGGCGGCGAAGGCGCCTTCCAAGGAGCCGAACCGGGCCTGGAGGTCGGCGGCCGCCGATAACAGGGCGGCGAGATCGCGCCGCGGGAAGAAGCGATAGGCGTCCAGGCCCAGCCGAGCCCTGGTGCCCGCGGGGCCGAGCTCGGCCACGGCCGCGGCCGGTTCGCGCCCGAAGGGTTCCAGGCAGCGCCGGGCGGCGTCCACGATGGCGCGGGCGCGGCCCAGGGCCAAGACGGCGCAGAAGAGGCCGACGAACTCGCGATCCGCTTCACTTTCGTATCCGCGGACGACGAGGAGGGGGTCGGGATCGATGAGTTCCCCGCGGTGGCAATCCGCGTAGACGCGATCCAGAAGGGCCTTGAGGCCGGCCGCGTCGGGCCTATCCGCGGTCAGGGAGCGGTCCCGAGCAGGGCCGCGTACTCGGACTGGTAGCCTTTGAGGAGGGGATCGTCCGGAGCGAGGGCGAGCGCCTGTTTGAGATAGTAGACGGTCCGCCGATCGTCCTTGCGGCCGCGGTAGATCTCCATCATCGCGATGAGGGCTTCCAGATTGCGCGGGTCCTCGAAGAGGCTGGACCGGAGATCGCCCATCATGCCCTCCTCATCGGTCCTGAGTCGGCTACGGAGGAAATAGAAGCGGCTCTTCGCCGATCCCGAGGCGATGGACGCCAACTTCCCGTCGATGATGCGGCCGGCCTCCGCCTTCTGCCCCGCGCTATACAGGGCCGAAGCGTAGAACGCCGCGGCCTCGTCGTTCGATCGATCGAGCTCGTAGAGTTCGCGGGCGGCGGCCAAGGCCGCGTCGGTCTGCTTGAGTCCGCTGCGCACCGCGTAGGCGTTCTTGAGGTCTTCGCGCGAACGGCGCTCCTGCAGCAGGCGTTCGGAGAGCGGAGCGGCTTCCTGCCACGCCTTGCGCGCCATCGCGTCCTTGAGCGCCAACTCCACGACCACGGGAGAACCGGAAGAGGAAGAGAGGAGGAGCCGGAGATATTCCCGCCCCTCCCGTTGGTCCTCGGCGCGCGGAGACTCCATGAGCAGGCGCGCGGCGTAGGCCGCGGCTTCCAAGTCGTTCGGGGCCGAGCGCAGGATGGACCGGAGATAGGCGACGGCCGAATCCCGGTTGCGGTAACCTTCCGCCTGGACGCGCGCGCGCAGGAAGAGGTAGAGCCGGTCCGTCGCGTTCGCGGCGGCCACGGCATCCAGGAGGGGTTGGGCCTGCACGAAGGCCCCCTGCTCCACCAAGGCATGCGCCCGCATGAGGATGAAGGCCGTATCCTTGGGATCGCGCTGCAGGACCTCCGCGATCGCGGGCGCGGCGCGGGCCCAGTCCGCGGACCGGTAGTAGGCGCGCGCCATCTCCCGTTTGATCGAAAGGTTGTCCGGATAGCGGACCAAGGCCTCGGAGAGCCGGGCTATCGCTTCCGCGGGCCTGCCCAGGCCGGAAAGCATGCGGGCCGCGGCGGCCACCGCGGGATAGCAGTCCGCCGAACGTTTCGCGGCCGCGTCGTACGCGGTCAAGGCATCCTCGAGGAGGCCCTGGCGCTCGGCGATGATGCCCCGGAAGTACGGGTCCAGCACCGAGGTGGCGCTGAGCGCGGCGGCGCGTTCCAGGTCCGGCTTGGCCGCGGCGAGCCGCTCGTACCGCGTCTCGTTGAGCAGGGCGACGAAGGGAAGGACGTGCTCCAGATAGTCCTGGGAGGCGGAGGCCGCGGGGGTGTAGGCTCCGCGCGCCGCGTCGGAGAGGATGCGCGCGTAGGGGTGGGTCGAGGGCGGATCTGCCGGCGGCAGGTTCGTAGCGATCTCGGGATAGAGCTTCGCGATGAGGGTGACGGCGGCGGCCTGCATGGCGCGGCCGAACTCCGACTCGCCGACGTCGCGGCTACGGATCAGGTCGAGGGCGCGGAGCAAGGAGGGCGGCGTTCCGTCCTCCACGAGCAGGCGGAGTTCGTCCGCGAGCCCCGTGCCGCGCCGCGGGGCGGCCGCCGGGTCCTTGGCCTCCGTGGCGAGGACCGTTTCCCGCGCGGCGGGAGGCGATGAAGCGCAGGCCGCGAGAAGCGCGAGGAGGCCGCAGATGAACAGCGCGGACGCGAAGGACGCCGCGGACCGACCGCGGATCCTCACGGCCCCCGCTCCTCCGTATCTTCTCCGGCCGCGAACGAAGCGAGCGTCACGATGAGGCCGGCGAACAAGAGGAGCAGCGGCCACCAGGCGAGGAAAAAGCGCCTGAAAGAGAACGGAACGACGTCGAACGAGAACAGGAGGAAGGCCGCGCCGAGCGCGACGAACGCGAGGGCCGGCACCACGAACCTGGCGCGGGCCTGCCGATAGCGATGCCAGCCCGCCGGAATGAGCGCGAGGCCCGCGAAGATGGACAGGCACGGCCAGAGCCTGCTCAGGGGGCTATCGAGCGCCCCCGACGCGACGAGGAGCAAGAGAAAACCGATCTGCAGGAAGAATGCCGCGACGAATAGATAGCGAGCGCTGCGTCGCAGCTTGACCGCCGTGAAAGCGAGGACCGCGCCGGCTATCACGAACAGGGCCGCGGGTACCGCCGCCACCCGGGAACCGCCTCCCGCCGAGATGAGGAGGATCGCGAAACCCATGATCGTTGAAGAGAAACCGAGCAGCATAACCGTTTCCGCCACAAGCCTTCGCACCAGTCCCTTTTGCATGGACTGGATTATAACGATCGGAGCCTTCCCTTGCCAACGGTATCCCCCTATGCTAGTATCCGGCCGTGGAGTTCGGTAGTGTTCTCGGCCGTTCAAGACGCGTTCGCCTCCTCGCGGCGGCGTCCGCCGCCTGCGCGATCTTGGTTTCCGCGTGCGCCGATCGCGCTCCCTCGTTTCGCAGAGCCGCCGCGGAGCCGTATTACATAGCCGGTACCGGCGCGGACAAGGAAACCTTGCGGGATCTCTTCGACCTTCTGAGCGAAGAGAAGAGCCCCGGGGAAGAACGCTTCACCGTCGTGCGCGAAATAGCCAACGAGCTCATGCGCCTCCGCGAATACGGACGCCTGTCCCTCTTCCTGACCAGCTGGGTCCAGCTCCACCCCGACGATCCGTACGACGCCTACCTGCTCCTCATGACCGCGTACGTCCACCTCCAGCAGGGGGCGGGGCCCATCGCCGCCCATTACTTCGATAGGATCGTCAAGAACTATCCCGACCTCATCGTGCGCGGGGAATCGGTCCACCTGGCCAGCCTCAAGAAGCTCATCGAACTGGTGGACGATCCGGAGCAGCGGGTTTGGTACTACCAGGAACTCATCTCGCGCTTCGCCGACCGGATCGACCTGGGCGCGGCCTACTTCATGCTCGCCCAATCCTACGAAAAGATCGGCGAATGGGATGCCGCGATCCGCACCTATACGAAGTTCCTTCCATACTATGAAAGCTCCATCCCCGGCTTCCCGGATGCTTTCGGGTATGCCAAGAAGATCGTCGACTTCTACAATTCGCCCAAGGATTGGAGCTTCGAAAACCTCGGGACCCTCGTGGACGCGGTCAAATCCGCCCTGGACACGGGCAACGCGGCCGCCCTCAGGCGATACCGCGCCAAGGTCAACTTCTTCGCCATGTCCTGGGAGCAGGAAGTCCTGGATTCCAACAGCCTCGTGGAATTCAATTTCTCCGATTTCATGATCGGGAACCGCATCCGGTACGCGAACGAGTTGGATTCCAGTTCCAACGCCAACGAAGCCTACCTCAAGACCTGGGGTTGGTCCCAGAGAATTTCCATCTGGTACCTCTATTTCCGGAAGATCAACTTTCCCGCCGATCCTGAAATCCACGGACGCTGGGAGTGGGCGGGCATTTATTACGGCGAAAAGTTCTGAGGCGCGACCGGTCGCGTGCCGATGTATCGAAGTGGCAGCGACATCGACCTTCGAGTAAACGGGTTGGAAAAATGAAAACGGAGCCGTCGCGTTTCCCTGCGCCCTTTTCGCCTCCGCGCGAAACCGTAGCGAAGATCCTCATCCTGGCCTGTTGCGCGGCGGTATCCTTCGCGGAGGATAGCTCTCCCCGCGTCGGGCCCCCCGCCGAACGGATCCCGGCGGCGAGCCAAGACGCGGTCTACGATCGCCCCATCCGGGGCGGCGCGAGCGCCGAGGCGGAGGCCGAAGCCGAACGCTTCGTCTGGCACGGGAACCACGAGGAGCCGCTCACGATTCTGGGGGCCGACCGGCCGCTCACCCGGCGCTACATCGCCCAATATTCTTCCGCGGGCGGCGCGAAGTGGCTGGAAGCCGTCATGCGCAGGGGCGAGAAGTACCTGCCGCTCATCCGCGCGGAGGCGGCGGCGCGGGGCTTGCCGCCCGAGCTCGCCTACCTGCCGGTGATAGAATCCGCCTTCAACGCCCAGGCGGTCAGCAAATCGGGCGCGGCCGGACTTTGGCAGTTCATGCGGAACAGCATCGCGCCCTTCGGCATCCGCGTCGACGATTGGGTGGACGAGCGCCGGGATTTCTGGAAATCCACCGACGCGGCGTTCCGGAAGCTCGAGGAGAACTACCGCTACTTCGGCGATTGGCCCCTGGCCCTGGCCGCCTACAACGCGGGGCTCGGCGCCGTGCGGCGCGCCGCGGCCAAGGCGGGCGTGAACGACTATTGGACCCTCAGCGAAAAAGGCTACCTCAAGGCCGAGACGGTCCATTACGTCCCCAAGTTCCTCGCGGCGGCCTCGGTGCTCGGCCGCGCGGGGAGGATGGGCGTGGACCTCGGCTGGCCCGAGGATCCCCGCTGGACGCGGGTGAACGTCGGCCGCACCGTGGACCTCGGCCTCCTCGCGGAAAAGGCCCAGGTGGACCCCGCGCCCCTCCGCAGCGCGAACCTGGAGCTCCGCTACGGCGTCACGCCTCCGGACAAGAACTACTTCCTCAAGGTGCGCGCGGAGGACGCCGCGAAGATCGAGGAAACCCTCGCCCGCAAGGACCTCCAGCTCATCCGCTACTATTTCCACATCGTCCGCTCGGGCGACACGCTCTCCGGCCTCTCCCAGCACTACGGCGTCTCGGTGAGCATGATCGAGAAGTCCAACCCGGGGCTCCAGGCCCGCTACCTCAAGATCGGCGCGAAGATCCTCGTCCCCGCCTTCAAGGAGGTCGGCCCCTACGAACGGGAGCGGCCCGTCGACTCCTCCGTGGCCTTCACCGGGAGGCATCTCGTGAAGAAGGGCGAAACCCTCTGGTCCCTCGCCCTCGCCTACGACGTCGACCCCGAAGCCCTCGCGGAGGCCAACGGCATGGAGCTCTCCGCCATTCTCCGCGAAGGCCGGGAACTCAAAACGCCGATAAGGAAGGCGGAGGCGCAATGATGTGCCGTTTCGCGCTCTGCGCTACCCTCGCGCTCGCGGCTTCCTCGCTCTCCGCGCAGGGCTACCGCATCGACATAACCCGATCCATCCGCTGGGACAGCCTCCGCCTGGAGGCCTCCTCCACCCTCGATCTCGCGTCCGCCGGCCTCCGCCTACCGACGGGCCGGTCCCAGGCCGAGGAGATCGCGGACATGGAATTCCCCCGCCTGGTCCAACCGACCCTACTCGCGCTGCCGGTGGACTCCTCCGCCACCGTGGAGGACCTCATCGGTTCGGGGGGCCTCACGCTCGCCGACGTCGCGACCGCCGTAGCATCCGCCCGCCGCTCGGCGCCGGTGCTCTCCCCCGATCTCGGCACGCTTTCCGTGGCCTACTCCATCGATCTCCATGCGCTCTCGGCCCGCCTCGTCCGCCACCGCCGCGCCGCGGAGCCGCAGCGCACGCTCGAGGGACGCGCGACGCGGCCCTACACCGGCATCGTCATCTACGCCGACGATCCCCTCGCCCTCCACGGCAGGCAGATCGTTTCCCGGGCGAACGCCTGTTTCTTCCCGAAAATCTGGGACTCGGACATGAACTTGGTCTACGAGCGCAACATGGTGGAGCCGGGCATCGCGGCCGCGCGCGGCATCGTCCGCTACGCGTCCAGCCGGGAGGCCGCGGAGAGCGGGCCGGACATCGCGGCGCTCGTCGGTCCCGCGCCCCTGCGCATCCTCGCGCGCGGCCTCTTCGGCACGCGGGCCACGGACCCCATCATCGACCGGGACGACGCGCTCAAGATCACCTCTTCCGAAGAAAACCGGCGGCTCCTCCGCGAGGGCCGCGTCATGCTCGTCCTCTCCGAGGAAGCCCTCCGCGCCCTGCCCTGAAGTTTCCCGCTCTCGCCGCGACGCGCCCTAGGAGGCCCGCGTAGCCGGCCTCCCGTCCGGCGCCGACCGCGCGCCTGCCGCGCGCGGATCGAGCGCGAACCGCCCGATCTCCGTTTCCAGACGGTTCATGTTCTCCGCGTTCTCCGCCCCCAGGTTGGCGAGGAGGACGACGGATTCGGCGATACCCTCGGCCCCGATCGCCGCTTCGCCCATGCCGATGCGGTTCTCCTCGGCGAGGCGGGCGATATGCTCCATGGCGTCCCCGACGCGGGAGGTCATCTCCGCCATCCCTCCGGAGTTGGTACGGACTTCTCCGGAGATGCGGACGAGGCCCGCGAGGGATTCGGTGATGCCCGCCGAACCGACGGATAGTTCGCGCATCCCGGCGAGGGTCTCGTTCATCCCCGCGGATACGTCGGAGATGCCCGCGATGATCTCCCGGATGGCGCGGCCCGTCGTCTTCGACGTATCCTGAGTCTTCTGGATCTTCTCCACGATCGTCTTGAGCGAATCGGAGATATCCTTCGAGTTCTCCACCGTCGTCTCGGCGAGCTTGCGGATCTCGTCGGCGACGACGGAGAACCCCTTCCCCGCCTCGCCCGCGTGCGCGGCTTCTATGGAAGCGTTCATCGCGAGGAGGTTGGTCTGCGCCGCGATCGTGTCGATCATGCCGACGAGTTCGAATATGGTTTCGGCCGATTTCGATATCTCGTCTATTTCGGCGACCGTGGAATCCATACCCTGCTCGCCTTCCACCGCGAGGGCGACGAGCTTGTCGGAGACCGCTTTCTTGAGTTCGGTCACGCTCGCGATGTTCTTGATCGAGGCGACGATCTCCTCTATGGACGCGGAGGACTCCTCCACGGTGGCGGACTGTTCGCCGATGAGCGCGTTGAGGCGCTCGATGGCGTTCTTGATCTCGCGGACGTCCACGTTGGCGCGCTTCATCTCGTCGCTCTGGGACGCGACCTTGGCGCTCATCGCGTCGATGGTCCGCGCGATCTGCTCCACCGTCGCGGACAGCTCCTCGGAGCTCGACGCGAGCTCGCTACCGATCATGGAGCCCTTCGAGGCGACCTCCTTGAGGTTGCGGACGATGAGGGAGAGCTTCTCCACGAGCCGGTTGAAGTTGGAGGAAATACGCCCGACTTCGTCCCTCGACCGGATATCGAGCCGCCGGCTGAGGTCGCCGTCGCCCTCGGCCATCTCGTAGAGCATGCCGTAGGTGCGGCGGAGCGGCCGCGCGATGAACCGGTCGATGCCGAGGTAGGTCAGCACGAAGGCCACGCCGACGAGGGGCGTCGCCCAGATCAACACGCCGAGTCCCTTGTAGCCGATGAGGAAGCTCACGGCGGAGACCGTCATGAGGCTGCCCGCGAGGGCCGCGGAGATCTTGAAGGTGACCGTCCGCTTGAAGATCAGCCACAGGATGAGCATGTAGACGACCGAAATAGCGGGTAGGAACAGGGCGAAGATGAGGGCGAGCGACAATTTTAACCTCGACTTGACGAATTTTTAGGTTACCCTTGACAGTGTATACGCTCCTTTGCCGGACCGAAAGGGCCCGAGGCGAAAAAAAAAGCTCGCCGCAGCCGCGGCGAGCCGATGCCGCTCCCGGACGGGGTCACGTCTTGGATACGCCTTTCTTGAAGACGAGGCCCTCCCCTTCGACGTCCACGAGCAGGCGGTCCCCCTCCGCGAAGCGCCCCGCGATCATGGCTTTCGCGAGCGGGTTCTCCAGTTCGGCCTGGATGGCCCGCTTGAGGGGCCGGGCTCCGAACATCGGGTCGTAGCCGCGGCCGGCCAGGAAGGCCTTGGCGCCGTCCGAGACCTTGAGGCCGAGCTTGCGGTCCTCCAGGCGCCGGGCGAGTCGCTGCAGCTGGATGTCCACGATCTTTCCGATCTCGGCCGCGCCGAGCCGGTTGAAGATCACCGTCTCGTCGATACGGTTGAGGAATTCCGGCTTGAAGCTCGCCTTCAGGAGTTCGTTCAGGGCGTCCCGGATTTCCTCGCCGTTCTTGGCCGCGAGGATGAGGTCCGAGCCGAGGTTGCTCGTCATGATCACGATGGCGTTCTTGAAGTCCACGACGCGGCCCTGGCCGGCGGTGAGCCGCCCCTCGTCCAGGATCTGGAGGAAGACGTTGAAGACCTCCAGGTGGGCCTTCTCGATCTCGTCGAAGAGGATGACGCTGTAGGGCCGGCGCCGGACCGCCTCCGTGAGCTGGCCGCCCTGCTCGTAGCCGACGTAGCCGGGAGGCGCGCCGATGAGGCGGCTCACCGAGTGCTTTTCCCCGTACTCGCTCATATCGATGCGGGTGAGGGCCTTCTCGTCGTTGAAGAGGAAATCGGCGAGGGTCTTGGCCAGCTCCGTCTTGCCGACGCCCGTCGGCCCCAGGAAGAGGAAGGAGCCGAGGGGCCGCGCGGCGTCCGAGAGGCCGGCCTTGTTGCGCCTGATCGCGTCCGCGACGGCCTCCACGGCGGCGTCCTGGCCCACCACGCGCTTTTCCAGCACCTTCTCCAGGTCAAGGTACTTCTGGAGCTCCCCGGCGAGCATCTTGGACACGGGGATGCCCGTCCAGGTGGACACGACCTGGGCGATGTCCTCCTCGCTCACCTCCTCGCGGAGGAGGGACGCGTCGCCG
Organism: Spirochaetota bacterium; assembly: GCA_023406985.1. GTDB lineage: Bacteria > Spirochaetota > Spirochaetia > Treponematales > Breznakiellaceae > JAEXTK01. Next base: position 2,867 of record JAEXTK010000022.1, on the reverse strand, counting down.
CGCTTGGCCTCCATCGCGGCGGAGAGCTCGGCGAGCTTGCGCTGGGAAGCGGGAATGAGGCCGTGCTTGACCTCGGCGGCCTTGGCGAGGTTGCCCTCCCGCTCCCACTTCGTCTCCTCGATCTTGAGTTCCTCGATGCGCTGCTTGAGGCTACGCAGTTCGCCGATGGACTTCTTTTCCGCGTCCCAGCGGGCCTTCATGGCGTCCCGCTCGGCGCCGAGGTCGGCGACTTCCTTTTCCAGCTTGGCCCTCCGCTCCACCGAGGCGGGGTCCTCCTCGCGCTGGAGGGCCTGCTTCTCTATGGAAAGCTGGAGGAGCTTGCGCTCGAGCTTGTCGAGTTCCGTCGGCCGGCTGTCGAGCTCCATCTTGAGCCGGGAGGCCGCCTCGTCCACGAGGTCGATGGCCTTGTCGGGAAGGAAGCGGCTCGTGATGTAGCGGTCCGAGAGCGTGGCGGCTGCCACGAGGGCTTCGTCCTTGATGCGCACGCCGTGGTGGACCTCGTAGCGCTCCTTGAGGCCGCGGAGGATGGCGATGGTGTCCGTCACCGAGGGCTCGGCGCAGTAGACCTGCTGGAAGCGGCGCTCCAGCGCGGCGTCCTTCTCGATGTGCTGGCGGTACTCGTCCAGGGTCGTGGCCCCGATGCAGCGGAGCTCGCCCCGCGCGAGGGCCGGCTTGAGGAGGTTGGACGCGTCGGTGGCCCCCTCCGCGGCGCCCGCGCCCACGAGGGTGTGGAGCTCGTCGATGAAGAGGATGATGTTGCCGCCGGCTGCCTGCACCTCGTGGATCACCGCCTTGAGGCGCTCCTCGAACTCGCCGCGGAACTTGGCTCCCGCGACGAGGGCGCCGATGTCGAGCGCGAGCAGCTTCTTGCCCTTGAGGCCCTCGGGCACGTCGCCGGCGACGATGCGGCGGGCGAGGCCCTCGGCGATGGCGGTCTTGCCGACGCCCGGTTCGCCGATGAGGACGGGATTGTTCTTGGTGCGGCGCGAGAGGACCTGCATGACGCGCCGGATCTCCTCGTCCCGCCCGATCACCGGGTCGAGCTTCTCCGCGCGCGCGAGCGAGGTGAGGTCGCGGCAATACTTGTCCAGGACCTGGTACTTTTCCTCGGGATTCTGGTCCGTGACGCGCGAGGACCCGCGCACGGCCTTGAGGGCGGTGAGGATGGCGTCCTTGGTGACGCCGGCTTCCTTGAGGATGTTCTGCGACGGGCTCTCCACCGCCACGAGGCCGAGGAGGATGTGCTCGGCGGAGACGTACTCGTCCTTGAGCGAGGCGGCCTCGGCCTCCGCCTTGGCGAGGACGCGGGAGGAGAGCGGCGCGAAGTAGAGCTGGGCCGCCTCCCCGTAGACCTTGGGCTTGTTCTTGAGGATTGAGCGGACCCCGTCGGCGATGGAAGCGGGATCGGCGCCGATCCGCTCCAGGACGGGCGGCACGATGCCGTCGTCCTGCGTCACGAGCGCGAGGAGGAGGTGCTCGGGGTCGACCTGGGTCTGGTCGTTCTTCTGCGCTTCGGAGGAAGCCTCGCGGAGGGCTTCCTGCGCCTTTACGGTGAATCGTTCGTAGTCCATATGATTCGAATGTACTATCCGCGAAGGGCGTCGGCAATGGACGCGCGGGCCGGCAGGCGCTATATTCGGTGGAGTCCCGTACGGGACGTCATCCTTTTCACCGTAATGCGAGGTTCACCATGAAACGCATTATCACGTGCGCGGCCGCCATTGCCCTGGCCGCGGGCACGGCGTTCGCCTCCGGGGTCGCCGACGGGCGGTACGGCGTATGGACCCCGGTCCGGGCGAAGGGCCCGGTCATCGAAAAAGAGATTTACGTCACTTCCTTTGACGCGGTAGCCGTGAGCGGCGTCGGGAAGGTCCGGTGGAAGGCCGGCCCGGCTCCGAAGCTCGTCGTCCGCACGCACGAGTCGCTCTTCGAGCACCTGGACTGCGGGACGGACGGCGGGAGGCTCAAGCTCGGCTTCCGCCCCGGCGTGAGCGTCTCGGGCCTGCAGGTCCTCGAATTCGATCTCACCTCCCCTGCCTTCGGGAGCCTCGACCTTTCGGGAGCAGCCGATTTCCAGGCCCTCTCGCCGTGGGAGACGGACGACCTGGACATCGTCGTGAGCGGATCGGGCTCGGTCGAGGCCGAAGTCGCGGCGGAGCGGGCGCGGATCCGACTCTCCGGATCGGGTACCGTGCGGCTCGCCGGGGACCTCGATCAGCTCGGCATGGACTTGAGCGGCTCCGGCGCGGCGACCGTGCGCGACCTGGACGCCGACCGCGTCGCCCTCGTGATGTCGGGCGGCGGGGAGGTCACGCTCGCCGGGAAGGCCGAGGCCTTGGAACTGGACCTGAGCGGCTCGGCCGCGGTCGCCGCCAAGGGTTTGGAGGCGCGCCGCGTGAAGGCCCGCCTCGCCGGAGCGGGGCGCGTGGAAACGACCGCCGCAGACTCGCTCGAAGTGGACGCGTCGGGGGCGGCTTCGGTATTGTATTGGGGAACGCCGACCGTCACCGCGCGCACGAGCGGGTCCGCCGACATACGGCCGGGAACATAACGCAGCATCGGAGGTCCGCATGGCGCAGGTAGTTTTCTTGCACGGTTTCACGCACGAACAGGTCATCGCGGTCATGCGGGCCGCCAAGAAAGCCATCGCCGAGAGCGGCGGCGACCCCGCGGAGGTGGCCTTCGCGATGTCGACGCCGACCAACCAGGAGTGGAAGGTCTCGCGGCTCATCGCCGACGTGTCGGAAGACCACGAGTATCTCAAGAAAAACCCGCCGAAGCGCTGACCGCTCCTATACCGGGAGCGGCCGGACCTCGGCGCCGAGGACGGAGGCGGCCTTGGCGGCCCCGCCGTTCCCGGCGACGAC